>CAJWPN010000001.1:0-149685 GCA_913045345.1 uncultured Gemmatimonadales bacterium
GCAGTAAAGACTTTTCTCGGTTCTCGCCACAAACGTGAAGCCAAGAAACTTCAGCCGTTGATCGATGAGATCAATGAGATTTACGATGGGTTGTCCAGCCTATCTGATGAAATGCTGTCTGCTAAGACAACGGAGTTCAAGGAGCGCATCGATACTGCAACATCACAGCTTAAGGTTGAGATCGCAGGCTTACGGGATGAAAAGGCACAATCTGAAGATGCCGTCGAACGAGAACGACTTTCCCTACAACTCGGTGAGTTAGATCAAGATCTACTAGATACGATTGAGGATGTCCTAGAGGAGATACTTCCTGAGGCGTTCGCAGTCGTGAAACATGCCTGTCGCCGACTGTTAGAAAGAGAGATCACCGTCACAGGTCAGAAAATGACATGGGACATGATTCCCTACGACGTCCAGTTGATCGGAGCGATTACCCTCCATCGAGGGATTGTCGCTGAGATGGCTACAGGTGAGGGCAAGACGCTTGTTGCAACGATGCCACTCTACTTGAATGCGCTCGCGGGGAGGGGGGCCCATCTGGTGACGGTCAACTCATATCTCGCCCAACGTGATGCCGAGTGGATGGGAACGGTCTTCCGTTTCTTAGGCCTCACAGTTGATGTGATCGATCTTCATGAACCCGGGTCTCCGGAACGGCGGACAGCGTACCAAGCCGACATCACTTACGGGACTAACAATGAGTTCGGATTCGATTATCTGCGCGATAACATGGTCCATAAGTTAGAGCAGCGTGTACAGAGGGGGCATGCATATGTGATCATCGATGAGGTTGACTCTATCCTCATCGATGAAGCCCGGACCCCACTTATTATTTCGGGGCCTGTGGGGCGTGATACATCGACCCCATTCAAGCAGTACAATCAACTTGTTAGCAGTCTCTATAAGAAACAGCTCCGTATAACGAACGATCTGGTAAGTGAAGCCCAAAAACATATTGCTGCTGGAGAACAATTCGAGGCGGGCGAAAAGCTTCTCGCGGTGAAGCGAGGCACGCCTAGGCATCGAAAATTCATGAAACTCTTGGCGGATGACCCGTCACTCCAAACGCTCGTCAACAAAGTCGAAGCGGATTATATGCGAGAGAAGCGGCTTCACGAGATTGATGAGATGCTTTACTTCGCGATGGATGAAAAAGGGCATAACGTCCATCTGTCCGATCGTGGACTCGACGAGCTTTCACCCAATGAACCTGAAGCGTTCACTGTTCCGGATCTCTCTGCTGAGATCGGGGAGATTGAGGCAAGTGAGACGCTCTCGGCTGATGATAAAAGGGAACAGATTCAAGGTTTTGAAGCTGAGTATTCAGCCAAGAGCCAGAAAATCCATGTCATCCACCAGCTGCTAAAGGCCTACACGCTCTTCCACAAGGATGAGAAGTACATCATCGGCGAGAACGGGGAAGTGGTGATCGTTGATGAATTCACAGGTCGACAGATGGCTGGTCGGCGCTGGAGCGACGGGCTTCACCAAGCTGTTGAAGCTAAAGAAGGCGTAGAAATCCGTGGTGAAACTCAAACTCTCGCCACAGTGACAATCCAAAATTACTTCCGCATGTATGACAAGCTGGCTGGAATGACAGGCACAGCAGAGACAGAGGAGACGGAGTTCCATCAGATCTACGGGTTGGACGTGTTGGTCATTCCAACGAACCAGCCCGTGGTTCGTGATGATCGTAATGATCTGATTTTTCGCACTAAACGTGAGAAGTACAACGCACTGATGGATGAGATCCAACGGCTCAATAAGATGGACCTCCCGGTGTTAGTTGGTACAACTAATGTTGATATTTCTGAGACGTTCTCACGCATGCTCAAACGACGCGGGGTTCCGCATCAGGTCCTTAACGCCAAGCATCATAAAAGTGAGTCCGAAGTGGTCCGAGATGCAGGTCAACCTGGTGCTGTAACAATTGCCACGAACATGGCAGGGCGCGGGACCGACATTAAGCTTGGAACTGGCATTACAGAGCCTCGAACTATTGAGTGGCTTATAGAGCAGGGAACAGAGCTCGAAGAAGCCATTCCTGTTGATCCGGTCCGAGCTGAGCAAATGAAGCTCGACAAAGTATTCAAGGCTGCTGACAAGAACGGTGTTTCAGTATCGGAAATGATCCGCCGAGATTGGGCAGACGATGATGTGCTAGAAGATGGTGGACTTCAGATACTCGGTTCTGAGCGTCACGATTCGCGAAGAATTGATAGGCAGCTACGTGGGCGATCTGGTCGTCAGGGCGATCCCGGATCCTCACAGTTCTACCTTTCGCTCGAAGATGATCTGATGCGCTTGTTCGGTTCGGAACGCATTGCAGGCGTGATGGATAAGATGGGTGCGCAGGAAGGTGAAGTGATTACACACGGCCTTGTGACCAAGTCCATCGAGCGTGCTCAAAGGAAAGTCGAGATTAATAACTTCGAAGCTCGAAAGCGCTTGCTCGACTACGACGATGTTATGAACCAGCAGCGGGAGGTCATTTATGATCTCCGACTCTTTGCACTCGAAGGTGGTGAGGACCTGAAGGGCGAGATCTGGGAAATGATTGAGCAAGCGGCTCACGACCTGATTGATGAATATGCACCGGCGGATGCGGCTGAAGAGTCATGGGACCTAGCTGGATTACGTCGCCGGATTCTGCTTGACTCTTTCGTCATGGTTCAAGAGCTGCCCGAAGATAACGACATAGAGCATGAGCATGAGAGCCACGAAATCGAACAGTGGGTGACCGGAGCACTCAGAGAATCCTTCCTCAAGAAGGTCGAGAGCTTAGGTGAACACCACGAGCAGGTCTCCGGCTTTATCATGCTCTCTGTTATCGATGATAAGTGGAAAGACCATCTATATGACCTCGACCATTTGAAAGCTTCGATCAGTTTCCGGGGTTGGGGTCAAAAAGACCCGCTTGTCGAGTATAAGAAAGAAGCGTACGAGATGTTTGTCGATCTCATGGCTGACATTCAAAAGACCGTCTCGAATTACTTCTTCCGTGCCCAGTTCGGTCCTCCTCAACCACAACGCCGCGCTCCTCAGCGGTTGGCGTATTCTGGTCCTACTGATTCGCCAGTAAGTCGTGCGGCTCAAGAAGCTCGCCGTGAGCCGGTGCCCGCCGGTGTTGGCGGAAGAGATGAGCTAGGAATGTCTTCTAGAGCAAGTGCTGGTGGGCCAGATCCTAGAAGACTAGCCACGAACAGGGGAGAACAAGAAACACGCAAGCCAATCAAGGTGGATAAGCAACCGGGACGCAATGATCCGTGTCCATGCGGTAGTGGGAAGAAGTACAAAAAGTGTCATGGGCGGTGACATATACTGGCCCTGCGAGTGGAGTAGGGAGCCACAGCTGAATCATCAGGGACGTCATCGGTGACGGACTTCTGTATCAATGGTCGGTTTATAACTCAACCCGTCTCAGGGGTTCAGCGTGTCGCACGACAACTTTGTCGTGCGTTAGCACGGAGTCCCGCCAAGGATTCTTTTTCCCTTATGATCCCGTCGGGTGCTGAAGCTGAAGCTGACCAAATTGGGCTTCCATTCGAGATTGTGAGTGGGCTATCGGATGGGCTCCTGGGTGGAGTCTTTTGGGAAAACGTGCAACTTCCCGAGGCGGTTCGTAACCGGTATCTAGTTAATTTGGCAAACCGGTTTCCGTATGGTCTAAGGAGGGGGGCCGTGCTCATGCATGATGCGCATGTTTTTGACCTTCCTTCGACATATAACCCTATTTTCGTATCATTTTACCGTCGTTTATACCGTTCAGCAGTTGCCCATGGCCTAGATCTCATAACGGTATCGGAGTTTTCTAAAGCACGCCTCTCACATGCACTGAAAGCAGATTCGAAGAGGTGGACTGTCATTAGAAGTGGCGTTGATCATATCCTTGAGGCGAAGGCTGACCTCTCGGTTTTGAAGAAGGCCGGATTGCTGCCGAGAAGATACGTTTTAACTGTCGGTGCACGAGCTAAGCACAAGAACTTTGCAGCACTGACATCCCTGGCCAGTGTGTTGGAGAAGCAAGGGCATGTGTTGGCGGTGGTCGGGGATATATCTCCTTCGGTATATGCCAACAGCCCTAATAAGCTCGGGCATGGATTGAAGTACTTGGGCCGGGTAGATGATGATGAACTTCGGGCATTGTTTGAGAATGCCAGATGCTTCGTGTTTCCTTCCCGCTATGAAGGGTTTGGGCTACCGCCCCTTGAGGCTATGGCGCTTGGGTGTCCTGTAGCTGTAAGTGACATAGCAGCACATAGAGAAGCCTGTGGAAACGCTTGTGTCTTTTTCGATTCTGACGACCCGCAGGACCTAGCAAGACAAGTACTGGCACTGTCAAATGATGAGGGACAGGTGCTTCGTTTTGCAGATGCTGGAAGAGAGGTTACACGGCACTTAACATGGGATCGTACCGCCCAGGAATGGATTGATTTCCTTTCCTCTGTCCGTGGAACCTCGATGGTTGTCCCCTTAGGTGGCCATCCTTCATAATGCCGCAAATAGATCACAACAGCAGATCGGTTCTCAGAAGGGGAATTCGCAGCAAGCTTGCTGGAGACGCCCTGACACTATCCACAGCTCATTTAGTGGGACTCCTAACCCCTTTCATCACTGTACCCTACTTAGCACGCGTTCTGCAGCCAGAGGGGTTTGGGCTTCTCGTTTTTGCGCAGTCGTTCGCTCTGTGGCTTGTGTTAGTGGTTGAATTTGGCTTCGATCTATCAGGCACTAGGGTGGTTTCCCGTATTCGGCAGGATTCTCATAGTCTGGCGAAGACTGTATTAGGAATTCAAAGCGCGAAGATCATTGTTTTTTTTCTAGTTATTCCCCTTGTCATCACGGTTTTTTTCACGGTACCGCTGTTTGCTCAAAATCCGGTGTATCTTATATGGGGATTCCTCTATGCAGGTTCGAGAGGGTTGACTCCAAATTGGTACTTTCTTGGACAGGAGCGCATGGCGGTACCTGCATTACTGGAAGCGTCGGGGAAGGTCCTGGCTACTATAGGGGTCTTTCTCTTGGTGCATTCTCCAGAAGATGGTTGGCGCGTGCTAGCCTTGCAGGCTTTGGGTCTGGGCAGCGCTACTTTCTGTATGACTCTATGGATGCATAGTGAAATTTCTTGGGCTAGGCCTAGCCTTATGGCAGGATTTCAAACGTTAAAGGAATCAAGTGGGATCTTCGTCTTTAGGGGAGCCTCCGGACTTTATATGCAGGCTAACGCTTTTATTCTAGGTCTTCTAGTATCGCCTTCTATGGTAGGCTTCTTCGGTGGAGCTGAGCGAATTGTTCGAGCTGCGATAAGTCTTCTTCAACCTATTTCACAGGCGTTTTTCCCACGTGTTAGCCACTCTGTCCTAAAGGACACCGCGGAAGTAGGACGCTTGCTCCGGCTAAGCTTCTTCTGGATCGGAGGGTTAGGGGTAGTAATGGGGTCAACCTCGTTTCTGGCTGCTCCCTTACTAGTGAACCTTCTATTAGGTCCAGGATACGATATTGCAATTCCAATCCTTCAGGTTTTGTCTGTCTTAGCACCGATCATTGGTGTGGGCACTGTATTCGGCATTCAGTGGGCCTTACCTATGGGGCTTGAGTTTCAGTTCTCCATGCTCGTCTTGTTCGCAGGTGTACTGAATATCTTGTTGGCTTTAATTCTCGTCCCGTCTTTAGGAGGCATGGGAATGGCAGGATCAGTTGTGATTGCAGAGGCTCTAGTCGCAGGTGGATTGATCTTATTGTTCAAGAGAAGGGGGGGTAGGTTTTGGCCCCTTGGGGTGCCCCAACACGATGAACTTCAAAGCACTTATGATGTCTGAGACGCATATCGTACTCTCAGTGTATAACGGTTCTCGTTTCATCCGTGAACAGATCCAGAGTATTCAAGATCAGACGTTGGATGACTGGCGTTTATGGGTTCGGGACGATGGTTCAACCGATGACACTCTTTCCGTGTTAGAGGATATAGCTGCCTCTGATCCTAGGATTGTTATCCATCCGAGTGATGGTCGACAACGCGGAGTAAGTGGCGGATTCTCTTGGTTGATTGAGCGTCTACCCGATGATGCTTGCTACGTATTTTGCTGTGATGCAGATGACGTTTGGTTACCAGATAAAATGGAGTTATCCAAGAGGGTCTTGTGCCTAGCAGAGGCAAGCGGGCCTGGGCCATTATTGGTACACACCGATTTACAGGTAACAGACTCAAAGCTTCGAACCCTGAACCACTCTCTCTGGCGTTATCTCAAGATTCGTCCAGAACCAGTAACGCTTCAGCGGCTGATAGTAGAGAATGTGGCAACTGGTCCGACGATCCTAATGAATCGAGATCTTATAGAGAAAGCTTGTCCTATCCCCGACGAAGTTCCTCATCATGACTGGTGGATTACTCTTGTGGCTGCTGCATTTGGTAAGATTGTAGCACTACCTGAAGCCACCGTCCTCTATCGGCGGCATTCAACGAACCATACTGGTGAGTATGATGAGCAGACAGGAGGTTTCGGGTACTGGATCCGAAAGGTGGTTAGGGTACTGAGAAGTACTGATAAACTTCGATTCTGGTTAGCAACTAGCGCGCGGCAGGCTGAGATTTTCCTGGATCGTTTCGAAGAGGAACTCCCCCAAGAAGATCAAGACATGCTTAGAGACTACTCGGAGATACCACGGCTCGCCTTCCTTAAACGAAAGCTTCGAGTTCTCCGCCTGCGGGCACTCCCTGGGCACGGCTTTGCGAAGAACCTCTCGCTTTTGCTGAGGGCATAGAGGGGGCTGAGTTGATGGATAGTGCACGGCCGCTTGCCCTGCGTTCAAGCTCTTGGGAAGGCTGGAACTTAGCCTCTAGGGTCCTTCTTATTCTTTGGGTCGCGTTACTGGCTGTCGACCGCATTGATTTCCTGGGTGGAGAAGGAGAATTCCTCTTGACCCCCTTCCTAGTGCTCACACCACTCGTGCTGTGCTTTGAGAGCTTTCGAATTTTGGAAAATCGAGCTCAAATACCGCTTCGGGGTGCGGGTCGAACGTATTTCTTGCTACTCCTACTGTTACTCTCAGTTGTGCTCATTTCGACGCTTCTAGCTCAGGACCCTCTAGTATCTGCAAAACGGTCCGCCCTTCTAGTGTTTCTCGGTTTGAGCACTTTTGCGGTAGCAGTTACAGCGTCTGGTCGGGAAGATTCGAAGCAAGCGCTAGTCGCAGGGGCGAAACTGGGACTCAGCATAGCACTTATTTTTTCAGGATTGGAAGTATTTGCCTTCATATCAAATTTGTCTGAGCCTCTTCAATTCGGTTTCCTCACAATTGACCTCTGGCCACATACTTACTACGGGATAGTTCCCCGCATCTCTGGGCAAGTGATGGATGCGAACCGTGGTGGACTCCTGATGGTGTTCTACGTATTCATCCTACTAAGGTGGGAACATCCAGGAGCTCGCCGGTGGGGCTGGGTAGGCCTCGCGGGTTTATTCATACTTCTGAGTCTTTCACGCTCAGCCATTCTCGCAGGAGTAATCACAGTATGGGTTATCTGGAGTGAAGGTAGGGAGTTTCGAGTGAGCCGACGGATCGCTCTCGCTACCCTAGTGGGGCTAGCGTTGTTATCCGGGGGGCTCATGGTCAATGGCTCTGCCCGTTCGACAATAGTTCGTACGCTTGAACCCCTTGCACAACGAATGTCTCCCACAGAAGCCTCGACTCAGGAGCATTTTCTCTTGCTGGGCCGGGGCATGGAAGAAGCCACGGAATCCCTCAAGCGTGCTAGCATCGGAATGGGATACGGAAATTCCTACATAGAACTACAAGATGTCTTTCCTGGAAATAAGTATGGGAATTTCCACTCACTTTACGTGACAATGTTGGCTGAATCGGGTGTCCTAGCATTGATCCTATCACTGCTCCTACTCGCCTATCCGTTGGGACTACTTAGTCCCTGGGGTGCTCTGATCGCGGGATTCGTTGCCTTCAATGTTTTCTATCAAACCCTAGCTGAACCTCTATTCTGGTTCTCTCTTGCCATGGCTTGGCTTACGGTAGAGAAACCGGATCGTAAGGAGTTCAAAACCCAAGCATGACTAAGACTGTTCCTTTCATCTTGCTCATCCTTCTTCTGTCGGCTTGTGCCACATTGATTACGGACATCCTGGACTACGGATCTCTGGAGGTCGAGACGGTGACCCGCTCTGGAAGCCCTGTCCCCGGAACAGAGATCGCCCTCTACAATGACGTCCAAGTGGTCGCCCTGGGATTCACCGGCACCGATGGAAAATACCTCTTCGAGTTTGTCCCTCCTCAGTTCTATGGGGTGCACAATGAGCCGCCATCTGGTTACATGAGGCCAGAGGATATGATTGGGGGTCCTCCCACAGCCCATACAGACCAGATAGAAATGGAAGAGGGCGATAAGAAAGCGGTCAGTTTTACCTTGGTAAAGATTGGACCAGGTCGAATTGACGTTTCTGTGACAGATGTGAACGGGACGCCGCTTGAAGAAACCGAGGTGATTCTGTACGGACCACAAGGAGATTTATCGGAGAAGTTGGCTGGGCCTGCGGGCTCAGTATCCTTTGATCCGGTTAGTTTTGGTAACTGGGGTATTCGGGTGGTCCCTCCGAGGCTCTACATGGACGAAGATGAGGGCTCTTTCTTTCAGGATAGAATTCTGATTGACGAGGGATGGACGGAAGAGGTGAGCTTTGCCTTAGAGAAGTGCCTCGGAACGCTCCGGGCGACGGTTCAGGATGCTTCGGGTGCTCCGTTCCCGGAGTACCCGATTCGGCTTTATGGGTTGAAGGGAGACCTGGATATTAAGGATACCGGTGCGGATGGGATGGCTGTATTCGATTCGATTGCCTGCGGGGACCTTGGGTTTGCACTGGTGCAGAGACCAGGCTGGGTTTTCGAGGAGGGTCGAGGCCTGAGCTTCTACGACGGAATCTCCGTGACCCACCAGACCGACCAGACTTTCTCCTTCAGCGTCAAGCGTTGCTCAGGTGAGATTGGTATTCGGGTTGAGGATGAGGCAGCAGCAGCCGTAAGTGGTGCGGTGCTTGAACTCTACTCAGCGGATCGAACATGGGATCAAGACATTAGTGGTAGTGACGGGCGCTCAACTTTCACGGAGGCATGCGGGATGGAAGTTGGTGTGAAAATCGTTCCTCCCTCAGGGTATACGGTACCTCAGGGCAGGGGCCTGAGCTTCTACGACGGACTCCGACCTGACCTAGATGGAACGGTGGAGCTAGTCTTCCGTTTGAAGGCTTCTTAGGACTAGCTACCAGGCTTCACGGACCAGGCCCGCTGTTACCCCAAGAGCTAACGCTAAGATAAAGCCGAGTAGCAGGTTGATCACCGGGTCGGGGAACTCAGGTTCATCCTCTGGGGCAACGACACCCACGTCAACAATCCGAACACCCTCATCCCGTACTGCTTCCTGTACCTCCGCGAGGCGCAGTTGGGTCTTGAGCATGATCAGCGCTTCGTCCAAAATCGTGCGGTTCCGGAGGAGGCGTAGGTAGTCCATCTCTCTTTCCGGAAGTTCCTGGAGTTCATAGGAGATCGTGTCGACAGCATTAGTGATCGAAGCCAAGTAACCCTCTAGGCCCTCTAAGTAGTTTGTACCCAGCCGGAATAGCTCGCCTTCCAATTCCGTGATTCGCTCACTGAGTTGACGTACGTCCTGGTTTTCTTCTTGTCTCAGGACACGAAGTGTTGAGCGTTCATTCTCCAACTCCTGCAGACCCATCAGGAGATTTTGGATTGCTTCATTGGAGATGAGTGTCGGGAAGGTCGCAAGCTGTCTATACGCTGTGGGGTCGACCTCTGCATGCTCTCCAGTTACTCCGGTAGCCGCCCGTGTCTCAACGAGCGCCAAAAGTTGAGCGAGAGAGGACCTCTCCACTTCGAATCTGTCCCGCTCTATCAGAAGCTCAGCATATCGACGGTAGATCTCTCCTGCTTCGGCCTCAAGAGCGACAACACGATTCAGTTCCTGGTAGCTTCGTAGTTCTTCTTCTGCGATGACTAGCCGGTCGGCATAGGCTTCGACCTCCTCACGGAGTTTTTCCGCAGTGTACACAGCTTCGGTTTGCTCGGTCTGCGACTTGTACACCGTATACTCATCCACCAAAGCGTTTACGATGTCTGCAGCCATCTTGCGGTCAGGGATCGTGTGCGAGACATCGACGAGCCGAGAGCCAATCTCTTGGCGGCTGATATCTAGATCATCACGGAGTTCGTCCACCGCCTGATACCGTAGATGAATGTCGATGCGGATTGTCGCTGGGGGGGACTGGAGCAGTTCAGGGGAAAGACGCAATTGGTAGTCCCTGATCTCGATCACCTCACCTGCTTGGATAGAATTCAGAGTTTGGGGGGCATTCTTAGGTTCCTTTACTCGAACTGAGTACCCTGTCTCGCCCTCACGTCGGAATGTAAGCTTGCCTTCCCATTCTGGATCGCCGATCGCCAAAACCTCTACAATTTCGCTACGGATTCCAGCGGGCTTCTTGACTTCCACTGTGAGCGCCAGAGAATCCACTACTGCTTCGGTTAGACGCCAGCTGCGTAGCACTCCTATCTCTGATTCCAGTTCATCTCTGTCAAAACCTAGGAGTTCCGCTCCAGGGATGTCACCGAGCTGCTGTGCCAGACCACTTCCAGAGCGGTTGTCCATGATGCGTAGAACAGCAGTGCTCTGGTATAGGGGGGTCGAAAGAAAGGTCCAGGCGACTACTATCGCGAATATAAAAACCCACACAGACCCTATGAGGATCCAGCGTCGAGACAGGCTGAGAATCAACTCTTTAAGTGTCATGCTGTCGCTGTGCTGAACGGCATTACTCGTGTCAGAGTTGTTTGTTTCGTTCACCGCCATAAGCTCTTGGCTAGATTAACGGAGATAGAGGTGTTAGCCATGTCGACCCCTTCGGCTCTCCCGGATACTGGGTCGGGAATAAAGGTTTGGAATAGGTAATTGATACGCACTCTGCGAGAAATGTCCACGGATAGCGCCCATCCCGAAAGTTCTACTCCACCTCGGCCACCCCAGAAGATCGATACGTCCTCACGGCCCCAGCGTTTCACAGCAGGGGTCAGCCAGGCGGCGGCATCCCACCGGATACGGCCGGCGAATACCCCGGCACTCCAGGTCGAAGCCAAACGATCCAATGCCAGCCACTGACTTGATGCGCCCGGTCCGATACTTGCGCCCAACACCTGCCCCTTGTGTGTATAGCCCTGAGGTACACCCTGGCTAGCGTAGCTGCTGAAGGGTGTCCGGTGACGAAAAGTGCTGCTTGGCTCGAGGTTTGTAATCTCTGCCTGGATCCTCAGGCGGGCATTACGGTCAGATGCTTGTACCCACTGCAAACCTAGAGTGTATCCCGAGGAATGTTGTGGAAATTCCAGAAAATCCCGGAATGAGGAGGGTTCCTCAAATCTTGCCCACTCTCCGTAGATTTCTACCCCATGAGGAGCAAACACCCAACGTCCGAAAAGGATGGAGATCTGATCGCCCTTCCTCTGATCCTCAGAGTTCGGGTAGTCCCTGTTAGGAGCTCCTACACGGCGTATAGCATTAAGGGCAGCTGTAATACCACCGAACCAACCTCCTTCTGACATAGGAGTGAAGACTGTACGAGCGAGGCCTAGGGTTAAGCCTGGGTCGAAGGATGGCTGGAAAGTGAAAGCTATTCCGCTAAGCATCCTTCTGTCGTTTGAGGAGTTAAGGTCAAAAAAGTCAGATTCATGTAGGCGGCCCAAAATCCAGAGTCCTTCGAATGTCCCAAACCCTGTCTGGATTGGCTTTTTTGTACGAAGAAAAGCCCGAGGGACTCCTGCGGCTTGATTACTCATCAGGATGCCATTTCGGATACCGGGTCCCCACCAGGCGTTTTCTGTCGAGAAGCCAAAGCTCAGAAGCCCAGCATCGATCGCAATACTGCTTTGCCCCCAGTCGATCTTGTCCAGTGGTTCCGTACCGAACCGTATGGGTAAGTCCATGGACTCCGGCTCTGGGTGAAAAGGGTTTGCGTGGAGGTTCCTCTCCGGAATTGCGCCAAGAGGATATACGATGAATGGGAATGGCTGATTCTCTTGATAGATGAATTGCGGAGCGAGTATAAGGGTGATCCGGCCCAACCTAGCCCTACCCCCGATTGTGATGAGGTGATTCCATCCCCGTCCAGCCCATAGTGCCCCATCATTGAAAGAGGACGGAAGATCAGAGTTGTCTATTCCACGAATCTCCGGCGCAAGCAGGGATATTGACCACGTGGTATCCTTTTTGACCATCTGGCCAAAAAGGGTTGAGGGAGTCCGGAGGAGGTATCCCTCCGTCCCAGATTTTCCCAGCAGCTGCCTGATCCTTAGCTGATCATCAGCTCGGCCTGCCAAGGTCGGTAAACCCTCCATGGAGACCTGCTGTCCTACTGCTGTGCTAGGCAATAGCCCACCGGAGCTGAGCCATAACACGACGCAGAATAAAGTTATACGTTGGATTAGGTTAGGTACCATTATAGTTCGACCGACTCGTTCTGGAATCAGCTTCCCAAGGATGGACGCCACCGGTACGATGGGGCCATCTTTGGCAGCTCAAAATCTAACCTACTCCATATCTTGCAGCCTAACCAAATTTCTTATCATAGGGTATTTGCTCAGCGATTCAGAGCGGACTTTCTTCCAGGGCTGTTACTGTGCCTGTTAGTCATCTGTGTCGATACAGGGTTCGAAATGAGGGTAGTGGCTCAGGAGCCGACATGGCGTGCGCGTGAGGGGTTGCCGGTAGGTAGCGAGGCTGGACGGTACCTGAGAATCCTCCAGTTAGCGGATATCGCGCCCCTCCACCCTTGGACTTTACAGAGTCTCGCTCCCAGTGAACTCCCTCTCGCCCTTCCAGAGAATGCGGAGCACCTCTGGCATGCCCAAATGGACTTCACCCTGGAACCACCAGTAGGCTTGGAGTTGGAATGGATCCAGACAAAAGTCGGACTTATATCAAATTCTGCTTACCCTTTCGGAGAAAACGACGGTGCCATATGGGCGGGTAGGGGGCTGACGGCAGCACTGGAGGGAGGTGGTTTTCTTCGATATGGTCCCCTGCATCTAAGGTTGGCTCCGGAAGTTTCTTGGAGTCAGAACCGAAACTTTGATTTAGCAGACAATGGCTACTCTGGGTCTGCCATCTACTTGGATGAGCTTCATCCTGAGTCTATTGATAGACCCCAGCGATTTGGCGAAGAGGATTACGTGCAGATTGGCCTGGGTTCGTCTGCCCTGCACCTCGCGTTTCCCGGAATGTCAGTGGGTATTTCGGGAGCTGGACAGCATTGGGGACCAACCCTCAATTATCCGCTTCTCCTGGGAAACAACGCAGGAGGCTTCCTTCATCTCTTCGGTCAAACGGACTCTCCGGTGGACCTGTGGGCTGTGCGTTTGAATGCGCGCTATATCTTGGGTTGGCCTACCCAATCCGACTTCTCACCGGTGGAAGTGGAAAAAGGTCGTAGGTTCGTCACAGGGGCCGTTTTTTCATTGACCCCGCGGGGTGTCGACGGACTTGAGCTGGGTATGGCTCGATTCATCCACGCCATGCCACCAGAGGCCGGATTCCAATTCTCAGACGCTTTCCGCGTGTTTACGGGTGTAACCGATCCTGAGCCAGGCCTCCTACTGGTCGAGTCTCAGAACCGCCTAGCTGAGAACCAACTTGCCTCCCTTTTCTTCCGTTGGGCTTTCCCCAGAGCAGGTGTAGAGGTGTATGGAGAGATCGTCAAGGACGACTTCGCTAGAGACTTACGTCACATTGTTGAGGAACCTGATGACCTGATGGGACAAGTCTTTGGATTTCAGAAGGTCTGGACAAGGTCTGATGGGCGCCTAGCTGTATTACGTGCCGAGACTGTTAATACTTTGGTTCACCACTCGGAGCGATTCCGCCGATTCCGCCTCGGGAAGTCACCGCTGCGGTTATTCTGGAATGGCGGGTTGCAGCAGGGGCACACCCATGCGGGCCAACTCCTTAGCTCACCCACTGCATATGGTGGATCTGGGTGGACCTTGGGGGGGGATCTCTACCATCCCCAGGGTCGTTGGACCTTAGATCTTTTTAGAGCGCTTCAGACGGAGTTTTCGACAATCCATTTCGAAACTGATGGTCCTGAAATGTCTGATGTGATCTATGGGATAAAACTGGAGGCGGTGCAATTCCGTAACGGAGTTGAGTGGAGGGCCGCTTTCACTCCGTCACTGAACCTCAACCGTAACTTGGTAGGCGAGAATGATGTCTTTAATCTGGCGATAGGGCTATCAATCCAAGGGCTTCCCTGGTAACGCCTCTAACTTCCGCCTCCGGCAAGGATCGCCACTGCAATGCTAGCAATTGAGAGGATTCCGGACACAAGGAAGGTGCTATTACGATCAAGCCACCCGCGTCGCCCAATAAAGAGTTGATCACCCGATCGTATCCCTAGTTCAGCTAGTGCCTGCTCACCTGCAATCCCATCAAGAATTATCATCCCATCTCTGACAATTCGCATTTTCCTGATGTCACCATTGGGCGTCGCTCCCCCTGCAAGTGAGACGGCCCCCGCTAGGTTGTCATTAGTCGGGTGGACGTTGTAACGACCTGGAAGGCTCACTTCACCAAGGACGTAGACACTACGAAATGGTGTGAGTTCTATTGAGGGGTTCCGAAGGTCTCGACGGTACCCTTCCAAAAGCTGGTTCCTGACGGCATTCCAGGCTTTGTTGTCGACTTCTAGTTCACCTAACAGGGGTAGTACAATCTTTCCGTCCTGGTCGACCTGGAAATCACCGCTGAGGTCTACTTCTCTCCAGATCGATACTCGAACGATATCGCCGGGTACCAGGAATAGCTCGGCCAGATCAGGCACCTCCTGAGTCTTAATCGGGCTAGGCGCCACGATCAAGGTGAGCAGGATGAGGAAATACCGGGTCGGGCTCATGCATTAGCATTGGAAGTAGTGAATTTCTTGAAAACTAACGCCAGATGACCCCTGAAGGTCAATGAGTTTCATTCAAACCCTGTTGCGCTAAGGCTTGGTTCAGGTTGAGGTTTTTATCCAGGCTCAACATCATTTCAGATATGAATTCAGACTTCGATTTTTTAATTGTAGGGGCCGGCTTTTCAGGCCTGGTGCTTGCTGAACGGCTTTCTACTCAGCTTGGCCGCTCTTCATTAGTCGTCGAGAAGCGGGACCACATCGGCGGTAATGCCTACGATTATTACGATCCTGCGGGTGTTCGGGTGCACAAGTATGGACCGCACTATTTTCGTACCAACTCTGATAGAGTGGCGCGCTACCTGAGTCAGTTTACTGAGTGGCATCCAGTAAAATATGAAGTCCGAAGCTATACAGAGGGTAAGTTTTGGCAATTTCCGATCAACTTAAACACGTTTGAGCAACTTCTGGGGCGGCCGAGTACAAGCGCTGAGTTCGCAGAATGGCTAGGAAAACAGCAGGTAGAGATTAAGGCTCCCCAGAACTCAGAAGAATTGATCGTTTCACAGGTTGGCTGGGAATTATACAGGAAGTTTTATGAGGGCTATACACTTAAGCATTGGAAGCGACATCCCCAGGAATTAGCACCGTCCGTTTGTGGACGTATCCCAATTCGGACTAACCGTGATGATCGCTACCTCAGCGAGTCATTTCAGGCTCTACCGAGGGATGGTTATACCAACATGTTTAATCGGATACTTGAAGCAGCAGATCCTAATGTCACTGTGCAGCTCAATATGAGCTTTGAGGACGTCCGAGAAAGTGTCTCGTTCCGCCATCTCATCTATACTGGACCCATTGATACGTACTTCGAACAATCATTAGGCCAATTACCATACCGCTCGCTAAGCTTCGAATTCGAGTCCTTCTCCCCAGACCAATTAGAGGAGCGCGCGCGCGAGCATGGAAAGCCGGGCTTTTGGCAGCCTTTCTTGCAGGTCAACTATCCCAACGATCATGATTTCACCCGTATCGTTGAGATCAAGCACGCCACTGAACAGCTCTGTGAGAATACCACTATTGTCCGAGAGTATCCAAAGGATTTCGGCCCTGAAACTGAACCCTATTATCCAATTCCAACTTCAGACTCAGAGGCTCTTTACAGACGGTATAAGCAGTTAGCTGATAGTGAGGAGAATGTTAGCTTCGTCGGTAGGCTGGCACGTTACCGCTATTACAATATGGATCAGGTAGTAGCAATGGCACTAAAGGAATTCGCACGACTATCCGAGCGGTACGGTTCGGTTTGAATCAATTTCCGCCCATCCCGTGAACAATGGCCCGAGCTCGTTCCCAATCCCTCATGAGAGCATAGCGAGCCAAAAGGATGATCCGGGTCACGAAAAAGCGCATAAGGAATGGTAGCCGTTGGCGGAGTGAAGCGTGCTTGCGCATGATCCTGCGGCGGTTTCGATCTCGCTGTCGTATCTGGAAAGGTGAAGGAGGGGTGCCAGGGAGTGGGCATTGATGGAGGACTCGAGCCTCAGGCTCGTAGCACATCGTGTATCCAGCCTTAGCCATACGTATAGATAATTCAGCGTCTTCTACATAAGCAAAGAAGTCATCATCGAACCCTTTTAGTTCTCTGAGTGCTTCGGCGGAAATAAGGCAACAGGCTCCGGTCATGAAGGTGATATCGCGAATGCCCTCAGAGTTGTCAGATCGGTCTGGAGTTCCTTCACCCCAATGAAGTCCTAATCCAAGCATGGGTGAGAACTCACCGCCCGCATACCAGATGCGGTCAGGGTCATCGTAATAAAGAATCTTAGGGACTATCCCCCCAATTTTCTTGTCCGAATTTTCTGCTACATCCACTAGTTTGCTTACAGCACAGGGGTCCACGACGATGTCATTATTCAAGATCAGCAGGTATTCGGATTTGCCCCTGAGGGTTCGCTCAATACCTCGGTTGTTTCCGCCGGTGTATCCTAAGTTCTGGCCTGTCTGCAGGAATTCAATTTCTGGGAATGACGCCCTGAGGCCCTCGAAAGAGTCATCAGGAGACCCGTTGTCCACCAGTAGGAGCTTGAGGGTACTGTAATCTGAGTTCAGAAGAGACTGGAGGCATGCAGCTGTCGCTTCCTCGTTGCACCAATTCAAGACGATGGCTGTGACTATTGGAGGAGTCACGAGAGTTACTCTGGAGTTTCTTGTCTGTTTTGGGGATCCGGATAGAACCGCGCTCCCACTTTATCAAGAAGGTCGAGCAAGAATTGACCAATCCATAAAAAAGGACGTAAAGGAGGTAAGTGAAGTTGGGAAGTTCGTACTGTAACGTTCTCTAAGGCAAGGTGGCTAAGTTTATTGTCAGGAGTAGGACAGGCATATTAGTCCTTACAATCACCCTACCGAAAAAATTTCCTGAAGGTCAGTTTCTTGAAGTACAGTATTTGCAAGAATCTTTTACTCTGATGATGCCCTGATGAAAGATCTGAAAGTCGCCCTGGTGCATGAATGGCTCATCTCATGGGGCGGATCCGAGAGTGTTCTGCAATCTCTTTCTCGGCTTTTCCCGGATGCGCCCATCTTCACATCTATCTATGCTCCTGACTATCGTGTGCGCCGGGTTTTTGCTAAGTGCGATATTCAACCTGGAGTGCTGCAGTTGGTTCCGGGTGTGCAGCGTCTGTATAGAGGTCTGTTGCCACTAATGCCTTGGGCATTCGAGCGTATGAATCTCAAAGATTTTGACTTAGTGATTTCCAGCAGCCACGCTTTTGCAAAAGCTGTCAGTGTAGCCCCTGATGCATACCATCTTTGTTACTGTCACACTCCTCCTCGGTACCTATGGGACTTGTATGACAGCTACAATCCCGGTCTTCAAGGAGTACTGGGCGGCCCATTACTGAAGTACCTCAAGCGCAAAGATTTTCAGGTAGCCAAGAATGTCAGTGGGTTTATTGCAAATTCTGCTTATGTGGCTGACCGCATTGCCCGGTCTTACGGTCGTAATGCGACAGTCGTCTACCCTCCGGTGGATGTAGATCAATTTGATGCTGTGGATGTTCAGGGGAGTTACTACTTAGCTGGTGGCCGAATGGTTAAGTATAAACGGCTGGACAAAGCCATTGAGGCTGCTAACCGGGGAAAGTTTCAACTGATCGTGTTCGGTGATGGTCCAGAGAGAGCTCGATTGACAAGATTAGCTGGCCCAACGGTACGGTTTACAGGTGGAGTTACACAGCCTCAGCTTGCCGAGTTGATCCTCCACAGCCGAGCTTTTCTGTTCCCAGGAGTTGAGGACTTCGGCATTCTGCCTGTGGAGGTTCAGGCCGGTGGTCGCCCGGTAATCGCCTTAGCCCAGGGTGGGGCTCTCGAGACCGTGAAAGCTGGGGTTACTGGTCTGCTCTATGAAGATGATTCAGTCGATGGCCTGCTAGATGCGGTACACAGGTTTGAGCCCAATGCCTTCAACCCAATGGAGTGTCGCTTGAATGCACTCCGTTTCAGCCGTGATCGCTTTGAAAAAGAGATGGCTGAGATCATTCAGCAAGTGTCAGGGCAAACCTAGTTATTTGTGCCCGTACTCACCGACCTCATTGTTATTGAGTAAAAGAGTAGACAGGACCGCTTAAGCTGAGGTACGTTTCCTTGCTAATCTAACGGGTATCCAGGTTCTAGCCTGACTATCCCACCCATCCGAAACCAGTCTTATACCTTTCAGCTTGTGAAGCGAGTCTTTGATTTGGTCGTGGCTAGTTTGCTACTCATCTTAACGCTACCGATCCTGTCGGTAGCGGTTACGGTCGTGTGGCTTAGCTCTTCGGG
Organism: uncultured Gemmatimonadales bacterium; assembly: GCA_913045345.1. Lineage (GTDB taxonomy): Bacteria > Gemmatimonadota > Gemmatimonadetes > Longimicrobiales > Gaopeijiaceae > UBA1142. Next base: position 18,783 of record CAJWPN010000001.1, read on the forward strand.
TCCCGTGTTCTTCGGCCACACAAGATGCGGACGCAAGGGCGTTCCATTTAAATGCCTAAAGTTCCGTACTATGGTGGTAGGTGCTCAGGATTGGCTAGTGCAAGATCCCGAGTTAAGAGAGCAGTACAGAGAAAATGGTTTTAAACTTCGGGTTGAGCAGGATCCGAGGATTACCAAGGTGGGGCGGCCTATGCGTCGTGCCTACCTGGACGAACTCCCCCAACTGATCAATGTACTTAGGGGTGATATGTCACTGGTGGGACCACGTCCAATTATCGAAGAAGAGCTTGAGTGGTATGGGGACTCTAAAGACGAACTCTTAAGTGTACGCCCGGGCATTTTCGGGCCCTGGACAGCACAGGGGAAAAGCAGAGTTGATTATCCAAAGCGTGTCGAGATAGAACTTTCATATATCCGTGACAAGAACCCCATAAAGGACGGCATAATTTTGGCTAGAAATATACCTGCTGTTCTCTCAGGTCAGCCGGAGAACTAAAGCTGACTTGATTGTGAGTTGGGCTGCCAACTGCGCTACTAGTATCCACGAACACTATCGCCGGTAAGTCGATGGTCACGCACTAGATCCACCGATTCCTCCAAATTCTGGAACCCCTCATGAAAGACATATCCAGTAATGACCTGACAAATAATTTCCCTCTTGCTGCTCGAAGTGCTGAGAAAGAACGGTCAGTCGTCCGTATTCTTGGTACTGAAATTGGGGGTGACAGCGTGGTTGTCATTGCAGGTCCCTGCGCTGTGGAAAATCGTGACCAACTCCTCGATATTGCTGAGAATGTGAAATCACGAGGTGCGCTTATCATAAGAGGAGGAGCGTATAAGCCACTTACATTTCCCTATAGAAGTGAGTCATTCTTTGAACTTGGTGAGGAAGGTCTTCGGTATTTGGCAGATGCCCGTGAGAAAACCGGCCTGCCAGTAGTGACCGAGGTCATGGATCCACGTCTTGTCGATTTAGTCTCAGAATATGCCGACATTCTTCAGATTGGCGCACGGAACATGCAGAACTTCCCTCTATTAAATGAGGTCGCACGGGTGAAGAAGCCTGTGCTCCTAAAACGGCACTTCGGTTGTAGCCTGAGAGACTGGCTTGGTGCGGCAGAGTACATACTCCATGGTGGGAATCCTGACGTTATTTTGTGTGAGCGCGGAATCGCAGCTCCACATACCCATCAGCCTACTTCTCGATTCATTGTAGATTTACAAGCGGTTCCAGCAGTCCATGAGTTCACGCATCTGCCTATTATTGTCGATCCAAGTCACTCTACGTTCCGGCGCAAATATGTGGCTCCGATTGCACGAGCCTCGGTAGCGGCAGGGGCAGATGGGATTATCCTTGATGTTCATCCAACCCCGGAGAAGGCTGCAGTAGATCCACTTCAAGCGTTGAACTATGAAGCATTTGGAGAGCTCATGACGGAAATCCAAGGCATCGCAGGCGTGATTGGTCGGAAAATTTGATCGAAATGACTATCAATCAACTGCAGCCTCACCTGAGTAATACTCTCGACTCTGTTGCATCCTCAAGTCGATGGCTTGCCGGCATCATCGGTGACCGCCCATCTCAATATGCTAAGAGCCCTTCGCTCTGGAATGCCGCATTTCAGGACTTGGAAATGGATGCTGTTTTCCTTCCATTCGATGTGGAGCCCCAGAACCTAGCTGGGCTAATCGATGGTTATCGCGAATGCGAGAACTTAGTGGGTGGAAGTGTGACTGTTCCCTATAAAGTAGATGTTATTCCGCACTTGGATGGGCTGGATCCCAAAGCCCAGCAGATTGGTGCAGTTAACACCATCGTCCGCGAATCAGACGGTCGATTGATCGGCTATAATACTGATGGCCAAGGCTTTATCGACATGTTGATCAAGCCCCTCCCTGGTCATCAAGAGGCTTTTCTGGATAACCTTGCTGGCATGTCGATCTTACTGATTGGTGCTGGTGGTGCAGCGCGCGCGGTTGCTGTATTTCTTGCGGATGCAATTGGGTCTGAAGGAAGGGTGTTTATCTGTAATCGAACTGAAGAGAAGGCTCTTGAACTAATCGGGGTTTTAACCGAGTCCGGTACGCGTGCAGAATATGTCGACGAATTGGATATCGCTGAGGTAGTTGAGGGGATTGATATCATTGTAAACTCAACCACTAAAGGTCAGTCGGGGCTGCGAATTATGGGAGAGGGCAGTGTCACATCTCTGGAACCGTACAGCGCACTTGGGCCAGCATCTCCTTCGGTCATTCCTGAACCCGAAATGGAGGAGACCTCCTCTGCTAATAGCTTGATCTTTCAGCTGTCTCACTCTGATATTTTGAGAAATTTTGAGTTCTCTTCAAAAATTCTCACAGCGGTTCCGGCGTCTACATGTTTTGTTGATCTGATTTATTCGCCCCTAGAAACGCCAATGCTCGCACAGGCCCGAGCTAGTGGGCATCTTACGCTCAATGGCAGAGGTATGAACATTGCACAGGCTGCTGATGCATTCGTTAATAAGGCACTTATTCAGCACCTAACTGACTCAGGATTTGATCTTGAAGAGGCATACCAGCGCGTGTTTCGGACAATGGAAAGCATCTGGTGATCCAATCTGTCGAGATTGATGGGCGAAGTGTGGGTCCGGGGCATCCCTCGCTTATCATCGCTGAGATAGCCCAGGCTCATGATGGAAGCTTGGGGATGGCCCATCAATATGTTGATGCTGTGGCTTCTGCTGGCGCGGATGCTATCAAGTTCCAGACACATATTGCTAATGCAGAAAGCACGCTGGGGGAGCCTTGGCGAGTAAAATTTAGCCGACAGGATGCCACTCGATATGACTATTGGAGCCGGATGGAGTTTTCGTTTGACCAGTGGCATGGCTTAGCCCTTCACGCTCAAGAGCAGGGACTACTTTTTCTCAGTTCGGCTTTTTCCATCGAGGCCGTTGATCTCCTGCAAGAAGTTGGAATGCCGGCCTGGAAAGTAGCTTCTGGTGAGGTCTCAAATCGTCCATTGTTGGATCATATGCTGCTCACAGGAAACCCGCTTCTTTTTTCCACGGGTATGAGTTCTTGGCAAGAGTTAGATGAGACAGTGACTTGGATGCGGGAACAGGAGGCATCTTTCGCTATCTTTCAATGCACGACGGCCTATCCATGCCCACCCGAAACAGTGGGCTTGAACATTTTGGCTGAAATCCAAGATCGATATCATTGTCCCGTCGGACTTTCAGATCACTCAGGTGTTATCTATCCCGGGTTAGCCGCGGCAGCCCTAGGAGCAGATATGGTGGAAGTGCACGTTACCCTCAGTAGGGAAATGTTTGGTCCTGATGTGACTTCCTCCGTGACCACTTCAGAATTGCACCAGCTTGTAGAGGGAGTCCGCTTCATTGAGAGAATGAAGGCTAACCCAGTTAATAAAGATCAGATTGCTGTGGAAATGGCACCTATGCGCGATCAGTTTAGCAAAAGCGTAGTCACTCGTACGGATTTGCCTGGGGGTACGTCTTTAACACTTGAACACTTGACAGTGAAGAAGCCAGGGACTGGTATTCCAGCAAGCAAGTTATACGAGCTTGTGGGCCGCCGCCTCCGCGACGATGTGGTCGGTGACCAGTTGCTCACCGAGGAGATGCTGGAGTCAACAGAGTGAAGCGTAGAAAAATCTGTGTCGTTGTTACAGCTCGACCCAGCTATAGCCGTGTGAAAACAGCCCTAGAGGCGATCCGGGCACATCCGCAGTTAGATCTTCAATTGGTCGTCGCGGCGTCAGCGTTACTTGCGCGCTACGGTGATACTGTAGAGTACATTGAACAGGATGGTTTCGAAGTGGCCGCCCGTGTGTTTATGGTCCTTGAGGGTGAGAATTTGACTACAATGGCGAAGACCACTGGTCTTGGACTAATGGAGTTGGCCACAGTTTTAGATAATCTGAAGCCCGATGCCGTACTTACTGTAGCTGATCGTTATGAAACCTTGGCCACGGCTATCGCTGCATCCTATATGAATATCCCAGTCGTCCATATCCAAGGGGGTGAGGTAACAGGGTCAATCGATGAAAAGGTCAGACATGCTGTCACGAAGCTATCTGATCTTCATTTGGTCTCAACAGAAATGGCATCTCAGCGTGTCATCCAGATGGGTGAAGAGCCTTCAACGGTATTTGTCACCGGTTGTCCATCCGTAGATTTGGCAGCTCATGTTCTTGTGGACCCAGAACTCGACTTTAATCCGGTAGAGCGTTATGGGGGTGTCGGGGCACTCGTCGACCTATCGGAAGGGTATCTTGTCGTGATGCAACACCCCGTCACGACTGAGCATGACCGCGCACATCATGATGTGACAGAAACCCTTCATGCTATTGGGGAGATTGGGAGTCCCACTCTATGGTTTTGGCCAAATGTAGACGCTGGCTCGGGTGGGACAGCGAAGGGTATTCGGATGTTCCGTGAAATTGAAAAGCCAGACAATATCCATTTCTTTAAGAACATGCCATCAGAGGATTTTCTTAGGGTCTTATATAACAGTAAAGGCGTGGTCGGAAACTCGAGTGTAGCCATTCGCGAGTGCTCTTTCTTGGGAGTTCCAGCCGTCAATATTGGCAGCCGTCAGGTTGGACGTGAGAGGGGGAGCAATGTTATCGGCGTTGATCATGATCGGCACCAGATTACGGAAGCGATACGCAGTCACCTGCGTAATGGGAGATTTCCATCAGATAAACTTTATGGTGACGGTGTGGCTGGGAAACGGATAGCAGATCTATTGGCGTCTGTTCCATTAACTACTGCCAAGCGACTTGCATACTGATGGCAACGCTTCCGCGGATACTGGCCCTGATCCCAGCGCGTGGTGGTTCTAAGGGTGTGCCACGGAAGAATGTTCGTTTGGTCTCTGGCAAACCTTTGATTGCATATACTATCGAGACTGCAATGAAGGCACAGCACTTATTCCATCGTGTTATTGTGAGTACCGATGACGAAGAAATCGCTATGGTCAGTGAGAAATACGGTGCCGAAGTCCCATTCGTCAGACCAGATAAACTTTCAGGTGACGAAGTACCGACGCTTCCGGTTGCCCAGCATGCCGTCCAGTTTATCGAGCAGCAAGATGATATCGTACTGGATTGGGTGTTTATTCTTCAACCAACCGACCCCTTTCGTTCCGTTAGGGATCTGGAAAACGGTTTGGAGATTGCCCTTTCCGCTCCTTGTGACGCGGTAATCAGCGTAGTCAGGGTATATGAGACACACCCCATCTTTATGAAACGCATAAAAGGTAATCGACTGATCAGCTTTGGTGTTGAAGCGCCGGAGGGTACCCGTAGGCAGGACTGTGATCCGCCTGCTTATATGAGCAATGGGGCGGTTTATCTTACCCGTCGAGATGTAATAATGGAACAAAACTCTATATGGGGTGCTGTAACTCGACCTTACATCATGCCTGCAGAGCGTTCAGTAAACGTCGATAGCGAATTAGACCTCAAGCTGATTGAAGTACTTATGAAGGAAAAAATTGATACCACAGAGGAATGAATATTAAAGATGAACGGAAGAAGAATATGACGACAGCTAGCAGAGACTCCCTAGAGCAGGCGACAGGCGAACTATTCAGTGAGCTCTGGGGTCCCTACGATAAACAGCTTTTTGACGAATCGGTGGAACTATTTTTCAGCAGGTTACGCCTTGCATCTTTTGATGCCGATTGGTTTAAGGACAAGACTTGTCTGGATGCAGGTTGTGGCGGCGGTCGTAACAGCATTGCGATGGCCAGATTAGGTGCGAGTGAAGTCACCGGGATTGATCTGGGTGTAAAGGGTCTTGCCGATGCAGAGCGGCGCGCAGAGGGTATGGACAACGTGCAGTTCGAATGTGCTTCTATCCTGGATATACCCTTCGATGATGAAGTTTTTGACCTAGTGTGGTGTGCGGGTGTGTTGATGATTACGGCGGACGAAGAACGGGCTTTAGATGAACTGGCCCGGGTCGTCAAGAAGGGGGGATACCTCTATCTGCTAGTCTATGCGACTGAAGGAATGAGGTGGCCGCTTATTCAACTGTTACGGCCACTTGCAACTCATCTTGGAAGGTCAGTAATAGAGGATGCTGTCGCATCGGCAGGATTGGCGTCGAACAAACGGCGGACTTTTCTCGATGATCTTTTTTGTCCCCGTTTGGATTTCTACCACTGGGACCGACTGAGTAGGATGTTAGCGGACAGAGGATTTCATCAAACTCATCGATGGGATGAGGGGTGCCGGCTGGATCATGAGGAGGATTTGGCAAGCTACAGGACGGATTTGGAGAGCCTTCTCTCCATCTTTGTAGCGGGAGATAGTGAAGAGTTCGGAGAGAACCGTTCACTGTTTGAGTCGGGACGAAAAGCTATAGAGGCCACGGTTGATAGCATCCGGTGGTTCGAGAGTGCTGTCTCTGAGGGCGAGCTTTCATCTGAAGCCGCAATGGACTGTGTTATTGGTCAGGGACATCATCGCGTGCTCGCAGTGAAAGAGGACTAATACGTTCGTGGAGATAGAGGCCTAATTTGGTGAAAGCCAGGTGTTCCCAAGACAGAAGAATAGATGGGAAAGCAGGTAGGATTGAAGGTCCTGAAGGTACCACGGACTTAGTTTTCTGAGTAACAGGTGCTGTGTCCACAACGAGAGTGTCCTCTCACCAAGAGATCTACTTAGCTGGTGTGCTGAGCACTTACCACTGTAGGCGATAGGCAATCATATGTGTGGTATATCAGGGATAGTCGGTCCTGGATGGAATCGGACCCAGTTGGAAGCGATGATCGCCATTCAACATCATCGTGGCCCAGACGATCTCGGTCTCTATATCGATGAACGTCAAAAAGTGGGGCTGGGGCATAACCGATTAAGTATTATCGACCTTTCTCCGGCGGGTCATCAACCGATGTCCAGCCATGATGGGAAATTGTGGATAGTATTCAATGGGGAAATCTACAATTATTTGGAACTTCGGGATCGGCTGGGTGACTACCCATACCAGAGTCATACTGATACCGAAGTTATCTTGGCTGCCTACGAACGTTGGGGAGAGAGTTGCGTTGAGCAGTTCGTAGGCATGTTTGCCTTCGCCATCTGGGATACTCGTAAGCAACGCCTGTTCTGTGCTCGAGACCGATTAGGTATCAAACCCTTTCACTATGCTTGGCATGATGGTTGTTTCATCTTTGCTTCGGAGATCAAGGCCATTCTTGCCGCAGGGTACCCACCCGCTCCAAACTTAAAGACGTGGGGAGTTTATTTGACCCACGGCTATTTTGATCATAGTGAAGACACCTTCTTCTCCGGAATTCAGGTTTTGTCACCTGGTCACTCTTTGACCCTCAAGGGTGGGAAAGAGATAAGTCGTTGCTATTGGGACTTGCCTGAAAAGGCTGCTTCCCCCCTCAACCTTTCCGATGATGAAGCAGCTGATGAACTGATGATGCTACTTGAGGACGCAGTGCGATTGCGATTGCGGAGTGACGTTCCTTTAGGTGTGAACCTCAGTGGCGGCTTGGACTCAGCCAGTTTGTTAGTCACCATAGATCAACTACTTGAGAAGGAAGCCAGACTAGAGACGTTTACTGCTTCATTTGACGACGAACGCTATGATGAACAGGAGTGGGCATCCGAGGTGCCACATCGTGCCCACTGGGTAAGGCGAGTCGAGCGCTTAGATAAAGCTGATGTTTGGGATATGGCCTATCAAGCCATGTGGCATCAAGAAGCCCCTTTCGGTGGGGTTGCAACCGTGGCCTACCACCATCTGCACACCATTGCCCGGGATGTAGGAATCACGGTCTTGTTGGAAGGGCAGGGGGTCGATGAACTGCTGGCCGGATACAATTATTTTCGCCCGTTTTTCTGTCTGGACTTATTAGAGCAAGGGCGCTGGCAACATCTGCGGCAGACCTTACGATCTGGCTCGGTGAATCCGTCGGACAGACTAGAGTCTGTCCGACGCTTGCGAGATGGAACAGGGTTGCCTGTTTATCAGGATGGCACTTCACATTTGCGTCCCGAATGTATCTTGCCAGATCTCAAGTCTATGACCGGGCCGATACCGGACTTCCCTCAACCCTTTTCCGACCACCTGAGTAATGCCCTATACCGAGATTTGCGATTTACGAAACTACCTCGCGTATTGCGTATGAATGATCGATTGTCGATGGCGTCTAGTCGTGAACTGCGTGAGCCATACCTAGATCATCGTGTCGTAGAATTTTTGTTTCGATTGCCTGGTGATCAAAAGATTCGTTTGGAGCATAGTAAGTTTCTTTTGCGTCATGCTATGGCTAAGCGGTTACCCGATATAGTTCGATTGGCGGAGAAGCGGGGGGTCGTAACCCCACAACGTGAGTGGCTCCGTACAGTGTTGCGTCCGGAAGTTAATGAGATGATTCGATCCAAGTCTTTTGCTGAACGGTGCCTCTTTGACCCCAGAGAAGTTGAGTTGGCTCACGATCGTTTTTGCGAAGGTAAGGACCACAATGCCTTTTTCGTCTGGCAGTGGGTAAACGCGGAATTATGGTTTCGAAGGTTCGTTGATCAGCCGGTAGATCCGCCAACACTCAATGAAGTTCCTGTATATAGAGACAAACTTCCATCAAGCATTTAGATGTGCCTCCTATGATTCGTATCCTTAATCTTGAACCAGATAATTACAGCGATAGTGCCCGCCAGATCCTTCGGTCTCTCGGTGAACTCGATGAGCGATATATGAGCAGAGCCGAATTGTTAGACTGTTTGTCTGAATATGATGTCTTAATCGTACGTCTCGGTCACCAAATTGATCGGGAGGTTTTGGACGCTGGTGTTCAGTTGAAAGCTGTTATCTCAGCCACTACTGGACTAGATCACATTGATCTCGAATATGCGGAGCAGAAACGGATCTCTGTCCTGAGTTTGAAGGGAGAAACACAGTTTTTGAGGACGATTCGCGCTACGGCGGAACATACCTGGGCGCTGCTTTTGGCTCTGATGCGGCGGTTGCCCTGGGCCTTTCAGTCAGTATTGATCAGCAATTGGGATAGAGACGCTTTTCGTGGACACGATTTGTGCGGTAAACGACTTGGCATCGTTGGCTTAGGACGGCTTGGTGAGAGGGTTGTGGAATACGCGGCGGCGTTCGGAATGCAAGTTTACGCGTATGACATATCTCGAAGGGAAGGGATAGCAGACGTCACGATATGTGGGTCACTGGAAGAATTACTCAGGCACAGTGATGTCCTTACGCTGCATGTGCCGCTTAATGCTGAGACGGTAAATCTGATCGGACCTGAGGAACTCGAATTACTACCTTCTGGGGCTGTGCTAGTAAATACGTCCCGCGGTAGAGTTGTTGATGAGTCAGCGTTACTAAGTGCTCTGAAGTCAGGACAATTAGCTGGCGCGGCCCTAGACGTCATAGCGGCTGAGCAGACCAGCCTGGATGTGAAAACTGACAGGGATGAGCTTCTGGCCTATGCTAACACCCATAATAACTTGCTCATAACGCCTCATATCGGAGGTGCCACTGTTGAATCTATGGCTGCTACCGAGGTGTTCATGGCCAACAAGTTGGTTTGCTTTCTAGAAGACTCATTCAGTGACCACTGAGGGTGGTAGCAGGGAGAGCTCTCCCTGTGTCTTCGTTTATGCGAACCAAGGCTCTACCGTGCGCTACCTTCTGCGCACAAATGTGCTTTCGACACTTGAGAAGTCGGGGGCTCGCATTGTTATTCTCGCACACACCGCAGAAGAACCTGGATTCCGCGAGGCGTTTGAATCGGAAAATATCGTTGTAGAACAATTTGCCCTGAAAGCCTGTGAGCGGTACCTGGCCAAGTCAAAATTACAACGAGTGATCAAGCTGCATCGATATTTCGTGATCAATGGACGCTATCACATACAAACTCTTGAAGATTTCAATAAGATTTGGCTAGGTGAAAAGGGATGGGGCCCTAAAGATCGATGGTCCGGTAAGGTGATGGGCTTACTCTGGAACGGCTTGAGGCGACTTCTAATGTGGAGTCAGGTTCTCCGACGAGGACTGATTTGGTTTGAGTTAGAGTTTTTCGCGCCCAGATTCCACCGGGAACTTTTTGAGAAGCATAAGCCGGATCTTGTGGTTGTATCGAGCCCCGGTTGGTGGGACTACGACCAATATCTACTTCGTGAGTCGAGAAAGGAAAATGTTCGCACTGCTGCGGTAATTCTGAGCTGGGACAATCCAACCTCACTCGGTATGGCAGGTGCTCCAGTAGACCATGTAGTGGCTTGGACTGATGTAATGGCGAAAGAATTGGAGACTCTCCATGACGTGTCTAAAGACCGTATCTCTATCGGGGGAATCGCCCATTGGGACCCCTATTATGAACCAAACACGCACATGGACCGGCAGTCGTTATTCCATCTTCTGGGACTTGACCCGGAGCGAAAGACACTTTTCTTCGCGACAAAGTCCCCGACTCGCTTTCCGTGGGCACCTGAAATCACTGAGAATATTGCTCGTGGTATCCAAGATGGACGATTCAATGAGTCACTGCAGTTGCTTGTGAGGTTGCACCCTATCTACTTCCGCAGAATCAATGGAGAACTTCGTCATCAGAGACTCCTCGAAGCCTTTAGTAGCATCGAGGAACGATATCCATTCGTCGTGGTCAACAAGCCGGATCTCCGATCAGATGTACTCAACTGTGATCTTTCGAGAGATGAAGCAAGACTGATCGCGTCGATTCTCAAGAACTCTGATGTAATGGTCAACATGTTCTCCACTATGGTTATTGAAGCGGCAGTATTTGACCTGCCTGCCGTTAACCTGGCTGTTGCTGCTGGCTTTGACCCACTCGATAAGGGTCGGAGCCGGCAAGATATTCAGATCGACTATATTCAGACTCACAATCAACGTGTAATACAGACTGGAGGAGTAAGGAATGTATTCTCAATGGATGAATTATTTGATGCGGTGAACGCATACCTTCGTGATCCATCTCTAGATGCTGAGGGAAGGGCCGAGATTAGGAGAGTTGAAACTGGGCCGTTCAGAGGATTCGCTGGAAGGAAAATTGGAGAACACCTCCTGAGCTTTGCCCAACAGAGTAGTAGTTCAGTTGAGAAATACTCAGATGATTAGTCCTATTTCCTTCGGTACGCGCTTGGTTGGACAAGGCTATCCGGTTTTTGTAATTGCCGAAGCTGGGGTGAACCATAACGGTGATCGGGAGATGGCATTTGAGTTAGTCAGAGCCGCACATGAGTGCGGGGCCGATGCGGTAAAGTTTCAGACCTTCAAGGCAGAAGACATTGTGACCATGAATGCGCCAAAGGCGGCGTATCAGCTTGAGGTTACAGATGGGGCCGAATCACAGATTGAGATGCTTAGAAAGATTGAGTTGCCAGAGGACTCGTATGAGGATTTGATTGGTTTGTGTGACGAGCTCGGAATCGAGTTTCTATCAACAGCATATAACTTCCGCGATGTAGACTTTCTAATGCAGAAGCGGGTAAACGCCATCAAGATTGCTTCAGGTCAGATGGTGGAGACACCTTTTCTCGAGCATGCATCCCGTGCGGGTGTGCCTTTGATTGTCTCTACAGGGATGTGTTCTATGGAAGAGGTGCGAGAAGGGATTGGAGCGATCCGAGGTGCGGGTAACCCTCCTGTCATCATGTTGCAATGCACCACCAACTATCCTTCTGCAGTAGATGATGCCAACCTCCGAGCGATGGTCACGCTAGAGAACGAACTTGAGGTCTTGGTAGGGTATTCGGATCATACACAGACTGACCACACAGCACTGGCATCTGTGGCTCTCGGGGCGGTTGTGATTGAGAAGCATTTCACGCTAGATAAGATGCTACCAGGTCCGGACCATACGAGTTCGTGCGATCCGTTGGATCTGACCATTTTGATTGAGGGCATTCGTGCGGTAGAAGCTGCACTTGGGACTGGACATAAGGTTCCTACTGAAAGGGAGAGCCGGAATATCCGAGGGATGAGGAGGAGCGTGGTGTCACTACGACCAATTGCCGCGGGCCAAGAAATCACTCGAGAGGTCTTGGGATTCAAGAGACCAGCGACTGGCATTGCTCCGCGACGCTTGATGGAGGTTGTAGGCCGTAAGGCACGTGTCGATATTCCTGCTGATATTCCTCTTAAGGAGGACATGATCATTTGGTGACCGACCGTCATTCTGTTGATCACACGTCTGTTACTTCGCTCCGCTTCGCAGTCAGTACGATGGTCTTCGGGCAGCAGCCGCTTGAAGAGACAATCCCGGTTGCGGTAGCCCATGACCTCATGCTCGAGTTTAGTTCGGGCCTCGGGCACCATCACAAACTTGAAAACTTATACCGTACCGCAGGATGTGCCCGATTACCGCATAATTATTTCCCCGCTCCCGAGGAACCATTTCTTCTCAACCTTGCTAGCCTAAATGATCAACTATGGCAGCGATCAATCGATCATTGCCATTTGGGGCTAGATCTTGCTAGCTGCTCCGGAGCCCCTTTTTTCTCCGCACATGCGGGTTACTGTGGGGATCCATCTCCGGATGATCTGGGAAACGTAATGACTGAGGTGCATCCGGAACTACGACAGGAGTACTGGGGACGGTTTCTCGACGCGGTTAAGCATCTAGGGGCTGAAGCAGCCCAAGCTAACGTCAAGTTCCTGATTGAGAACCATGTTGTTATTGAGGATAATGTTGCAGCCGGGGACCACCCCTTCCTTTGTGCGACGTCGGAAGAGGCTTTGTCACTGAAGGAGGAGGCAGGGCCATCGGTCGGTTTATTGCTAGATACTGGTCACTTGAAAGTTACGGCTAATTCATTGGGATTCGATCGCGACGCATTTGTCGAAGAAGTGGCGGGTGTAGTTGAGTGTATCCACCATAGTGATAATGATGGTATCAGAGATACAAATCAGGCGCTTTCACTCGACTACTGGTTTCTCCGGCACATGCGAAAGTTCGGGGATGTCTTGCATGTACTTGAAACACGCCCAATGTCACTTGAAGATATTTTTTCTCAGCGGAGCCTTCTCTCATCCGCAGCCGGTCTAGATCCTTGCAAATAGGAGTCAAGTGAGGACTGCCGTTGAGCGTTGCTGGGTGGGGGGTCATCCAAGTTGACCTGCCAAGCTTGAACATTTAGTGGACGTATTGACCGCGCCTTTCATTAAGTTGTATCCAGATATAGCGCTAGGATTAGTCAAATCTCAACAGGTTGACACCCTTTGAACTCTGGGCGACGATATCGTTGTGGGCTTGAATCCCCCGCCCCTATTTCAGCCAGCGCAAGGTTCATTTCTTACCTGATAGACCTGAACTATCCTTCGTATGTGACAAGTCTGCTTTGGGCTCCTTTATCGCTAGTTCCCCAATGAACTGGAAGACGATGATTAACACTAAAGTTGACGTATTCAAGGTGGCCTCAAATGGCCAGTAGCACCGGTCCTGGCACGGGAGTATCAGACCAAGTCCGCAATGTTCTCTTTGCTACTCAGAGTTCATCGTTGGATGTCTTTTATGATATTGCTCAAGCGATGCGGAAGCATAGAGATCTTGAGCGAATCGCATTCTATGTTTCGGAAGAGAGTCATTTCGAGCGCTTTAGCGAGCAAACACCCGACATCGAGTCAGACTCGTACACACTTCTCAAAGAGTGGGAAGTGGTCCGTGATTCTTTGTCTCACCAGCCAGATATGGCTGAACTCAGGAGGTTTGAGGAGGCTCTCGACATTGATAGCCTATGGAGTGTGATAGTTGCAGATCGTCGAGTGTATGGTGGACCCTGTAACACGATACACCAGGACTATGTACAGCGTTTTAATCATGAACGAATGTTATCGATCTTGAGCCTTAGTTGCCGTCGGATGGGTCAGTTATTCGATGATGTTAAGCCGGACCTCGTAGCTGGATTCATTTGTGTTACCATGGGAGACTACCTTTCATATCTGTTCGCTAAGGCTCGAGGGATTCCATATCTGAACCTACGCCCCACTCGGGTAGCCAACTGTATATATGCTGGTGGAAGTATACGTGAATGGTCTGAGTCCTTCGTTAGAAAATATCATGACAAGAGTGGCTTTACCCCCTCAGGGGAGGCTGTTGAGCAAGCTACTGACTACCTAACGACGGTTCAGCAAACTCATGCTCGCTACGAAGGCATCATTCAGGCTGCCGGGATGCCACCACAGACGTCGCGGCCATCTCGTCGATCAAAGCTGGCGCTTGTGAAACGCTTTTTCGAGATGGCGATCATAGACCTGGGTAAGTTTTTTTCAGACGATTGGAATCGTCACAGGCCAGGGATGCTAGAGTCCTATTGGTTTCTGAAAATACAGCGCCCGATGAGGGCTCGTCGAATAAGATGGGTTTTTCGGAATGAGTATGTCTATGAGAAAGACCTTCCGGATCTCGACTATGCGTTTTTCCCTCTGCATGCTGAGCCTGAGATGCAGATCAATGTCCACAATAGTAGATATCTGAACCAGATCGAAGCCGTGCGTTGTGTTGCCGCAAGTCTTCCTGTTGGTATGAAGCTTCTAGTCAAGGAGCATCCGTGGACTATCGGAAGAAGGACGGTGGGTTACTATCGTAAGCTACTCGAGATTCCAAACGTGAGGTTGGTTGCACCTCAGGTTGAATCACGTCCACTGATCACTCACGCGCGTCTGATGGCTATGATTTCCGGATCAATAGCTCTTGAGGCGGCGATGGTGGGGAAACCTGTCGTAACCCTCGGCACTGCTTTATTCAACATATTACCGTCCACTATGATATGCAGCTTGCCACCGGTTGAAGAGCTGGGTGAGAGGATTCGCGAGTTGCTTAAGGTCTACGAGTATGAGGAAGAGCCTCTAGTACGATATTTCGCCACGGTGATTGATCAATCCATACCTATCGACTGGTACTCTAGGTTACTGAGGCGCCCTGAGTCTATGGCCCGTGGCGAAAGCTACGAAATACGCACCGAAATGAGTGAGCGCGAGAAACAGATTAAAGGTGTGGCTCGTTACTTGCTTCATCGCATTGATGAGCTTTACGGAGCAAGGGATAATTGATGTCCAGTTGGGATGCGGTATACAGTGATCGTCTGATGACCATATGGGAGCCCCATGACATCGTCGTGCAGTTTGTCGCACGATTCCTGAAGAAGCGTCAGGGGTATGAAAATTATCTGATCCATCGAGACGCTCAACGCATACTCGATCTTGGTTGTGGAAATGGCGCACAATCTATCTTCTTGGCACGGATGGGGTATGAAGTTCATGGTATCGACGTCAGTGAGGAGGCGATCAACGTCGCACGGGAATACGCCAATCAAGAAGCACTGAGTATAGAGTTTTCGACCGAAGGTTGTGACGAACTCTCATTTCAGTCGAATTTCTTTGATGCCGTGATTTGTCATGGAGTTCTCGATCATATTCCGATGGAGAAGGCGATTCTAAGTGCCCAAGAAGCTTACCGAGTTCTTAGACCAGGAGGATTGCTGCTTGTATCTCTCGCATCGGTACGTTCGTCATTATTCGGTGAAGGATCGAGTGCTGGACGAAACACCTATGTGCTCGAGGACGGGCCGGAAAAGGGAGAGATTCAGCACTACTTTGATGAGGAAGAGATCCGGATGCTGCTTCCATCTAGTCAATTCCACTTTATCGACGCTCGGCATAAACTCGAGGAAGAACTGACGGGTTCCACTGACTTGGTGCCTGAAGTAACGAAAGGACGCTGGGTTTTGACTGCTGAAATTTGTAAGGAAGAATAATGTTTTAGAGATCAGCGGTCAGGTTGTTGCTTTTCTAGTCCAATCACAGAGATCCGCCTCTGCATCCGTTGGTAAATCGATCGTGTCAATCCTAGGCAATGTCAGTAAAGTTGTTTTGTCTAGGTTGGCTAGGCCTTCATCAACAGTCAGTGCTGCCCGGCAATCCCTAGCTCGTAAAGCGGCTACTGTCTCAGAGTTATAGCCACCATGAGGATAGCAGAAAGTGAAAGGATCACCGGCTTCTACTAATTCGAGTAAGTGCAGTGACATGTCGATATCTTCGGCTTGTGCCTTCGGTGCCAAACGGTTCAGCCACACATGCTGTCCGCCGTGCCCACCAATGTGCATGCCTGCTGCTTTCATTTCCTTCAGATGTCCAAGGTTGAGGTAAACCTTTTCCGCGAAATCAGACGGATCATTGCTCACGAATTTACGGAACAGAACATCGAGGATGTCCGACCTGACTGGATCAGGAAGTCCGTGTTGCAGAAGGTGTTTGCAATACTTGACACTTGGCGAATCCAGACGCGCAGCTCTCCAAAACTTTTCTCGGTATTCATGCTTAGATAGCAAAACGAATTCGTCACGCGCCCGGTCAATGGCGTCTTCTATCATCATCGTCAATTGCTTCCCATCCGCCACGGACGCGAGCAGGAACTGGATCTTGTTTGCGTCAAGCATTTCACGGTCAAGCACGGAACGAGCAGCCGCGTAGAAAGCACCTGGGACTTGGTACTCGAGTAGAATGGGGAGGACGTGCTCGTAGTGGTCCACATAGCCATCATCAAACGTCAAGAGTAGCGGGCGTTTCGGGAGCGGTTCTTCAGATGCCGCAGCCTCTACTACCTGCTCCATGCTCACAAATGTGTAGTGTTGACGACAGTACTTGATTTGTTCTCGAAATAGATCGACTTCCAGGCCCTTAAGTTTAGGATAAGGACTTTTGGCGATAGGACGCACATAGTGATACATGACTATCGTCAACGGATCGTATTTTGGCTGCGATGCCATTTCTTTATGGGACGACTGTCCGAGCAAGTTCACCTATGCAGGAAGCAGGTTAGGGCGATCTTGATCACCATCGGCTTTGAAGAACAGGAACTGTGAGTTACTTGGTGCCTTGAATGCGACTCTCGTCGGTACGTTTCGCTGCTCGAATGGCTCGAAGTAGCCAGGAATAATGGTAGCACCGTCAGGGTCGAGCCGAGAGAATCCTTCTTGGATGAACAGTTGATCCGGTAATCCCCAGCATAGGCAGTCGATATATTCGGCACCACGGTCCACGACTAGGTTTTCTAGTGCCCCTCCCAGTCCCGAAAAATCATCGCTTGATCCCCAATAGTCGACGAGACGAAGAACTCGGCAGTTCTCATGTTCGATCTCGCGGAGCGCGAGTAGTCCAACGCGTTTATTCCTGTCTAGGACCGCGTAAACCATGTAGTCGTAGTAGGGGTGTTCAATAAAACGCCTCAGAAAATAGGTAGGACTCTTTGCTGGAATTGCTGGCAATCTATCTCCGATTGCCCATTCCTTTTGCGTCAGCAGGATGTCTGCACTCACTTGCTCGAGGGACTTTGTCAGGGGGCGCACGCTACCGGTTATTGGTTGTCCCTCCACCTTTGCAATATGGAATGCATTGAGTGTCGGATTAAGCAGGTAGTAGTGCTGAAGGATCTCCGGACGGTAGCCGAGTCCCGCCATTACTCGATGCGACATCTTATTGAGTCCGGATACAGCTGAGGACATATGGATAGTGTTATCAATGAGGTACTGGTGCAGAAACATGCCAAGGCCGGCGATTTCAGAGTCAGGCCGGACCTTCCACAGTGCCAGCCACACGACTGCTTTATCAATGAGGGAAGGGTCATAAAGGTGGGTGGGAATGAACCCCAGAATCCCTAGTAGTGCTTGATCGTGGTCACGTCTGCACAAGATGAAGTTGTATCGTCCGGTTTCAGGGTCCCAGTATTGCCAATCAAAAAGACCTCTATGAGAGCCAAGGATATGGTCTTCTTTCCAATGATCCCTAATAAATTGCATTACGTCCTCGACATCATCCCTTCCGCAGAAGCCGATGCTAGTCGTCACGTTAGAGATTTCCTTCTATCAGGTGCGCAAAGAGCTAGCATTACGGTCAAGTTGTCTTCTGTCTGCACTGGTTGAAGTGATCTCGTTTGGTCTGTTTCCAAACGTGGCAGTCGAGGTCGAATAAAGTTCAGTCCTGGAAGTGCACGTTCCATCTCAGCACACCAGACTTCTCCCCTTACTTTTGCCGCAACATATTCCGGAAACTGTTCGGGCTGGTCCTCGACAAAAATTGTTGATGGCCATATGAAGCAAGCATCTTCCGTCGCTATCGGAATTACCCTGTCGAGTACTCGTCCTGCTCCTTCCACATAGTAAGTGAGGTACTCACGAAATAGTTCCCTATCGAACTCCGCTGAGTGGCCACGGCGGATTCTAGGAGTGGCGAAGTAGTAAATGTGTGTGTACGGCATTGTAAGAGATGGCAGGCTTTCGACTTCCTCGAGAACATCCAGCTGACATGTGCTGATTGTGCCTTTAGCAGATGAAGTCCGGACTTCATCTGCTAGTTGTTCGGCATCCAGGCCACCAGTCGCGTATGACACCATCACATCACCACCACCCGCAGCTATCAATTTTGCGGTGAGTGCTCCAAGGCCACGCGAACCGCCTACGACTAAAGCACTATGCTCAGAGAATTGCTCTGGTTCAACTGTACTGAGGACTTCGTTGATTGAGGGTTGTTTGACGGGTGTGGGGCGATAGAAACAGCCGACGTTTCCTGCTACACCAGGAGCAGTAAGCTCCAAACTCGTCAATCCCGAACGCGGGTCCCATTTGGTAACACTGTAGTCGAGTCTCTGGCTCTTAGATTGTTCTTCGAAGGTGAGGTTCAAGCGGCTATAAATAGAGTGTAGCCCAGGGCACTGCATACCAACGATCCGAGTTGTTGCCAGAAGAACAGCTAACTGTAGGCTGGAAAGTCTATCATACAGGTTGGGGATTACCTGATTAGCCAATGTTGATGAGAACTCCAGGTCAACGGACCCAGACGCCATCGGCATGTCGTGAGGCTCAATCTCTAGGCATGGTTGAATAGGAATTTCCCGATCAAGAACTGTCTCGCTCTCTGTCTTGGGGCCGAAGTGGATCTCGAGATAGGCCACAGTTCGGTCGCCGACGTTGACTGTCGCTTCTGCCACTTTATTCCCGACGTTCCAGGTCAGTAGTGCCCTGTCACCAACTAGAAGAGCGGCCGGGAAGGTTGCTCTGATCTGAGTGAGTGATCCGAAAGAGGGCAGGACCTTGGATAGGCTGTCGAGAGACCATGTTACCGTATTTAAAGCGTGTACAACGAGTCCACCAAACATCAGCCTCCGAGCTGCTACGGCATCGGTATGCATGGGGTTGTAATCGCCCGAAAGACGTGCGAAGAGTTCCTGGTCGCGTTGGTTGAAAGATCTTTCCGAACTGTGAGCGCTTATCATAATGCCAAACGCATCTAAGTGGTTTCCAGGACCAAAGAGACCTCTTTTGGGAGCGAATATCCGTTTGCTTTAGCCCAGCGGAATGTGTGTTCACCAGTGCTTTCAAACCCAGAATCCATCCAAAAGCGTAGGCATGGAGCATTACGTGGTGTCGGCTGATAGTAAGCGATCACTTCTTTTCCTCCTTGCGCGTAGGCGCGGTCAACAAGGAGATGCGCCATGGTTTCCTCAACTCTTCGACCCATCGCGCGACAACTCAGAATAAAATCTGTGACCTCAGCGGTCTCACTCTTAATGACAAACCCAACTAGTCCGGTCAAGCCATAATCTCCGAATCGATCTGCGACCCGGAATGTCCACATGTGATGTGCATCGTCCTTAAGCCAGTTCAACAACTGTGACTCTGTCATGCGGCGCGTTCTCAAGTTCATCTGGTTGGTCTTGTTTAATAGCTGTATTACACGCTCTGAGTCAGCATTCCTGAATGGGTAAGCTGATACAGTGATCTCCAGTTCTGCCAGCCACTCTTCGAGTGATCCCACCTCCTTACGTACTATATGACGCTCGCGTTCTGTAACTGCCATTAGGGCTCTGTGCCGATCTTCTGAACTCAGTGAGGGTGTATCAAAGCACCGTAATGAGGAGACGATGTCTGCATAAGTGCTGGGGTCTGATGGCATATCAACGACCGTTACCTCGGGAAGTGCCTCACGTACACGTCCACGTTGGATTTCCTCATCATCGATAAACACAACAGCATCGGTTCCGAGATTTAGTTCCTCTATGAGTTCCGCAAGGTTCTGAGCTTTGTCTCCCCAGTTGATGCGCCAGCCAGCGAAATCACTTCGACGCAGTATCATTTCAGGGTGTTGATCTATTGCCTCGAGGGCTACAGCCTCATCGTTCTTGCTTACGATCCCAAGTAGCACCCCACGGTGTGTCAAAGACTTAAGTGTTTGTTGATAGGCAACAAATGCTTCACCGCTGTATGAATGACCCCCCAGGTCAAGTTCTGTCCACCCTGTTTCACCGACTACACCGCCCCACATAATTCCGTCAAGATCTGTAACTACCAGTTTCTTTGCTTTGCCTATTGTACCGAGTATCGCGGCTTTTACGTCTAGTGCAGCTTCCTGGAAAACCCGATTCCCAAAAGGCACTTTAGTCGCGAACCACAGTTTAGAGTTCGTTGCACGCCCCCCGGCTACTTGCAACCATCGTTGTGCATCAAGTAGGAAAATATTGGGCACCTCACTTAGGCGAGTAGCGAGTCGTAGATTCATACGGGCAAGCAACTCAGACAGGCCTAGCCCAGGTCGCCAGTCTAGAAATCCATAACCACGCGTTGCCGGCATAAGAACCCAAGTGGGTACAAAGAGGGAGCGTACTCCCTTGCTGTATGTCAGCAGCGCATCCGCAAAGAGATCCACGCTGTCGATTATGTCTGAAGCATCGACCTCTTCAGAGTCGAGTGCCCTTCCAAATGGTTCGATGACCGATTCGGGTAGTGTCCACACAACCGCGTCTTGATTGGTTGACTTCGGTGCTGGGGTAGTAAGTAATTCTTGGAACACCTGGCCGAATGACCCATAAGAGACTTGGCAATGAGGCGGGCTAGGGTCGTTTTCAAGGTATCCACCGAATACTTCGATGGTGAAGTCGCTGATTAGGTGCAGCGTTGACTCGGGTTGAATCATTTGAAGCTCGCACTCCTATGCCAATTTAACGCGACTAGGTAGAAAGTTTTTCTGTAATGAAACTAGTCAGAGAGCCTATGGATTGCAGCGAGCCTTCCTGTAGACTGAGTAAGTTTCCATCCATCAGGTCTACGTTACCACCCACACCCGTAGCGATATGTTCTTCGATCGCAACTAGTAGTTGGATGGTCCCAAGAGAGTCTAGCTTGCCCCCCTCGCCTAGAATGATTGTGTCTTCTTGCTTAGCTAAATGCTGGGCTGTGGGAAGTTGGTTGTTAATTTCATCGATAGCTGAGTAAATCGCTTCGAGAATAACCTGGTGTTTGACGTCTGGGTCCATTTTGGTGTAGCTCTCCGTAGGACGTAAAGTTTCGCATCCATGAGACGATTAACCTTGGATGACAGGTAGCCGGGGGCATCCAATTAAAATGGTTTGTTATGCTCCGGGTTAAACGGAGACCAAGGTGAATAGTTTCTATTTTCCTCTTAAAAAAAGGCTGTAGTGTGGGTCTATGGAAGGCCCACTAGTACTCTGGTAGGCTAGAAACGAGAGTCGCGTTTCCGGATCCAATAGAGAAGGGGCCTAAGAACGGTTGCCATTACTAGGATTACTAAAATCTTAACTAGAAGTGTGCTTGGTGAAAGGAGGTGTTTAAGTGAAAGAGATCATTGGTGAAGTAAGCCTGTAAAGACAGTCTTGATTAATTAACTCTGATGTTATGATGAGCGTTGGTATTGTTCCACTTGAGAGAATGTGGTGCACGCAAAGAGCCGTACGGGCAAGTGTGGCTTCTGGCGCAGCTATGAGAGACGGGGTTAACGCTCCGGTGAGACCATCCAGAAACCTTCTCGACAACTGGAGGATGTGACGGGACTTTCCTCGGGAAGGAAGGAGTGCGAGCTTTTTTTGCTCGAGAGGGCTGGGGACACCGGCTTGCTTGTTGGATTTTGACCGGCACAGATTAATTTGCGATGTGGTAACCAAGAGAAAATTGGTCAGCCGAGGTAAGATTAATGGTGAGCGATATACGAGTGGTTTGCTTTCCCCAGATTACTGTTTTCTCAGTCATGAGGATCACCCTGGGCGCTCCCTATTTAATTCAAGCTCAAACTGCAACCCATGCTTCTCGAAGAACTGTTTATCCAACGTGATATTCTCGCTTTGGCGGGCAATCTGATTTCTCAACACTCTCAGTTGATTGAGCCTTATGTCTGATGATGCTTCAGTCCAGGTTCCTGAAGATCGATCGATCGTTGAGGTGCTTCGTGCTATCAATGAGTCAGGTTCGCGTTTTGCTTTAGTCGTGAATGCGCAGGCTCATCTAGTCGGGATTGCCACAGACGGGGACATTCGTCGCGGTTTTATCGCAGGTGCATCACTAAGCGATCCCATCAATACCGTAATGAACCCAGATCCTGTGGTTGCCAAGGATAACCTTAGCAAAGAGGCCGTCGGTTCTTTGCTGAGCGAGAAGATCTCTTATATCCCTGTAGTAGACGAGGAGGGTAGGGTAAAGGGTGTGATCTCGTACCGAGATCGAAGTATAGCGGTTGATGCGAAATCGAGATCGATCTGTGTCTTGGGGATGGGTTACGTTGGGGTCACTATGTCAGTCGTACTAGCTGACTCTGGCTTTACGGTGTTTGGATACGATATCGACGAAGGCGTAGTAGAGGGGCTTCGGCAAGGGGAATCGCCCTTCCATGAGGTGGGTCTTGATGCGTATCTGCATCGCAATCTTGGAGTGCGACTCCATCCGGTATCATCTCTTAGTGAAGTTGAGGCTGACATTTATGTCATCACCGTTGGTACGCCTGTAAATCCCGAGACCAAGATTCCTCAGATTGAGTATGTCGAAGCTGCAGCAAAGACGATTGGCAGCCGACTAAAGCACGGAGACTTGGTAGTATTGCGGTCAACCGTTCCAGTTGGTGTAACCCGGGAAGTTGTATTGCCAGTTCTTGAAGAGGAATCGGGGCTCCTTGCAGGGGAGGGAGGCTTCCTATTGAGCTTTGCCCCGGAACGCACTGTAGAGGGAAGCGCTGTCCCAGAACTTCGCCAACTGCCTCAGGTCGTCGGTGGCTTCAACAAGAAGAGCACGGCGGTTACGTCGGCTATGTTCGGGGAGATCACCTCTACGATTATTGATGCGGGATCGATTGAGGGCGCAGAAATGGTGAAGATCCTGAACAATACCTTCAGAGATGTGAAATTTGCTTATGCTAATGACATGGCTCTCGTATCTCGAGAACTTGGCCTAGACCTGCATCGGCTTATAGCCGCAGCGAATGATGGTTATCCGAGAGACAAGATCCCGGTCCCGAGTCCGGGTGTTGGCGGACCGTGTCTTACTAAAGACGGGTACTTACTCAAGTATTCCGCTAGAGGTCTTCAGTTCCAACCTCGGTTGACCGACTTAGCTCGTGAGGTCAATGAGGAGATACCGCTAGCTCTGTTGAAGGAGATAAAGAGCTTCCTGAAGAACTTGGGAAAGACTAAGGTAAAGGTCCTTTTAGTTGGATTGGCTTTCAAGGGCCAACCAGAAACGTCCGACCTTAGGGACTCTACCTCACTCATTTTCCTAGAGCAACTCAACGCATTGAAAGAGCCCGAAACAACCGTTTTCGGGTACGATGCGGTTATAGAACCAAGTGAGATCGAGGCGCTAGGAGTTACGGCGACCACTATTGAGGACGGGTTCCAAGACGCGGATGCGATCTTGATCCTCAATAATCATAGGAGCCATGCGAGCTTAGACTTGTTTGATCTTCTCAAACGAACCTCTCACCCCTGCTTATTTCTAGATGGTTGGCGAGCCTTCGATCCGGAAGATGTAAAGGAACTTGGGCATGTCGAGTATCTGGGTGTAGGGAGTAGCTAACCCATTGGCTGCTTCTGTACTTGTAACAGGCGGGTCGGGATTCATTGGTTCTTATCTCGTGAAGGCTTTAGTAGATCGAGGTGATGATGTCCGAGTCCTAGACAACAATCTTAGGGGTAGTGCTGAGAAGCTTGATGGGTATATGCACCAGATCGATTTCCGAGAGGGTGACATTCTAGACTACGATACTGTGGAGAACGCTACTCGTGGGGTAGAAACGGTTTACCACCTAGCCTATGTGAACGGCACAGAGAACTTTTATCGCTTCCCAGAAAAAGTGCTTGAGATTGGAGTGAAGGGTGCACTTAATACCCTAGACGCGGCCATGCACTGTGGGGTACAAAGGTACGTTGTCACGTCATCTTCAGAAGTCTACAACCAGCCGAGCCGGATACCGACACCCGAGGATGAACGTCTACTTGTCCCTGATGTTTTGAATCCAAGGTTCTCTTATGGGGGCGGAAAGATTATTACAGAACTCCTTACAGTTCACTATCCGGGGAAGACAGACCTAGAAACAGTGATCTGTCGTCCGCATAATGTGTATGGCCCCAACATGGGCGTCGGCCATGTGATCCCCCAGTTCGCTTTAAGACTGAGGGATATGATTGAAAACTCATCGAACGAGATACTGGAATTTCCAATTCTTGGTACGGGCAGAGAAACTCGAGCATTTTGTTTCATCCTTGATGCGATTGACGCTCTAATCCTTGCTGCTGACCATGGAGAGCATCGTGGAATCTACCATATTGGGACTGAGGAAGAGGTCAGTATCCATTCTTTAGCAGAAGCAGTGGCAAGACACAGGGGTATTTCTGTTCGGATAACAACTGGTGAGAACCTGAGCGGAGCTCCATCACGTCGTTGCCCGAGCATCGCGAAACTAAGAGATCTGGGATATGAGCCGACATGGTCGCTCGAGCAAGGCTTGGCTGAAACCGTTGACTGGTATTTCGATTCCGGCCTCAGTCTCCCGTTGTCGAATGAGGTGATTGCGAAGTGATTCGTGTTCCAGTGGCACAGCCTACCTTAAGTGAAGAAGAGGCACGCGCTGTATATGAGACGGTGCGGAGTGGGTGGGTGAGCATGGGACAAGGTGTGCGCGAATTCGAACAAGAATTCGCCAAAATTGTCGGTGCACGCCATGCGGTGGCTGCGAACAATGGAACAGCTGCGCTTCACATGGCCCTTTTGGTGGCCGGAGTCAAAGAGGGTGATGAGGTGCTTGTCCCTGACATCACATTTATTTCCACTGCCAATGTAGTGATGTATGAGCGGGCAACACCGATACTCGTAGAGTGCGATCCTGATACTTATAACCTATCACTCGATGATGCTGCCAAGAGAATAACGGATCGAACTAAGGCCATAATCCCGGTCGATATGAATGGGCTGCCTGTGGACTATGACCGAGTACTCGCCTTCGCGGAATCGCATGGGCTAGCAGTGATAGCTGACAGTGCTGAGTCTTTAGGTGCAACATACAAAGGAGTTCCAGTCGGTGCTCAAGCGGACCAGCATGTTTTTAGCTTCTTTCCAAATAAGAATTTGACAACTGGTGAAGGGGGTATGGTTACCACCAATAATGATGAGCATGCCGAGCGACTAAGGGTTCTGCGTAACCAAGGGCAAGAAGGGCGTTACAATCATATAGTACTTGGATACAACTATCGGATGACTGATATCCAGGCATCAATAGGCTCAGCTCAGCTTAATCGCATCGAATTCACGGTGCGTGATAAGCAGAGAATTGCAGAAAGATATGACAATGTCTTTTCTAGTCACCCTTTAATTAATTCTCCATTTCTGCCCCCGTACGTCACTCAGCACTCGTGGTATATGTATGCAGTAGCACTAGAAAATTCAGTACCTCGGGATCGTGTCGTTAAAGAGTTGGAAAATGCCGGTATTGAAACACGGTTAAGCTTTCCTCCGATCCATTTGCAACCGTTTTACCAGGAATGTTTTGGGTATGTTAATGAGGACTATCCGATCAGTGTACGAGCCTGGTCTCAACTACTCGATATTCCGATCTGGCCTGGGCTTCCGGAAGATGTTCAAGACCGAGTGATTAGGTCGCTAATAAGTACGGTTGAGAGTGTGGCTGAGAGTGTCGTGATTTGACTCCTTCAGGCACACTTGGGATCATTCCTGCCAGGGGTGGGTCGCGTCGAATTCCACGTAAGAACATCAGGCCTTTGGGTGGGAAACCTTTGATTGCCTATACAATAGAAGCTGCAGTTGCGGCGACCACACTCGATAGACTGATTGTCTCGACTGACGATGAGGAGATCGCCAAGGTGGCTCAGAGCTATGGTGCGGATGTTCCGTTTATACGGCCTGCCCGGTTAGCTGCTGATGATACCCCGGATACTCCGGTCTTCACGCACGCCCTGAATTGGTTGGTGGATTTCGAAGATTTTCGTGCGGATCTGATTGTCAATCTCCGGCCCACTACACCGTTTAAGACCGCGGAGATTATTGATGAAGTGGTCAGCGCAGCACACAGATCGGGTGCTAATGTGGTCCGAACTGTGTCTCGGGTAGAGGGAGTTCACAATCCCTACTGGATGTACCAGATGGACTCGGATAACTGGGGTAAGCAGTTCGTTACGGATATTGACATGGCTTCCTACTACCAAAGTCAATTGCTTCCCCCTGTCTTCCGAATCAATGGGGTTGTTGATGCAATGACTCCCGCGGCATTGCAGTCAAACAAGATACTCTGCGACGAGCGGCTCTTCTTGGTTGAGGTAGATGATACAAGTGCAGTTGATATTGATACAGAATTAGATTTTGCCCTGTGTGAAGTATTGTTAGCGACCCGGAACAAGGGACAGAATTAGCTATGATCGTGCTTGGTCTGAATCATGGGGAATTAAATTCCTCAGCTGCTTTGACGATCGACGGTCGTATTGTCGCAGCTGCGCCTGAGGAGAGGTTCAGTCGGCAGAAGAAAACCCGAGCTTTCCCCACCGCTGCTGTGCACTACTGTCTTGAGGAAGCGGGGTTGTCGTCGCTTTCGGATTGTGATGCGGTCGCCCAGTCGTGGAATCCTGGTGCGGCATGGATCAAGTACAATCCTCTAATTTCTGAGTTTCGAGTCAGGCGTGAGGATAATTTCTATGCTGTTTCTGATCACCTTCTTGGTTTTCTGGACCGTCGTCCCCCAGAATGGGTGAGGCTAGACAGTTCGGAAGAGTCTGATCTTCCTCCTGTCTACCATATCCAACATCATCGCACGCACGCAGCAAATGGTTTTTACCTGTCAGGATTTGAGGAAGCTGCGGTGCTTACCGCTGATTGGCGAGGTGAACTTGAGACTACGACAATGGGCGTCGGTCGAAATACAAAGCTTGAAACGTTGGCAACTCAAAGCCTTCCTCATTCGCTAGGGCTATTCTACGCGACCTTTACCGAACTCCTCGGATACCGGCCAGATAACGATGAGTGGAAGGTCATGGCACTATCGGCTTTCGATGTCGATTGTGGAAGACACTCACAGGCTATTCGAGAGACAATCCGTTTACTCGACAATGGGATGTTCGAACTGGACCAGAGATTCTTCAAAGGGACCATGACTGATCAGCCCAAACTTTATACACCGGCGCTTGTTGAAGCGTTGGGAGGTCGTGAAGGTGATCCAGGAGCCGAACCTGATGAGTGGTATTATTCTGTAGCTAGAGCAATGCAGATGGTTGCCGAGGAAGTCGCTATACACATGCTCAATCACCTTCATGCTTCAACGGGGCTCAGTAAGGTTGTCTTAAGTGGAGGCTTCTTCATGAACTCTGTCCTAAACGGGAAGGTCACCGACCTCACTCCTTTCGACGAAGTGTTCATATCTCACTCTCCGGCTGATGTTGGTAACAGTATTGGTGCCGCGCTTTACGTTACTCATCATGTAAATGGGGTTCAGAGGGAGAATGAGTTCGCGACGAGCTATTTAGGTCCGTCGTACTCAGATGAGGAGATTCAGACTAGCCTAGAAAGACGTCAGATATGCTATCAGAAAGTCTCTAATCCAGAGGAAATGGTGGCGGATCTGCTCTCGCAAGGGTCAATAGTTGCAGTTTTGAATGGACGGATGGAGTTCGGAGAGCGAGCGCTTGGGAATCGTTCAATCCTAGCTGACCCAAGATCGCCAGATATGATGCATCGTGTAAACGCGATGATCAAATATCGTGAGGCTTATCGACCATTTGCCCCTGCGATCCTTGCTGAGCGTGCGACTGATTATTTCGAAGTTGATACAGGATTTGAGAGTAACTACATGGAACGTGTAGTCTCAATTCGTCCGGAAGTTCGCGCCGATATACCTGCAGTGACACATGTAGACGGTTCCGGAAGAATTCAAACTGTTAACAGATCCCATAACCCAGACTTTCACTCGTTAATTTCTGCCTTCGAGGCTCGAACTGGAATTCCCGTAGTGCTAAATACATCTTTTAATATCAACGGTGAGCCAATAGTTAGCTCGCCAGACGACGCCCTGAATACTTTCTTCAATAGTGGGCTTCGTCACCTCATGCTAGGGCCATTTTTAGTGCAAAAGGAGTAGGGTAGCTGAGGGCCTATGGTGTGACGGCTCTTCTCTTAGGTTGCTTCATAGCCTACTGGGGTTCTAGATATGAAACTTACACTAGGGTGGGTGAAGGCATCCTATCTTTCTGTTAGAGTGAACAGAGACTCGTGACCGGAGCCCGATCGGGTGAGAGCGTACCCCCCGCAGCTCTTTTCTTGGTGTACAAGTTCCCTGACCTGGATCATCTCGTTCCCGTTGTAACTCGGCTTGCAAAAGAGGGGAAAGCGGTCCAAGTAGTCTCACTTAACCCACTACTTAACTCCGAAGACTGGCGTATTAAGCATCTGCAACAACTTGACGGTGTCGCTTACGATTCTGTATACCGGTTGGGTCACCAAACTCAACTAGAAGCATTGATAGGTTGGCTCCTTACTCGACCACTGTTTCGCGCTTCTTTTAGAACTGGTGGGGTAATTGGGAGTCTCCACACGTGGTTTGGTCAACGACTAATCACGCTATTACTTATCCGCCTAAGAGGAGCAGTTGGGTCTCTCGGAAGGCGATTTATCTACCTCCCCGTGATGAGATGGGTAACACCCCGAGTATTTGGTGACTCCTGGGGGCTCCGTATGCTAGAGTTCATATGTCCTTGCGCACTCGTAGTTGATCACTCTGCAAGATTTAGTCTTCTAGTATTCGGACCGCTTATGAGGGCTGCTCGGTCAAAGGGTATACGAGTGCTTGCATTGCCGCACAGTTTGTCTCTTTTCGCAGGACATACGAAGGCTTATGCCCTCGCATACAATAGGATGAAAGCAGCCGGTTTCGACGCCGTAGTTGTACCCCATGACAGACTGAAGGATGATATGATTGCCCACGGAATGGATCCAGCCTCCATCAAAGTTCTGGGTAGTGCGAGGTATTGTCATGAGTGGGTTCAAACCCTCCACAAGATAGTCGTAAGAGAGCCTCCGCTTGTTAAGAAGCATGGAGGACTAAAGGTCCTGTATATGGATCGTGGTGCGGACCGACATGGACATTTCAAGGATTCCGTTCAGCGGACGTTGCTAACGCTTGCAAAACTTGATTTCGTTAACCTCGTTTATAAGCCGCATCCTCGATCAAATAAGGTTTGGTTATCTAAGCTTTCCGGTAGGGTGACTATGGCCACAAAAACTGACTCCGTGAACCTGGTGCGTTGGTCTGATGCTGTGATCGGTACGGTGTCTAGTGGACTCGTTGAAGCCCTGGTGCAAGATAAAACCCTCATTTATCCAGCTTTCTTGAATGATGAGCAGATGTTGTTCGATGAGCTTGGTGCTTGCTGGCGGGTTGAAGATCTCAATCAACTGACTTCGGCACTCAAGGCACTTCGTGTTGGAGGAAATAGCCGGCCTTATAGTAGCGAAGCATTGAAGGGTTTCGAGAACTTGGCCATTTTCGGTGGCATGGCCAATCGAGATGTACTCGGAAGTTATGTTGATCTGATACTAGGCCAGGGTGAACAATAAGGGTTTTCGCTTAGGGGTAGAGTATCAAGCAATATATCTAGGTGTCCGGGTGCCTGTGTTTAGACTGGTAAATTCAATAACATGAGTTAGAGGAGAGGTTACTTGAAGCAAGTAAAATGTTACGTCTGCAATTCTTCGGATACCAAGGTGGTAGTAAGACAGAGTTTTCCAGATAAATACCTTACTCTCATTAACCCTGACTACAATCAGGGTATCCGGTCTATCGTCGTCTGTAGCCGGTGTGGCCTAGTTTACAGAGACCCTCAGATTGATGAGGCGGATGCCAAGAAGCTTTATGAGCATTTCCGTGACCATTCAGTATTAACTGAGCCCCCGGATCAATACTTTGACAGGATTAGTGAGCTTCCGGACGATAAGAGTGAGAATCACGCTAAACTCAGTTGGCTTGCCAGTCACATTGGGGATTTCTTGGGCTCAAAGGGAAATCGAGTTCTCGACATTGGGTGTGGTGGTGGTGTCTTTCTGTCTAAGTTCAATGAATGGTATCAGGGGTGGGACCGTTTCGGGGTTGAGCCAACTCCCCAGTTTGCCGAACTGGCACGTCGGAGAGCCAGGTTGAGGGTGGAAGAGAAGATGTATCACCCAGGCATTTTTGGGGGAAACTTCAACCTGATCTGCATTCTTCAGGTTTTTGAGCACGTTCTTGATCCCATCAAGTTCATGCAGGGGGTGTCTGAGGACCTCACCGATGACGGATTTGCCTTCGTCGAGTCACCTCATATCTCGGATCTTCCGCATCTTCCTGCAGATCATGACCGTTTCCATGCTCATCATGTGTATATTCACACTCGTCGAACATTCGAGTATGTCTGTGCTAAAGCTGGCCTGAAGTTGGACCATTGGAGTGTCGATGTGACGGTTCGCAACAAGCGCAACTTCAGTGCGTTGGTTAGTCGGGGTACTTCTGAATTGCCGGTGTTGCCTCTAGACGACCCGGATAAGGTTATGGCGATGTCTGCATGGTGGAGAGAAGTGTGACGTGACTAGTGGCAAAGTCTTGTGTGTGATCCCAGCTCGAGGCGGGTCAAAAGGATTGCGGCGCAAGAACGTCTTATCTCTCAGGGGAAGACCTTTGATTGCACACACGATTGAAGCAGCCCTGCAGAGTAAGGCTGTAGATGTTGTGTTAGTCTCTACTGACGATGATGAGATTGCTGATATAGCTCGAGACGCAGGGGCTGAAGTCCCGTTCCAACGTCCTGCTGAAATTGCAGATGATCTGGCGACGACTGAAGCAGTATTGGAGCATGCGCTCATTACGTACGAAGAGATGAAAGATGTAGAGTTTGAGATCTGCGTCTTCTTGACTCCAACGAATGTTTTCCGTGATTCAACCTGGATCCGGAAGTGTGTAGATATCCTTCGGGAGCGACCGGAACTCGAAAGTGTTTTTTGTGCGCATCCAACCTCAAAAAATTACTGGCAACGTTCATCAGGTGGATCTTGGCAGCGTCTTTTGCCCTGGATGCGGGAATATTCGTCCCGACAGATACGGCAGGTGATCTATCGGGAGGACACAGGAGCTGCGTGCGCCAGTCGTGCGTGGCTTTGGAGGGAAGGCAGACGAATAGGGGATGTTGTGGAAATTTTGCCCACACCGCATTCGGCTACGGGTATAGACATCCACTCTGCGTTCGATTTGCACATTGCCGAAGAAGGCTTGCGTTACCTAGAGGAAATCCCACCGGAGTGGGACGACCCTGATTGATTATACAGGGCCTCCTGTTACCAATGGACTGTGCCCGGTGCGCTCCAGCTTAGGAGGAACGTTTTACTCTCAAGAAACATGATCACAGATTTCCATAGTAATCAAATCTCGATCGCGGTGATTGGCGCTGGAAAGAATTCGCGCAACACGCACCTCCCAATCCTACAAGAGCTTCAGGACCGCAAGACCTTCCAACTTTCGATAATCTGCGATATAAACGACAGCCTCGCCGAGTCGGCCCGTGCTGAGTTCGGATTCGATGAGTGCACACCCAACGCTGAAGTCATATTCGACCGGGACGAAGTGGATGCTGTCTACGTCATCGGAACGACTCAGATGCACTTCGAGTATGCCAAAAGGGCCTTGCTCAGTGGCAAACACGTGTTCGTCGAGAAACCACCGACACCACGAGCTAACGATGCCCTAGAACTGATGCGTCTGGCCAACCGGCAGGATCAGGTCGCTGTCGTTGGCTTCAATCGCCGATTCGAGGCCAATATCAACGCCGCTAAGGAGAGGGTGGGCCAGACAGGTCGTATCTACAGCATGGTCGGCACGATGAGCAAGGCAGCCATTGACAGGCCCATCACCTTCGGCTCGACATCCTGGATTCAGTCAAACGGCATTCACACCATCGATGCCCTCGTATACCTGATGGGTGAGCCGCCGATCGAACTCCACAGTACGTCGAATAGCGCAATGGGAACCGACCCTCAGAACGCTGCGGGAATGTTGAGGTGGGCGGATGGCACACATGCTGCATTTTCGCTCAACAACAGCGCTGGACATCGAACAGAACGGTACGAAATTTGTGGCCCCGGCGTCTCCTACTGCTGCGAGAACGGAACGCTGACCGTCAATTCGAAGGCCGAGTCGGAGATCCTGGAATTCGGACTGTCACCCCAAGCCCGTGGGTTCGTCGGTGAGCACGAGGAGTTCGCAGCCGCGATCGCAGGCGAGTTGTCTCCGAGGCACTCGATCGAGCAAGGCTTCGTTACGCTTCGTCTCATTGAGTTAATTGAGGAAGGATACAGGGGCGAGATCGATTGGCCATCGGAAATCTCCTCGGAACAGGCTGTGGAGGTTGAGGCGACCCCCGCCCGGGATCCGGGCACCAAAAGACCGGCACCGGTGGCCCACGGGAACGGCTCGATTCTCGTCTATAATCCAACAAAAATACACGCGGCGCTTCCAGCACTCGCCGAGCGCTTTTCAATCGTCTCCCCTGATCAGCTAGGGGCCTTGTCCGACAAGGAGCGGGGGTCGGTAGTGGCAGCCATCACGGGTCAGGGTGGCTCTGCGATTGATGATTCCGTGCTCGATGCTTTGCCATCGTTGGCGGTAGTCGGCGTGCTGGGTGGGGCCGTCAAGAAGTACAACCCCGAAGGGATGCTTGCCCGTGGCATACCGATCATCAATACCGCGGAAACCTACGCGGAGGTGGTTGCTGAGTTCACACTGATGCTTGCCATACTGGGAGTTCGCCGTGCTTCGGTCTCTCATGACGAGATGCGGCATGGGGGGTGGCGTGGACAAACCAGGGGAATACGCCAGCGAGCTATTCCGTTCATTCGCAATTTCGGGATAGCTATTCTACCGGCTTCAGCAAAGGCGGCCTTGCGCCCAGCGTTTCACTCCCTCGCATCCAAATGGGCGCCGGGAGCGCCGGGAGGGACAATAGGGGGCGGTGGAAACGACTTCCGCGGCGTCACGTTCGGCATCGTCGGGATCGGCGCCACGGCAAGGTCTTTGATCAAGTATCTCAAGCGCTTCGAATGCGATATCTGCGTTTGCTCGGACTACTTCACGCTCGAGGAGGCCGAATCCCTGGGTGTCATGAAGACAGATATGGCGACCGTCTTGCGGTGTAAGGTCGTTTCACTTCATCGGGGGCTAACGGAGCGCACTCTCAAGAGCTTTGGTCGTGTTGAGATCAATGCCATGCTGCCCGGGTCGGTCCTGATAAACACCGCGCGCGGCAAGATCCTGGACACCGAAGCGCTCTTGGAGCGACTGCGACGCAACGACTTGTTCGCCTGCCTGGATGTCTTCGAAGACGAGCCGCTCCCCAGGAACAATGAATTCCGCAAGCTGCCCAACGTTTTCCTGACCTCGCATATAGCGGCGCTGTCAGCAGAGGTGTATGACAAAGCAGCCGTCGCGCTGGTCGCCGACGTCTGCGACTATCTGGAAGACAAGCCCGTAACTTCAATGATCTCGAATCCTGAGTTCTTGAACAATATGACCTGATGCCTAAGTCTGGTCGCAACCTCCCCGATGGAGTTGCGAAGACGATTGTCTTCAGCAACCTGACACTGGCAGTGTCGTTGCTCTATTTCGTGCTCTTCCTCGGATACGTACACCTTAAGTACTCGCACATAGTTTTGAGTGACCCTTTCCCGGCAGCTTTTTTCTATGTAGTCCCCGCCATGTTTGTCGTGCTCTTGCTGCTGAGCGTCAAGCTGAGCACGGAATACCGGGTGAGTCTTTCGCTTCTCATCGTCTCGACAGCGATTTGCATCTTCCTAGCTGAGGGGTACCTCACTCTGTTCCCGCGTCCCACGCCCCTCGAGCTCCGCACCATGAGAAGGGTTTCGGCGGCCGCTGGGCTCGGTATCGACTTCGACACACGGTCCAGGCTCCGGGTTGTCGATGAACTCACGGCCGCCGGCCAAGACGTCACCCTTGCTTTTCTGCCTCTTGCCTACCTGTCGGATACCTTTGATTCGCCGGATGCTTCCGGTCGCCTTTTCCCCTTAGCTGGAAGGGCAAACACCACCTCGGTGCTCTGCAACGAGGCCGGGAATTACCCGATCTACGACAGTGATGAACGAGGATTCAATAATCCGAGAGGCACCTGGAGTGAAGCAAAGCTCGACTTCCTCCTGGTAGGTGACTCCTATACCCAGGGAATCTGTGTTGCATCGGAAAAGAACATTGCGGGAAGACTGAGAGAGGTGCACCCGAGAACGTTGAATCTTGGAATGTCCAACAACGGACCGCTCATGATGCTAGCGACGTTGAAGGAGTACGCGCAGTCGTTTGAGCCGAACGTCGTTCTCTGGATCTTCTTCGGAGGCAACGACTTGCTCGACCTTGCCGAAGAGCGACGGACGCCGCTGCTGAACTACCTCGAGGAAGGGTTTTCCCAGGGTCTCTATGACAAGCAGCAAGCGATTGATGACATGGTCGAGCGCTACATGGAAGAAGCCATAGCGACAGAGAGAACCACTGCGCGAAAATTTGTGCATGAACCCCGTCCATCGTTCTCACTCTGGGAGTCGTTGAAACTGGCTCGCCTGCGCTCATTCGCGCGGCTTACCTACCGACGGAATGAGGCCGCAGACTACGCTGAACTTCAACTATTTGCGAGAGTCCTTGGCGAAGCTGATCGTTTCGTGAACTTATGGGGGGGACAACTCTACTTCGTCTCCTTACCCGAATATCTTGAGTTCGCACGTGGCCCGACGTCTTTCCAGTCACACTCCGAAGTGATGTCCATAGTCGCGGACCTCGGTGTCCCCCTAATCGACCTACGCGAGACTTTCCTGGAGCACGCAGACCCCCTTAGCCTGTTTCCGTTGAGACTGCGCGCCCACTACAACGATTCCGGATACGCGCTGGTCGCCGAAACAATTCTGGACCGAATCGACGGATGACGAGCTTATTGCCTTCGACCAATGTGTTTCGGCACCCGAAATGGATCGGGTAGTATATGGACTGTACCCAGTGCGCTTAGCACTTAGTTTTCGAGTGTATTATTGACTCCCATAGAAACCCCCTAGCTTTTTAGCCCATATAGGGTAGAGCCTCAAACTTCCAACCACTTTCTATACTTGAGCCCACACCAACAAGCTTCCAGATCCCATGACCTCTAGTGAGATCCCACTCGTATCTGTGATTGTGCGGACCAAGAATGAGGAAAAATGGATTACGGCATGCCTAGGCGCTGTATTCCGCCAAACCTATCCAGATTTCGAGGTCATCGTTGTAGACAACGGGAGTACAGACCGGACATTGGAACGGGTGGCCCAATTCGATGTTCAGGTTGTGAACATTGACCAATTCTTGCCTGGGAGGGCTTTGAATCTTGGTATTCGGGAGTCAAAGGGTGAAGTGATTGTCTGTTTGTCTGGACACTGTGTGCCAGTGGACACGAATTGGCTAAAGCACCTAGTCGAGAACCTTGAGGATGGCATTGCAGGTGTGTATGGACGTCAGGAACCATTGAGCTTCTCGTCTGATGGAGACAAGCGTGACTTGCTTACCGTCTTCGGTCTCGATCGAAAAATCCATGTTAATGATTACTTCTTCCACAATGCGAATAGCGCGATACCAAGATCTGTTTGGGAAGAGGTTCCATTCGATGAGGATGTGACAAACATTGAAGATCGGGTATGGGCCAAAGAGGTGTTGGGGCTCGGATACAAGATCATTTATGAGCCCCTAGCCAGTGTCTATCACTACCATGGGATCAATCATAATCACGATGAAGAGCGCGCCAGGAATATCGTCCGCATCCTGGAATCAATGAATGAATCGAGCGCGAGAACTATCGGTGGGGATATTGACGCTAGGGATTTAAGAATCATGGCGATCGTCCCGCTGCGTGGGGCCTCCCGCCAGTGTGGTGGGCGACAGCTCATTGAGTACACACTAGAGAGAGCGTTTGAGTCCAAGTACATCACGGATGTCCTGGTCTCGACTGACAACCCGGAGACGGCTGAACTTGCTGAGTCATTGGGAGCTTGGGCGCCGTTCATAAGGCCTGCACAGCTTTCAGAGGACTATGTGAGCGTCAGTGAGGTTCTTAGGTACTCCATTGAGATGGTGGAGGGCTTGGGAGTACTTCCTGATCTTGTTGTTTTGATGCAGGAAACATATCCATTTCGTCCTCGGGGCTGTATCGACTCAATGGTTGAGAAGCTGGTACGGGAGGGATTAGATAGCCTTGTTCCAGTGAGAGCAGAGCATCGTCTTGCTTGGTTTAACCATGGAGAGGAGGCGCGCCAATTAGCGGAAGGTGCTATGCCGCGTAGATACAAGGACTCATCAGTGTATGTAGGACTCCTTGGACTCGGTTGTGTAACCCACCCCGCGTTTCTAAGAGAGGGTGAGATTCTAGGTCCTAATGTTGGAATCCAAGAGGTAGACGATGCTCTGGCTTCAGTGGAAGCACGAGGAGCCTCGGGGGTTGAGTTTGTTGACCAGGTTATTGCTCGCTGGTGGGCTAAGGATGTAAGTGACACAAGTGTCAGCTGACCACTCAAAGCAGGATGCGCCGACTCAGGGACCTAGTGCTCCTGCTGTAGAGGAGTCGACATGGTCAGTTATAGCTGTTGCTTTGGCACCGGAGCGACTTCGTGCAGCACTCGTTGTCGGGGCGATGACACTAGCCGCGCTCAGTGACGCAGCCGGTGTGGGGTTGATTGTGCCGTTGATGGGGGCAGTGATCGGCGTGGAAGATGTTCCGGGTACTGGAAAGGCAGTTGAATGGTTACAGAGCAGCCTTTCAACGATGTTTCCTGGGCAGGGCTTGCTACTTCCTGTTGGTATCCTAATTGTCGTGGTCTATACGCTAAAGACTGGCCTTACAGTGCTTTCATCATACCTGTCCATCTCATTTTTCTTCACGGCACAGAGAAAATGGATGTGTGAGTTGCTAGAACACTATATGTGGGCTGATTACAAGAGCGTACAAAGCCAGCGCCGAGGAGCCCTAATCAACAACGTTGTTTATGAAACCACGTGGGCAGGAAAAGGCATCAAGTTCGCATTCTTATTCATGTCACAGGTGCTTTTGGTCATTTCAATGATGGTGATAATGTTGGTGGTCAACTGGCAGGTTACGCTAATTCTTGTAACGGTAGCTGGATCATTAGCTGGCATTTTATGGGCGGGTAGCCACAGGTACTCACTTGGTGTAGGTCGAGATTCACTCAAACTAAACCAAGTCATTTCGGCGCAGGTAGAAGAGAACCTAAGGGCAATTCGAGAAGTAAAAATGTTCGGACTGGAAACCCGGATTGTGAGTTCTTTCAGAGAACGGGCGTATAAGCTTATCAAGATGCTCACAAAGTTCCGGGTAATGGTTGGTGTGCCAGTTCCACTCAGTGAGTTGCTGGTAGTTATGATACTGATTGTGGTATTGGGATTTGTAGAATTGAACTCGCCGGGTGGGGCAGGTCGCGTCCTTCCGCTCCTAGCTTTCTTTGGGCTAGCCTCGCATAAGGTCTTTCAGAACGGATCGCGGGCTTTCTCTGGGAGCATGTCTCTGAGGAGATTCGTCCCTTCTCTAGCCTTGGTGAACCAGATTGCATCTAAAACTACGGAACCGGCTAAAGTATATTCGGACTCCGGTGGTGGCCCTAGGAACACCGGATATGAATCTGGTGGCGATATAGTTCTTTCTGATGTGACGTTCACGTATGAGCAAGGCCGTGGGCCTGTGATCCATGAGGTGTCATTTGATATTCCAATGAGATCAACGATTGGGATACTCGGAACTACCGGTTCCGGAAAATCTACGATTCTAGACCTGATCTGTGGTTTGTATTCAGATTACGAAGGGATGATAAGCGTCGGCGGCCAGGATATGCGTAGCATTAATTTTAAAGACTGGCGACGCGGGGTGGGGCTTGTTGGTCAACAACCAGTGCTCTTCCGGGGTACGATTCGGGACAATATCACGTTGGGCAACCTACATGGCAGTGAGGTCGACGTGGAGGAGGCCGCTAGGAAAGCTCAAGCTCACGAATTCATCGAGCGTCTTCCTCGTGGCTATGATACCGAACTCTCTGATGAGGGGGCATTGTCGGTGGGACAAAAGCAACGAGTCGCCATTGCAAGAGTCATCTATCGAGATCCTTGGCTTTACTTATTTGATGAGGCAACGAGTGGACTCGATCTAAAAACTGAAGCTTTTGTTCAGGACTTTGTTGCTACACTTGCGGATACTAAGACCGTAGTGATCGTTACTCACCGTCACTCTAGTGTTCGCGAAGCCGACAGAGTATACGTCCTCGAGCAAGGAAGGGTAGTGGAGCAGGGAAGGTTCGAAGATCTTCAGACTATTCCGAGTGATATTGGATTCAATTCTTCCGCTTCTTGAGACAGTTTTGAGTTAACCTAGACGTGTCCATGCAGTCTTACCCCCAATCTTATCAGGCCATGCCTGCTCTATGACTTGCCGGATACTAACGAACTACGACGGTGCGAATGCTGGCCGTTTCAAGGTCCAGCAACTAGCCGGCAAGATCATTATGGAGTACCCCCCAGAAACTTGTCGGGCGTTGGGGGTGAGCCATGACTATGCATGGTCTTTCAACTTTGGGCTCGAATCTGTATCAGATACTAAACGTGTGATCCAAGTCCTGATCAATTGTGCTGAGTTTGACGTATGGGAAGGCAAACCCTTCGCGCTTTATAAGGCTAGTGATCCCGCTGAGGGTTTTTCATTGGAGTCGATGACGGGCAAGAGTGATGGGTATACTCGATATGTCTTTGACGTACCGTTGGAGCCAGGAGAACGAGTTTACGTCTCAAATACCATTCCCCGTCACTATTCGACTCTTGTTCCGTCTCTTATGTCTTATGGGGATCTATCTGGGATTCAGATAATCGAATATGGCCACTCAGTTGAGGGGCGTTCCTTGTTTGCCCTTGAACTTGGTGAGCAGAGTAATAGAAGGCCAACTGTCCTGGTGACAACAGGTATGCATCCACCTGAAGGTGATTCGTTCGCTGCAGAAGCAATTCTTGAACATCTGGTGGGGCGGGGTCGTGCGTGGCTTGACCATTTCAATGTTGTGATTGTTCCTCTAGTGAATCCTGATGGCTTCGTGCATGGCCGTAATGGTACAAACGTGAACGATATTAATCTCTACTGGGAATTCCAACATCGATGGAAGAATCGGGCTCCTGAAGCATACTACCTCTGGAAGTATATGCTAAGAGTAAAGCCCTCTATTTACCTAGACTTCCATGCGTATGTCACCCAATCCCAATCCCGGAAACACATGCAGCCTTATCTGAAGCCGATATGGCTTTATCAGGGGAAAGCTACTCGTCGCGTAGTTGAGCTAATGGACAGTTTCCTGGTCGATTATTGTGATGGACGTGCGGTGCGGGGATATATCACATACGCAAAGACGACATTGGCTTACTTCCTGACTCGCGAACTTAATTCGATCTCTTACACGAAATTCCATTTCCACCTTGCGGAGGGCGTGCCCGCCCTCAAGCGACATGCTGTCGCTCTTTTCGATGGATTGTGCCAGATACTCAGGGCTGAGAGTATTACAAAAGCTGAGCAGATTATTCAGCCTCGTGGCGTGCGGTCACGCCTCCTTCTCACCAGCGCAATGTTGTGTGGTGAGGCCAAGGGATATCTGCGGACGATCAGGGATTGGTTCAAGGGTTGACACTTTCTTTTTCACTTAGTTCGGCACGGCTCTGTCGTTGAATGCGCGGCCTCTATCTGCATAATGGACCTTTGTTTAGCCAACAGGCGAACGTGATTCAGGTCCTACATATGTGCGATGCTCTGACATCCTTGGGACTCGATATGACTCTGGCCGCGCCTGATGACGGGATGAAGTCATCATCTGACGCCCAGGATCTCGCTCTAAGAGAAATCGGCAGAGACTCTAGCGTCGACTATATTCCCTTTAAGCGGCTTACAGTAGCAGGATATCTATCCAATCTTGGTTGTCGATGGGGAGCCAAAACCTTACTTACCAAAGGAATAGATTTCGACTTCTGCATTACGCGAAACCTCTTGGTAGTCGACCTGCTACTGCGTAGAAATATTCCTACGATTCTTGAGTTCCACCATGAGCAAACGCACAGTGTAGGCTGGTTGGATCAATGTTAT
The DNA here is from genome assembly GCA_913045345.1 of uncultured Gemmatimonadales bacterium. GTDB lineage: Bacteria > Gemmatimonadota > Gemmatimonadetes > Longimicrobiales > Gaopeijiaceae > UBA1142. The sequence continues at coordinate 59,268 of CAJWPN010000001.1, forward strand.
AGGTGGAAATTCTTACCGTGGCTGAGATCCGAAAATCTGGTCAAGGTCGTGACCATCAGCGAAGCGCTTGCACAGGTATGGATTGAGGCCGGTGTGCCAGTTGGGAAAATCCAGGTGCTACACGATGGCGTTGCTAGCGAGGACTATGAGACAGTCGAGGAACGGGCTTTCGCTCGTAACCGTCTGGGATTTCCTGAGGACGGGCATCTCGTTGTTTACGCTGGCAGTCTCTACCCTGATAGAGAGGTTGAGTCAGTCTTTAAGTTGGCACGCGCATATCCTAATGCCCACTTTCTAGTGATCGGAGGTCCGAAAGAACGGAGGCTAGAACTCGAGTGCGAACAGATATCCCTGAATCTTGATAATGTCACCTTTAAAGGGCGCGTTCCACATCAGAATGTTCGAGAATATCTTTTTGCGGCTGACGTGATCCTTATGCTATGGGGTGCCTCAGTTCCTACCATAAGGATTTGTTCACCACTGAAGGTTTTTGAGAGTATGGCCGCGGGCAGGGTTATTGTAGGGCACGGATTCCCAACAATCAGAGAAGTACTTACAGACGGCCAGGATGCTCTACTCGCAACTCCGGGTGACTACCAAGATCTGGAGCGGAAACTAGGTCTAGCGCTCGGTATGTCTTATCCGAATCCGATGGCTGAACGTGCTCGAACACTGGCACTTGAAAAGTACACATGGGATCGACGAGCCAGGATGCTGATGGACGCTCAGACCATGAAAAAAATAGAGGCCATTAATACTTCTTCCTAGTCTGATTGTAGTTGTTGGTTGTGGGTAATCGCCTTTGTCGTCACTGGATCTTGTTAGTCTAGCACGGTAGAAGCAGACAACCTGTCCACATCAAACTGAATCTGACTTTCTGGAGCTTTACGGCCTTTTGAAAGAACAGTGCCAGCTTCGTGATTGTACTCAGTGATTAGCCCGTATTCTAGGTTTTGAACTAAGGTTGCTTTCTGACTGATCTAAGGATTCTCTAGGCGGTTGACGAGAATCTCTCTTAACCGGTCATGCATGATGTAGTATTGCTTGCCTTGAGTAACCTCTTGGGGCACAGGGCCTACGGTTCCCTGGCAGATCAACCGTGCTGTGCTGACTATCTTCTCCGCTGACATGGCTTCCAGTCGACCATGGAATGCTTCAAAGCTTTCTTCAGGACCTCGCGCGACTGGATGGGTTGAAATGATCGGGCCAGTGTCTACGCCGTGATCCATGAGGTGCAAAGAAATACCAGTGGGCTGTTGTTCCCATTCCGCCCAAATTGTAGTGTCCATACCGCGGTACTGAGGTAAGATCCCCCAATGGCAATTGAGTATACCGATGCGGGTGCTCTCCAGTAGTTCTTTGCGAATCAATCCTCCTCCTGTGAATAAAATCAGATCCGTTTCATGCTGCTGGATTGCGTCTGCTGACTCCCGGCTGTTGAGATCTTTTACACGATGATAATGAATTCCATGCCGCTCACAGTATTTTGCTAGAGGCTGATAGGAGATCCCCTCACTCTCCATGAGCTGATCGAGTGGAGTCTCGATCGTGTCTCGTTTAGAACTCAGGATCTTCGTCCAGATTTTTCGTAGAAGATCGGTTCTCTCACGTCGCCAAGTGACCTTGATCCTTCTGAGATTGAAGAGACTGGGTACAATGAACAAGCAGACGTTCACTCCACGAAGTCGTAATAGTTCAGCGACTACTAGCGAATACTTGCTATAGGGTGTGGGTGCTAGAAGAGCAGCTCTCATCTTTGTTTGAGTGCTCCCAAAAGCTGCTCTTGGGCGACAAAACCTCTGGCAGCCAGACGCTGAATCTCGCGAGTTTCATCACCATTCCAAGACCATCTCCACTTACGTAGCTGCTTGTAAAGTGACTCGTTTACCTTGAGTGCTGTACTGAGAGTGCGCAGGTCTCCCCCACGACGGTACTCATCACATAGAAAGTTGGCGAAACTAGCCAGCGATAGCGCACGACGACTACTAGTCCGCTGAGCGATTCGGAGTCCTTTACGAACCTCATAATGCCTAAGCAGCCTTTCGGTCACATCACAGGTGAGTGGTTCTTGTGCCTCTTTCTCCCCGATGCGTGTCAATGCGTGCAGGTCTTCGGGATTCATACCAAGACGATCTTTCAGTGCTTGATCCAAGCGTTCGATATGAGGCCGTATGCTATTGGTCAGCTTGCTCGATCCGCACTCCTGATCTTCTTCGGATTCTGGGAGGTCAAATTGAGCGGCCAAACGAAGAAATGCTTCACCTGCGGGACCTTCGTCCAGCTTTTCAAGGGCCCGGAAAATCTTATCCGCCACTATCTGCACGCGCCTTAGGTGTATACGGAGATATGCCGACCAGCGAGAAAGTACCATACAGGCTGGACGGTTCCCGTGGTGATCCAGCTGCCTGAGTAAGCAAAGTAGTCCAACGCGAACACAACGAGAGCACACACCAGGGCTAGGCCCATAGCCTTGCTAGGCCGAGTAGGGGCTCGCCTATATATCTTCCACAGTTCGCGGACTATAACGTAATGAAGGAGTAGATAGAATAAGACGCCCAAGAATCCAACCTGCTGAACCATCCAAACGAATCCCGTAGTTCCCGCGCGAATCCCAATCGTCAGATATTGTTCGTAAAGAGTTCCCGAAGTAAATGATGACTCGATTAAAAGCCCCGGCCCCCTACCAAACGAAAATGTTTCTGCACCTCCTGAATAGAGGTCGCCGAAAGTGAACAGCGTAGTGGATATTCTACCGGTAGTGAGGGCCTCCGTACCTGTGTTGTAGCGGTCAGTATATTGTTCGCCTGGGAGGTTTATACCGGTGCTGTAGTCATACATTTCTTGTATGGCATAAATCAGATCAAAACTCCCCCCAATCTCCTGCTCTCGATTCAAGGAATAGAGAGATGTGATGGCCAGATACAGGCCCGCTATCGAGAAGAGTGCAAGGATAGCTACCAAACTAGCCATTCGACGAGCACCAGCACGGTATAACAACCTTTTTCTTCCCGAATAGTCGTATAGCCAGGTCAGAAAAACACCCGTCAGCACTATAGGGAAAAAGAATGCTACAGCGCGCTTTTCACCAAGAATTCCGAATAATAGGAATAGCGGCACAAGTGCTAGAAGGTATGGCTTTCCTAGCCAGCAGTAGCCTGCAACTAAGAACGTGATGACAAAAAGAGGCATGATTGTCGATAACGATCCTGCATTCATTGGAAGGGTCCCAATAAAGCCGCCTTCCAGAAACCCGAAGGTGAGGAACTTGCCGAGGCCTATAGGCAGCTGCATTAGAGCCATTAGACATAAGAAGCCTCCGATAACCCGAAAGTTACGTGCAGTCATATCCATGTTTAGGGCTGCTAGAAACAGCAGGTAGAACACCATGGAGTGCCGGACAAACATCAACGCCTCCACACCGGCAACGCCTGCTGTTAGAGCAGATAGCCCCACACAGACAATGAATCCAAATACGGGCACGGCCCCAAGGAGTCGCACGCTTTTTCCCGTTGCGAGCCTTGGTAATATCGCTTTTACGACTAGTGCGAGCACTAAGGCTTCAGGCATCCCTCGCGAAATAAGTCCAGGGAATTCCATATACTGCATTATACCCTGGTTTAGGAGAAAAAAGAGGACAATCAACCAGGAGGTTACGGTCGAAGAGAATGCAATGGCCAGCAACCATAGGCCAGCGACTGCAACCGTCGCGATGCCGCTAGTAAAGAAGACTTCTATAATATTGCCCAAGAGATCACACTCCGATGGTGCACCAATCGGTACCGACGAATGATTAGATCACAATAACAGCAGTTCATGTCAAGGAGTAACTCAAGCAGCTCCCGACGACCGCCACGAATCAATTACAACCGATTCTGTGCCACTTTGAAAACTGATAAGGCAACTAACCGAGTTAATTCCGGATAGATGTTAGTGGCCCGGGTGAGACAAGCTCGTCAGAATTTGTTTGCACGCTATTGCAGGAGAAAACATTCTTACAGCTAAGGCTTGGCCTTGCCTCGACATTTCCCCTCTAGCTTCAGGGCTATCTAGCAGATCTTCTGTAAGAGTTCGAAGAGTCTCGATGGAATCGCCAGTGTACACTCTTCCGACTCCCTCATTCTCAATGATGCTTACGAGATCTGTTCCGTGATTCACCCTTGCTAGAACGGGAAGCCCCGCTTGTAGATATGTCAGAAATTTTCCAGGAATATTATGTGAATTATGTTTGGGGCTAAGGGCTAGAAGTCCAACCGCGCATTGTGCTAATAAGCCTGGAATCTCGCTAGTGTCGATTTCGCTATAGAAAAGCGTGTTGTCGAGTTGGTACTCACGAGCCTGGTCAATAAGGGCAGGAACATCGCCTCCTCGCCCTACAAAGAGGAACCCTAAGTCTTCACGATGCTTGAGTTGGTAAGCAAGCTCAATAAATACTTGTGTGCCTTGAGCAACCCCCATGTTCCCGACGTAAACCAGGATGTCTCGACCCGCTAGCTCCGAATCAGATATTGAGATAGTTGACCCGACGTTCGGTGCCTCTGCGAGCCAGTTCTGTAAGACTTCAAGACGGTTGCCGGACCTTTTGGACCAATCTGAAAGATATTCCAGGTTCGATGGTGTCTGAACTCCGATGCAGTCAGCAACCCTGTACTGGAAATTTGCAATCAGTTTAAAGAAGTAGTAAACGGGACCTTTTCTTAGGAGTCCTAGGTCGACAGCCCATTCGGGAAATATGTCTCTCAAGATCAAATAAGTTGGACAATTTGATCTTCTCTTTAGCCACCAAATTAGAGGACCGAAGAAGATTGATGGAGCGTACCATATGATTCCATCCCATTTGATTTCTCGCAGAGGACTTGTCCGCAGGCCTCGCAGCATGGCAAACGGGAGAGCTAATTCAGCTAATGTTCTTCGAACATAGCCATAATCCTTTGTTCCAGGGGCCCTGAGGCGCACAACCCGTACACCATCACTTTCCTCCTGCTCTAGCCAAGCAGGGCAAGGCCGCTCAATGGGGGCGAGAACTACTGGTTCATGACCCTGAGCCGCGAATTCCCGAGCTAGATCTCGCATTTGTACAGCCACTGAGGTTCGTGATGGCGGATACAGGTCACAGATTAGGGCGATTCGCAAGCTGTTATTCTTCTCTTCTGCGTTATGTACTAGAGTGGATACAAGGAACTCTAAGCAAAGACAATGAGGAAGCTACCCACGGGGAGTCGAAGGTCCAACTCGTATTAGAGTTCTTACTAGAATGCTTATGATCTTGATAACAACAGGGGGCTAAGGCATAGCTGACTTAGTAGTTAGTTTATCAAACTCCGCCTTATAAAAATTGCGGGGGCTCCTGATTGATAATGGCAAGGACTGATGAGTCAGCTTCAATTTGAAATTCAAGAGCAAATCGATAACATCGATTTCGTCCACTTCGTCGATGACGAGGCAGTCTACGCTTCCTTCAAGAACGTAGTATTGAAGCGAGAGAAGGGAGAGTCCCACTTCCGTCCGATTGCTACACTTCCGTGTAATCTACTTGACCGGCTAAAACTTTCTGTGAAGCTCAGCAGACGTGTTTTTCGGAAACGGGTCGAAAATGTTATGGCATTGCCTTCTGGTACTGTTCTGGCAGCTATGGACGGTAAGATCTACCGGATTCAGCGTAATGGCTTGACGGAGTGTGTGTATGAGTTAGAGCGTGGGCGTGGCACTCTGCATCGAGGGATGGCTGTGGACCCCGCAGGGTGTGTCTACATTGCTGAGTATTGCCGCAACTCAGAGCGCAGCGATGTGGCCGTTCACAAGGGCTGTGATGATGGTCAATTTTGGGCGGTTTGTTACAGATCAGATCCTGGCAAGCTCCGACACTATCATGGTGTCTTCTACGACACGTTCGAGGATTGCCTTTGGCTCACCTCTGGTGACGAGCCTGGTGAAAATTGGATCATGAAAGCGAGCCTGGATTTCTCAGAAGTGCGATTCATCGGAGACGGCTCAAAATTCTACTCGGCGGTGAATTTAATACCTTGTGAGGATGGTATTTATTTTGGTAACGACGATCCTTTCGGTCCGAATTATATATGCCGACTCGACCGAGAAAGCCTTGAGGTAGAGCGACTGCAGCTCATCAACGGACCTGCATGGTACGGCTATCAGACTAATGATGGCTTACTGCTCTTTGCTTCTACCGTCGAGTCTCAGGATACTGCTCCGGATAAGCTTGCCCACCTCTACGTCTCATCTGATAACCGGAGTTGGAAATCCGTACATTCGTGGTCAAAGGATGGCTGGTATCCGTGGTCTGTTTTCCAGCTTGGTGTGATCAATTTTCCCGGTGGTCGTGCAACTTCTTCGGATGAGATCTGGATCTCGGGTCAGGCATTTAACGGCTTTGATATGTCTCTCTGTAAAGGGGCGCTAAGCTTAGACAATAGTAGGATTACAGAGTCCTCTGTGAAGCCCAAAGTTCTAATGCTTCTCCCTGACCTGAGTTGGTGTAGTCCGGTACAGGGAGCCGTTGCTCTTGCTGGTCACCTAGGAAAGAGTGGAGTGGAGGTAACCCTCGGGAGCCTAGAGGAGCGCGGTGTAGGTACAGACTTGATAAAGGCAGAACTGCAGTTTCTGGGTATCGACACTTACTGTTTCCATCTTCCAGGCCTACGAGGGGTTCTGGGGGTGCAGCAAGTCCGGAAATACCTTAGTGAGAACGAATTTAATGTTGTGGTCTCCTATGGCTTCCGGGCAGACCTGATGAATTGGGCGCTAAGAAAATCTGCCTTGAGGGTCTGTAGCATTCGTGAGAACTACGATGCCTGGCGACGAAGGTTTGGTTGGAAGGGCGTACTAGCCGGGCACCTGATGGCTAAGATTTGGAAAGACGTTGATGGTTTAGTGACTCTCACTCAAGCCATGGCTGATGATTTGTGCCAAAATGGAATCCAACAAACGCCCATTAAAGTTGTCCCGAACTTTATTGATACGGCTGCAATCAAGCGCCAGCTAGCAGTTCAACCAACTCAGGAAGAAACTGAAGACCTTCTGATTGGTTATTTCGGTGTGCTTGAAAACTGGAAACGAGTTGATGTTACCCTGGAGGCTGTCGCGTCAGTGATCCATGAAAACAGGCTAACTGACGTTCACTACCATGTGGTTGGCGACGGTCCGGAGCGCAGAAATTTGGAGAAACTTGCTCGTTCGCTCAATATCGAGCAGTACGTCACCTTTCATGGGTATGTGCCACGACCGTGGTCCTTGATGGCTCAAGTGCATATCCATCTTCTCGCCTCAGAGAGCGAAGGTCTGCCACGATGTATTATGGAGGGTATGGCACTGGGTAAGACCTGTATAGCTTCAAATCTGCTAGGAATGTCAGAACTTATTGAACACGGTCAGACTGGTTACTTGGTCAAGCCCGGAGACATGAATTCAATGAGAGATGTACTACAGGATGTGATCAAGGCACGATTATTGCTCCCTTCACGGGAGATAGCGGAATACATTGAATCACATCACGATGCACCAGTCTGTGGTCAAATGTTTCTTGATGGATTAAATGATCTTTTGACGCTTAAATCATAAGAATACTGCGAAAATATGAAGTGTATCGATCAACTCCTTACTCTAAGTAACAGTCCTCTAGGGGTTCACTATATCCTGAGGCTTCTTAGTTTATACCGCTAACCGTATGAGTTCGTTTCTTTACGCTCCTTGCTCTTTGCCTAGAAGAGCAAAGAGTTTAGTGATGAACAGATGTTTCCGCTTTTGGCTCCTGTACGGTCCGTTAGTTGGGAAATTGTTCTTTAGCGGCTCGGTGCGATTGGAGATTGCTTAGCTAGAAATGGAGATAAAGTGAAAAACGGAAAACCCGTGATTGGCGCACTACGCGATCTAAGTCGGAATATTCTTAGGTGTGCGATGTTTGTGACTGCTCTATTGGTTATGCCGACTGGTGACCTCTTGTTGGCGCAGGATCGGGGTTCCTCTGGTGAATTTATTCTTCGTCCGGGTGTTGCCCTTGAGGTCACTATATGGCCGGACGACCGGCTTGGTGGTGTGTTCCCAATCGAAGATTCAGGAATGGTATATCTCCCATTACTGGGGCCAATAAGTGCAGACGGCGTACCACTCAGTGAATTCCGTGCCGTGCTTCGGGAAAAGTATGCTGTTGTCATGCAGTCTCCAGTAGTCACTGTAACACCGTACTTTGAGGTCGGAATACTAGGTGGAGTCAGGCAACCCGGGCTGTATGAGGTTATACCGACCCAAAGTGTTTTTAGCGTGATCAGTCAAGCTGGAGGTTTTACTGATCTAGCTAAAACAGATGAAGTGCGTGTTTTTGGGGACTCAGGGATTCGATATCTGGATGCGGAGTTGATGGCAGTGATGTCTTCAACTGAAAGTATTGAAGGGCTAGATCCAGAGCTTATGGGATTGAGACTTCAGGCAAACGATCGGATCATTATCCCCGAGGGCTCAGAGATTACTACGGCGACTGTCCTCTCAGTAATTCAGTCATTGGGTATCGCAGCCGCCATCTATTTCCAACTCACTGGCGGCAACTAGAGGATTCAAAGCGAGGTATTTCGTGGATAACAATACCGGGAATTTTGAGAACAATAAGAGGGGCTTGATGGAACAGATTCCTACAGTTGTCGATCGCAGGTCAGAATTTGATGACTATGGTGAAATGGAGGTTTTTGCGATCCTCCATACGATGCGACGTCGTTGGTGGATGGTTGCTCTGGGAGGTCTCTTGGTTGGGGCGATTTATGCTGGTTATGCACTCTGGACGCCGCCCATGTATACGGCCGAGGCAGTAATCCAGCGCCAAAGGGCGCCCTCAGGGATGGAGTCACTCACGTTCAATCTGTATCCGAACCAGACTCCTGAGATGGTAAATGACCAACTGAATATCATTAGGAGCTATCCAGTATTAAGCGAAGCTGTTGATTCGCTCGGGCTTCGTGTGCGGGTTTTAGGACGTGCCCTGAAAAGGACGGAGCTCATTGGTGAAGTGGAGGTGGAGCCGACCGCAGGAGGATTGGTAGGAGAAGCAAGGGTAGCACTCGAGCGAAGAGACGGTAGTGTCGCTCTAGTAGATATTCGGACACAAGAAGTCCTATCTGTCAGGGATCCGCAAGGATGGGTATCAGGGCCTGGTTATCGTTTCCAAGTTTTATCACCGGAATTGGTGACAGTAGACGAACCTATATTGCTGGAGATACTCCTTCCGCGTGAGGCAGCTGACCGGTTCAGAAGCCTTCTTCAAGCGAATCAGATACGCGGCACTACGCTACTTGAACTAGTTGTGACTAGCCCAGATCCTGAATTTTCAGCCCGATCAGTGAATGCTGTTGCAGGTGCCTATCAGAGCTTTGCGGGTGCGCGTGCACAGGAGGTACAGATTCGTAGCCGAGAATTTGTCGAGTTGGAACTAGCGAAGATGACGGATTCACTTAATGCGGCACGGGCAGAACTGGTCACCTATCAGGATACGGCACAAACATGGAATCCTGAGTTAGAGTCCGACATAGTGGCTAGCACCCTAATGCAACGACAAATTGATTTTCGGCTAGTTGAGTTTGAGGAAGAGGTTCTCATAGATCTTGTAGAAGCTCTGGATCAGGATGCAGACGAATCTTTATTGGGAATACTGGCTGTTGGTCGAGGAATGGTACCTGGGATCGAGGTCACCTATGTGAGATTACAGGATCTCTACCAAGAACGTAGTCGTCTTACCACAGGGCAGTTCGGCTTTACTGCTCAGAGTTCGGAAGTGGAAGTGCTCGACTCGCTGATCTCTGAAACCAAAATTGATATACAGGGCATGGTCGCTCAGTCTTTGGCTCTCGCGACTAGCAGGCGTATTAGTGAAGCAGAAGAACTCGAGGTCTTGGAGGCGCGGCTGGGAGAACTCCCAGGTCAAACTAGTACTTACGGTAGCCTCATAGAGGAAATAGAAGCGATAAAATCAATCTACGACCTCCTTATAGCTAACTATTACGAGGCACGTATTCTGCAGCAACTGGATAGAGGTGACGTCGTAGTCATGACGTATGCGACAGTGCCCTTGCGAGCTGATGACCCGAATACGATTAGAAACCTCATTATTGCGATCATCGCAGGGTTGGCGTTTGGGGCAGGAGTGGTCGTGGTCATAGAGAGCCTGGATACAAAGGTTAGAGATATAAAGCAAGCCCAGGCCATGGTGGCAACGGATGTGATGGGAGTGATTCCTAAGCAGCTGTCTGCTAAGCAGCTTCGCAAGAGTAATAGGGGCAGGAGTAAAGACGGGGCAGGGAAGGGTAGTAACGCGTTTGACGAGGCGTTTGGAGGCCTTAGAACAAGTATTCGGTACTCAGCATCGCTTGATCCAGACAAGACCTCCATCGTTCTAGTGACGAGTCCCGCTCCGAGCGAAGGTAAGACAACGGTGGCTACGAATTTAGCTCTTACACTATCTCGGCAAGATATGAACGTCTTGTTGATAGATGCAGACTTGCGTAGACCGTCCGTACACAAGGTCTTCAAGTTACCCAATGAAGAGGGACTAGGGGATTATTTACGACAACGTAATGAAGTTTTGGAACTGCCTCATAAGAGCAGGATAACCGAGGATGATTTATTCGGGCCCGACTCCAACATTGATGTGATAACCGCGGGAACACACATCTCGAATCCATCGGAGGTACTGGGCGGAAAACGTCTCAAGGCAATGATTGAGGACGCACGAGGAAAGTACGATGCGATCATTGTGGATACCCCTCCGGTTTTGGCAGTCACCGATACATTGCTAATCTCAGAGGTCTGCGACGCAGTGCTGCTTGTCGGGCGTATCAACCAGACAGATCGATTCTCGCTACGGCGTGCTATGGATGAACTTAATCGAGTAGATACCCCTGTCTTGGGTTTGGTGGTGAACGATATGGGTCCCAGAGACGGCTACAGTGCATACTACGGGTCAGGATACTACGGTAATTACGAGGGCTACTGATCCACGGTGACCTCAATGCTAACTGATTTGCTAGTTGAAGTAGAATTGTCCTTCTACTAGAGAGGGCCCTCAGTTGGCTGGCCGAGTCGGGAGGAGAGTGGCAAGTCGCCTAAGGTGACCCACCCATCGACCTCAATACTACGGTAGAGCGCGTGTACAAGTCGGACTGCAACTAGTGTATCCTCTCCCGAGATCGGTGGGGATAACTCACCCTTCTCCAAACGGTCTATGATCTCTTGGATCAGCGGGCCGTGTGATAGCCCATATCCAGTAGGAACTGCTTGCGATGCATACTCCGGTATCGTTGAATCCTCGGGTTGAGGATCGACAAATTTCCAAGTATGGATCTCATTCAATGCGATACCACCGATTACGGCCATACCGCCCTCACCAGCGATTGAGATCGATGCCTCCACATCTTCAGGGCGTATGGCTGTAGTGGCCTCAATGGTTCCGAGTGACCCATCTTCGAAGCGGAGCACTGCAACCATCGTATCCTCCGCTTCCAACTGGTTCAGTACATTTGCCTCTGCGGAGCAGACTTGCGCTATCGGGCCCGCTATCCACTGCAGGGCATCAACATGGTGAAAGGCCTGTTGGTTAATAACTCCACCGTCCATTTCCCATGTGCCATGCCATCCATCCATGTAATAATCCTGTAAACGGCACCAACGTAGCCGAATAGTAGATAATACCTGGCGTCCGAAGCGTCCTTGGTCGAAAGATTCCTTAAGGGCTCGTACCGCCGGATTAAATCGGTTTTGGACGATTGGGGCATACATCCGTTTGTTCTCTGCTGCGAGCTTCACACAGTGAGTGACGTGATCTGGTAGCAGCGCCGGTGGCTTTTCAACGATCACATGCTTTCCGGCTTCAAGTGCTGACCTGGCGTGCTGATAGTGATATCCGGATTCAGTGAGAATTAATACTATATCTACATCTTCCCTTTGTAATACTGTCTCATAGTCATATTCAGAATCACATCCCAAGGCTCGTGCGCACTCATCGGCCTTGGAGCTTACTAAGTCACATGCTACAACTACTCTCGCATTCTGGAGTTCTTCGTTACACACCTCGATATAGCGTCCTTGCGTGACTCGTCCACATCCGATGATGGCGAGGTTTTGCATGAATATGTCCTAATTTTAGAGAGTAGGTGTGACAGCGATGGGATTTCGAAAATGCTAGCTCAAAGAGAACCGCCTAAGGACAGATACTGTGGTCTTTCACTACTCAGATGTGAATCATAATCACGCTCGAATTGTTGCACCAATATTTAGTATTTTCCTTAATTTCATATGACCGCAGCGAATATCGACACCACTACCCGTTCTAACGTTAGAAAATCGTATAAATGAACGGTGCCAGAACCGAGTTCTGAGCGAATACCAGGAGTGCGCCTAGTACGACGAGTGTGATAATGATCGGAAGGAGCCACCACTTCTTACGGACTCGCAGAAACATCCAGAACTCTTTCAGCAAGTTCATTCTAGTCTCCTTTCACTACGTCTAGAACTGGCGCTGCATATCAGTTCTTCGATCACTCGAAACTGAACTTGAGAACCAATATCCGTGCTTTCCAGAGGAATGTTCTAGAGGGTTACCCCTGATTCGCCTAACCACAAGTGCTATCGGAGTCAGTACCACGAAGTAGGTGATCCCCATTAGGAAGGGTGTTGTCAATTTGGAAATCTGGAGTGCGATAAACATCCATCCGCGCTCGATTGGCTTGAGCCAACTAGGTGTGATCAGCGCCCCAAGGAAGAGTAGGCTACCGGTCCCTGCGAGGAACTGTGACAAGATTTCATGATCACGCCACCAGGTGATGCCCCCAAGAACGATAAATACTGATCCAATGGTGAAGCCGAATCTGCGACCCTCCTGGCTCGCTATCTGTCCTTCCATTCGACATCTCCCTTCCATTCCGGTTGATCTGCTTTCGCCAAGAGGTTCGTTCCCAGAACCAAATAGTCCATTTGAGTGCGCATGAAGCACCGGTACGCATCCCGCGGACTGCAAACGATAGGCTCTCCCCTCACGTTGAACGAGGTGTTGACGACAATGCCGAATCCAGTCTCGTCCTCAAACGCCTTGATCAGAGCATGGTAGTCCGGATTCGTCTCGCGACTCACCGTCTGAATTCTAGCGGAGTAATCCACATGGGTTATAGCTGGGATCTCGGACCGAGGTACATTGAGGAGTTCGATGCCCCATAACTCCCTCTCTTCGTCAGTGGCCTCGACACGGCGCTCCTCTTTCACTGGGGCGACAAGGAGCATATAGGGGGACTCACAATCCATCTCAAAAAAATCAGACGCCCTCTCTTTTAGAACACTGGGTGCGAACGGCCTGAAGCTTTCGCGAAACTTGATCTTGAGGTTCATTTGCTTCTGCATAGATGGGCTACGAGCATCCCCGAGAATACTCCTGGACCCAAGCGCTCTAGGCCCGAACTCCATTCGTCCGTTGAACCAGCCCACGGTCTTTCCGTCTGCTAAAATAGCGGCAACCGTTTTTGAGAGATCGCTGCGTTCAAGTCCTTTATAGATGGCGCCTTGTGATTCAAGATATCCCCGGATGTCATCCTCTGTGTATTCGGGCCCCAGGTAGGCACCGTGCATAGCATCTTTGCCAGGTGTGACAATCCGGTCTTTGCGGAGATGCCGATGCCAGATCAACTGTGCAACACCGAGGGCTCCTCCGGCATCGCCGGCAGCTGGTTGAATCCAGATAGATCGAAAGGGGCCCTCACGAAGGATCCTGCCATTTGCCACGCAATTCAACGCAACCCCACCAGCTAAGCAGAGATTGTCCATGCCCGACTCCCGGCTCAGCGTGGAAGCCAGAGTTAGCATGACCTCCTCAACTACCTTCTGCACTGAGCAGGCCAGGTCCATCTCTCGCTGTGTCAATCTGGACTCGGGGACCCTTGGCGGACCGTTGAATAGTTCCGCAAGGGCATTGCTCGTCATGGTTAAGCCAGACAGATAGTTGAAGTACTTTTGGTTGAGCCTGAAGGAGCCATCTGGCTCCAGGTCTATCAGTTCTTCGTAGATCAACTCCGTGTATATCGGCCGTCCATAGGGTGCGAGACCCATGAGCTTATACTCTCCAGAGTTGACCTTAAAGCCAGTGAAGAAAGTGAAGGCGGAATAAAGCAACCCAATCGAATCTGGCCAACGGATCTCTTTGGTCAGTTCAATTTCGTTCCCTTGGCCTATACCCATTGAAGTGGTTGCCCATTCTCCTACGCCATCCACAATAAGGATCGCGGCCTCCTCAAAGGGAGACGGAAAGAAGGCACTAGCCGCGTGAGATTCGTGGTGCTGAGCATACAGAATCTCGCCCGAGTATCCGAGTCCTTTCCTGATCTGCTTTTCCATGTGGAGCTTTTCCTTGACCCACAGTGGTGCGGCCTTGACGAACGAGGAAAACCCGCGTGGTGCGACCCCGATATACGTTTCAAGAATTCGTTCGAATTTAAGGAGTGGCTTATCGTAATAACCGACGAGCGTCAGGTCTCCAGGAGCAATTCCTTCCTGCCTGAGACAAAACTCAATCGCTTTCTGTGGAAAGCTTGAGTCGCCTTTTTTGCGTGTGAAGCGCTCCTCCTGTGCAGCCGCCACAATTTCACCATCCCTTAACAAACACGCCGCGCTATCGTGGTAGAAAGCGGACAGGCCGAGGACGTATTGGTTATCTCCAACCATGAGGTGCGTGCGGTGAGGGGGGGTACTGTGCAGCTAATTCACGTCTTCTAGGCCGGGAGGATCGCCTACAGTGGGGGTTGTTGTAACGGAGGCATATCCAGGCGTCGTCGCGGTAAAGGTCGCAGGTCGTCGTATGACTTTATTTCTTTTTGTATTGAATAACTACTTGCCGACCTTGTCTTGCAAATGCTAAGAAATTGAACTCCTCTTCTTCAAATTCTTCTTTCAGTGCCTTGAATTCTCCTGTGCTCCAACCAGAAAAATTATAAAGTTCATCGAATAGGATAACTGCATTGTTGACCAAGTGAGGCTTCACACACCGCAGTATTGTTTTTGCCGATAGATACGTATCAGTGTCAATGTGCACAAAATTGATTTTAAGATCTTTACGTTCAGATATAAATTCGGGCAGTGTGTCTTCGATCCACCCTACAACTGGTACACAATTATCGCTTAATGGAGGTACTTTCTTATCCAAACTGAAGGAACCTCTTGGTGCAAGGTGTCCTTTCCAGTCTTCCCTAAGCCCTTCAAATGAATCAAAACCATAGATTCTTGTGCCATCTTCTAAGGTTTTTAGTATTTCAGCTGCTTGGTTTACCGAACGTCCAAGCCATACACCAAACTCCAAGTAGTAATAACCTGACCGATGATTTAATGTCGCTGTGTTGACTGCATACGCTCTTAGTTTGGAACGATCATGCAAGAAAATGGCTTCGTGAAAATATTGTTTAAAATAATCATAAGAAGCTCTCAGCTCATCCTCCACGTAATATCTGTACGCACCAAAATCAGTATCAGGGTTGACAGCTGAAAACGTACCAAAATCAGCACCTTGGGGACCGTAAATTCCCTCAGTATCATGGGGACCAGGGAGCGCGTGCCTTTTGAGCACTTCGAGAAAAGAACGAAACAGGTGAAGTACGGGTAAGACTAGAGATTTTATGAGTTGCCTCATGGCTTGACCTCTTCCTCTTGGTTTTTCGCACTGTCTTCCAAGGGACTTTTCTGGAAAAACTGATAAAGTTAGTTAATGAGTGCTTTCTGCTAATACTCTAACGAATGAACACGCTCATAGGAACTTGGTTGAGTCAAGGTGACTACTACCCTATCTCTCCACTCCTTTGATGGCCCGGAAGGCATATCCTTGATAAAAGCCTTGGGCTCTTACCTCACGATGGCGTCCCAAGCTCAACGCCGTTGTTCTGGGCTTTCAATATCATTTTGAGTAAGGACGTTGCTCCGTGACTCCTTTCCAGTTCCTATTTTTGGTAGCCAGATCTTGTGCGAGATGTTTTTGTTAGGGTGACTAGATGATTGATATTGAAGATCTGGCCGGGGCACTGCTAGCTATCCTGAAGCGGATTTATTGAGTCTATGAAAGATTATGATTTTAAGGACTTCGTGGATATTCACAGCCACCTGGTCCCAGGCGTAGATGATGGGGCCCGAGCTATAGAAGACACCCTGACTTCAGTTGGGAGTATGAGTAATGAGGGTATCAGGAAAATTCTCACAACCCCCCACCTAAAGGGCAGTCTAACACACAGTTCAGTAGCGATTGAGGATAGGCTGCACGAAGTAGATGAAGCCTTTGAAATAGCGGCAGAAAGAGTGAAGGAGGATTTTCAGGAGATAGAGTTCAAACGTGGTCATGAAGTCATGCTTGATGTGCCTGATGTTGATTTTTCAGACCCGCGGGTCAGGCTTTCGGGAACATCGTTTGTCTTGATTGAATGGCCTCTTCTTCGGGTTCCCCCGAGCACATCTGTCGCCATTGAGGGGATTGTCAATGAAGGTTACCGACCGATTGTCGCCCATCCGGAGCGGTACTCTACTGACAGGGGTAATGACTACTACCTGGACCTCATTCAAGAGTGGAAAGCCATTGGTGCTTATCTGCAGATCAACTACGGCTCTGTGATTGGCCGCTACGGGTCTAACCCCCGCAAGGTATCAATGCAACTTATTCGCCGAGGCTGGGCCGATTATCTGGCCTCAGATTTTCACGGACAGTCAGGTGTCAACATTTACTTAAGTGAGGCTTGGGAACAGTTAGAGCCACTATGTGGAGAAGAGTCGTTGAGACACCTTTTTCTTACAAACCCCGATCGTGTTTTCCATGATGAGCCCCCCATCCCCGTATCTGCAGTGACTTCTAAGATAGGATTGTGGGAGAGGGCGAAAAATCTAATTAGTCCGAGTTAGGGATGAGCAAGACTAGATTGAAGAAAGATAATTCAACTTTGCTAGGATTAAGATTATCGTGCTCATTTTTCATTCTATATACCGATATCAACTCAGGAATTGTAGTGCTTCTCGCCAGCATGATTGTTTGTCACTCTGATACCCAATTCAGTTGTCTATTTCCGCGAAACTGAAGCCAGCCGTCCAGGGCCTGCCTGGTCCTCTAGCCAGTGCATTAGAGGTCTACAGCGGACGACTAGATATGGATTCCATTCGAGAGGCCTATGAAGTCGCATGTGAAGCTCATCAGGGCCAAATCCGTGCTTCTGGAGCAGAGTATATAAGCCACCCGATTGAGGTAGCTACGATACTTGCGCAGTTAAAACTCGATAGTGACTCGATTATCGCTGGATTGATCCATGACTCTGTCGAAGACACCCTGATTTCTCTAGCCGATGTTGAGGAGCGCTTTGGGAAAGGGGTTTCTACTATTGTCGACGGAGTCACCAAGCTAGGTCGGGTGCGTTTCCGTTCCGCAACAGAGAGACAAGTCGAAAACTATCGAAAAATGCTTCTCTCAATGGCCGAGGATGCCAGGGTCATTCTTGTTAAACTGGCGGACCGACTCCACAACATGCGGACATTGGAGTATCTAGAAGAGGATCGTCGTCGAAGGATCGCCCTGGAGACACGAGAGATCTATGCCCCCCTTGCCCACCGTTTGGGTATGGCTGCGATCCGATGGGAACTTGAGGACCTCGCATTCAAGTTTCTTGAGCCAGAGATTTACAGGGAACTCATCAAGAAAATCAAGCGTCGTCGAAAGGAGCGTGAGCGCCAAATCCTTGACATACAAAAGCCACTCCAAGAGGCGCTCTCGGATGCTGATATTCTCGCGGAAGTTATGGGCCGGCCAAAGCACCTTTGGTCCATACACCGGAAGATCGTGGACAGGGGAACTCCATATGAGGAGATCTACGATCTTATGGCTATGAGGGTCCTAACTGATACCGTGCAGAATTGCTATGCGGCGTTAGGTGTTATTCATAGTAAATGGACACCGGTACCAGAACGCTTCCATGACTATATCGCGACCCCCAAGTCAAATATGTACCGCTCCCTACACACTACGGTTTTCGGGCCAGGCGGTCGCTCATATGAGGTCCAGATTCGCACGGAAGAGATGCACCGCACTGCCGAGTATGGGATTGCAGCACATTGGCGATATAAGGAAGAGCCAAGTGACGATACAAGTGCGAGCGAAGTAGATGAAGCACTGACTTGGTTTCGGCAGGTCCTCGAATGGCAACAGGACACTGCTGAGCCGGAGGAGTTCATGGAATTCCTTCGGATGGACCTTTTCCAAGGTGAGATTTTTGTGTTCACTCCGGAGGGTGAGGTGAGAGCTCTTCCCAAAGGTGCAACAGCGATTGACTTCGCCTATACCATCCACACTGAAGTTGGTCATCAGTGTTCAAGTGCCAAGGTAAACGGACGTATCCTACCCTTATCTCGTGAACTCCAGAATGGGGATACCGTTGAGATCATCACAAGTTCTAAGCAGCACCCAAGTAGGGACTGGCTTGCATTCGTAAAGACCTCTCGCGCCCGAACCCAAATTCGTCAGTGGGTCCGCCGCCAGGAGTTTGACTCAGCGCACAAGATTGGGAAAAGTCTTTTTAGACGTTTGTTGAAAAAGGCAAGACGCGCATTGCCTGAACAAAAAGATGAACTTCTTGCCGCCGCAGTTGCGCTAGGGTATAAAGACTTTGATCAGATTTATGCAGCTCTGGGAATGGGCGAACTTGGACCTACTCGAGTGCTTAAGCAGTTCTATCCTGATCATGACCCAAGTGAAATTGGAAAAGAGGGGCCAACTACTTGGCAGCGCTTAGCGAAACGACTCCGAATCTCGGGTAGGGGTGTTCGAATCCAGGGGGTGGATAATCTTATGGTTCAATATTCCCGTTGCTGTCAGCCGGTGCCGGGTGACTCCGTTATCGGATACGTGACCCGAGGTAGGGGGGTCTCAATCCATCGAAATGACTGCTCTAATGTGCTTTATCTTTCACGTGACCCAGAACGAAGAGTCGATATCGAATGGGAAGCGGAGAAAGACGATCGATTCTTTGTGAAATTATATATACGTGGCTCGGATAGAAGAGGCTTGCTCTCTGATGTTGCTAAGGCAATCACTGATACTGACACTAATATCTCCAATGCTGATATGCGGACCACGGATGGTGGGATGTCAGGAGAATTCTTAGTTGAGGTGAGTGACCTTGCTCATCTTGAGAAAATCAGACTTTCGATAGGAAAGGTTAAGGGAGTATTGGATGTAGAGCGCCGCGAACATATGGATGACCAGGACCTTGGTTGGGCTTAGTCGATTAGTAGCGCATTGAGTGGTTTTCAGCTTGTGTCCGCCCACCAACCTGCCGGAGACCAACCTCATGCTATCACTGAGCTGTCTGCTGGCTTAACTCAGAATAACACTGATCAGGTCCTACTCGGAGCAACTGGTACCGGCAAGACATTCACAATTGCGAATGTCATTTTGGAACACGGACAACCGACGTTGGTCATGTCCCATAATAAGACGCTTGCAGCCCAACTATATGGGGAATTGAAGTCGTTATTCCCTAACAACGCCGTGGAGTACTTCGTTTCCTACTACGATTACTATCAACCCGAGGCTTACGTACCTGCCACCGACACATATATAGAGAAAGATGCATCAATCAACGAGGATATAGAGCGACTTCGGCTACGTGCCACATCTTCTTTGATGGAACGTGAAGACGTTATCGTGGTGGCTTCGGTATCATGTATCTACGGTCTCGGCAATCCTGTGGACTACAGGAGCCTAATGCTCCACCTCGAGGTCGGGTCTGAGATATCGCGAAGAGATATGCTGAAGGGTCTAGTCGATATCCAGTATAAACGGAACGACTACCTCTTCGAGCGAGGGAAATTCAGAGTCAGGGGTGATACGATCGAGGTCTTTCCGGCCTACGACGAGCAGGCAATCCGTGTTGAGCTATGGGGAGACGAAGTCGAGCGTATTACAAGGTTTGATCCACTGACTGGGCAAGTGATTTCCACGCTTAAGCGAACTGCAATTTATCCTGCGAGTCACTATGTAACTCGACGCCGCACCATTGAAGAGATCGCACCTCTCATTCGGGAAGAACTACATGATCATGTGGCGGTCTTACGCACACAGGAGAAGTTACTTGAAGCTCAGAGGCTTGAGCAGCGCACGAAATTTGATATTGAGATGATGCTTCAGGTCGGAACGTGTCCAGGGATTGAGAACTATTCGCGGTATACGAGCCAGAGACAATCGGGTGAGCGGCCAGCGTGTTTACTTGACTACTTTCCATCTGATTTCCTAACCATTGTTGATGAGTCACATGTCTCAATCCCTCAGATCAACGGGATGTACAAAGGAGACCGCTCGAGAAAACTTACACTCATAGAACACGGGTTTCGGTTGCCTTCGGCGCTAGATAACCGGCCTCTGAAGTTTGACGAGTGGGTTGAACTCGTACCCAGAACTATTTACGTGTCAGCTACACCAGGAGACTGGGAGCTTGATCGCGTTAGTGGCGTTGTGGTTGAGCAAATCATCCGCCCAACTGGCCTTGTCGATCCAGTTGTGGATGTGCGTCCAGTAAAGGGGCAGGTTGATGATTTGCTCGCAGAAATTCGTGACCGTGAGATGAAGGATGAGCGGGTTTTAGTCACGACACTCACAAAGAGAATGGCTGAAGACCTGTCAGAATACCTGCAGTCCGTCGGAGTGAGGGTGCGATATATGCACTCCGAGGTGGATACAATCGAGCGGATGGAAATACTCCGTTCACTGAGACTCGGTAAGATTGATGTACTCGTGGGCATCAATCTACTCCGTGAAGGTCTCGACCTCCCCGAGGTGTCACTTGTCGCAATCCTTGATGCGGATAAAGAAGGTTTTCTTAGGGATGCCCGTTCGCTTATCCAGACCATCGGGCGGACGGCCCGTAATGTGAACGGCAAAGCGATTATGTACGCAGATAAAGTGACAGCATCCATGAAGTGGTGTCTCGACGAGACCAGTCGGCGTCGAGAGGTCCAGATAGCACATAATGAGGAGCACGGAATTAAGCCGGAATCAATCCAGAAGAGCCTGGCGGAGATTGAGTTCTCAACCCGTGTAGCCGATGCTCGTCAGGAGCCAGTGAGTAAGAAAGAGCAGATGGATACGTACGTTGCTGAACTGGACCGGGAGGAGTTTATCAAGATTCTTGAGGAAGAGATGTCTGAGGCAGCGAAAGCAATGGATTTTGAGCGTGCGGCGATACTGAGGGACCAGATTTTTGAATTGAGGGCGTCCAACTCGATAAATCACTAGCGGCATATTTCATCTTCAAGTTATCAGCATACTGTAGCCAGACGTCTTTAAAGGGTTCTGTTTACTTGAAGATCGGTCTATTTTGCGACCCGAAGTAGGACTACCTCCTCTTTCTGACTGCCAGTTTACTAGATGAAGATTGCTGTAATAGGAAGTGGTTATGTTGGACTTGTCTTAGGGGCATGTCTCGCCGAGTCGGGCAATGACGTTATTTGTGCTGATATAGATACACACAAAGTAGCTGGCCTAAACAACGGTGAGATGCCGATCTATGAGCCAGGTCTTGAGCCGCTTGTAAAGAATAACATTGCGGCTGGCAGGCTCATCTTTACGACTGATGTGGGCCGTACCGTACGGGCCTCAGACGTAATATTCATTGCGGTAGGCACACCCCCAGACGAGGATGGATCAGCGGATCTCCGGCATGTACTTGCAGTTGCGCGAAAGATTGGCGAATCCATGGATGCGGAGAAGGTCGTCATCACCAAGAGCACTGTTCCTGTCGGCACGGCCAAGCTCGTACGCGAAGAGATTGAGGGGTGTACCGATCATGAGGTGCACGTATGCTCAAATCCTGAATTCCTCAGAGAAGGTGCAGCATTAGAGGATTTTATGAAACCTGACCGGGTTGTTCTGGGAGTTGACTCGGAGCACGCGGAGATGGTCTTGACCAAACTTTATGCCCCTTTCGTTCGTTCTGGGGCATCTATCCTAATTATGGATGTGCCTTCTGCAGAGATTACGAAATACGCTGCAAACTCAATGTTGGCGACCCGCATCAGCTTTATGAACTCTATGGCGCACCTCTGCGAGAAGACGGGGGCCGATGTAGACTCAGTGCGGAGAGGTGTTGGGTCGGATTCCCGGATTGGGACGAGCTTCTTGTTCCCTGGTATCGGTTATGGTGGCTCCTGTTTTCCTAAAGATGTGAAAGCTCTGGCTAAGACGATGGCTGAACTGGGTGCGGACCCTAGAATCCTGAATGCTGTTGAAGAGCTCAATAACACGCAAAAGCGAGTTCTATTGGATCGGCTTATCGAACGTCTGGGAGATGATCTGACTGGTAAAATTGTTGCGGTGTGGGGCCTGTCTTTTAAGCCCAACACAGATGATATGCGTGAGGCGCCTAGTATCGTGACAATTGAAGGGCTTCTCCAGCGTGGAGCACGTGTGGTTGCTCATGATCCTGTTGCTATGGCTGAGGCAATCAAGATTTTCGAGAATCGGATCGAATATGCAGATCTCAATTATGATGCGCTGCAAGGAGCAGATGCTCTAGTGATACATACTGAGTGGCACCCCTATCGGCACCCGGATTTCGAGCGTATGCGAGCTGCGATGAAGCGGCCCTTGATACTTGATGGCCGAAACCTCTATCAGCATGACCAAATGGCGGAGTATGGGTTTGAGTATGTGAGCATTGGCCGGTCCCCGGTAACTCCGACACCTGGCTAGAATCTTGAGGGTTCTCATTACTGGTGCTGCGGGTTTCTTGGGTTCGCATATGTCTGAGCGATTCCTAAGAGAAGGCCATGAAGTTATCGGCCTTGATAATTTTGTAACTGGTTCCAGATGGAATGTCGACATTCTATCGGAATATGGCAGCTTCAACCTTATCGAACACGATATTTCTAAGCCAATTTTTCTAGAAGAAGATCTTGATGGAGTGCTGCATTTCGCATCTCCGGCTAGCCCGGTGGACTACCTCGATTTACCGATTCAGACGCTAAAGGTGGGGAGTCTAGGTACGCACAATTCACTCGGGATTGCGCTTGCTAAAGATGCCCGGTTTTTACTTGCGTCCACATCAGAGGTGTACGGAGATCCTCAGGTTCATCCACAGCCTGAGGATTATTGGGGCCATGTGAACCCCATTGGCGTTCGTGGTGTCTATGATGAAGCAAAACGTTTTGCTGAGGCCATGACCATGGCGTATCACAGGTCGCACGGAGTCGACACTCGTATTGTTCGGATCTTCAATACTTACGGACCGAGGATGCGGCCAGGAGATGGTCGTGTCATGTCCAATTTCATTGTTCAGGCAGTGCGAGGTGATCCACTGACTATATATGGAGATGGGAGTCAGACACGATCATTCTGTTACGTTGATGATGAGGTTGAGGGTATCTATCAACTCTTCCATGCTGACCGAACTGACCCAATAAATATTGGTAACCCTGACGAATTTACGGTCAGTGAATTGGCCCAGATAATTCTTGAAGAAACGGAAAGCTCTTCTGGCATAAAGACTCTTCGGTTACCGGAAGATGACCCGAAAGTGCGTCAACCGGATATCATGATCGCAAGAGAGATTCTTGGATGGCAGCCTGAAATTGGTCTTCGTGAAGGGATTCGCAGGACAATTCCTTTTTTCAGGGAACAATTAGAATTATATGATGCAAGACCCCGAACTATCTGACCACATTAACAGAGGGTGACGCACGTGCTAGATGAACCTCGCCGGGTTGAGAAGCCCTGGGGCTATGAACTGATTTGGGCAGATACACAGAGCTATGTTGGCAAGATTTTACACGTAGCAGCTGGTGAAGCCCTCTCCCTCCAGTACCATGAAATAAAAGACGAAACCTTATTCTTGTTGACAGGTAGATTGCTACTACAGACTGGTCCCTCTTTGGCCAAGCTTACTGACTATGAAATGATAGCGGGACAGTGCTTCCGCATTCGTGCCAAAACAATCCATAGGATGGTTGCTACTGTTGATTGCGATATTCTTGAGGTATCGACTCCTCATCTTGATGATGTTGTAAGGCTTGAGGACCGGTACGGACGGATTGAGTCTCCTTCAGAGTCATGATCAAGCCATTGAGCCAGTCCCAAACCAGCGGAGACGAAGATAGCACATGGTGATCCTTGTGACTGGAGCGGCAGGATTCCTCGGATCACACGTGGTAGACCTTCTTCTAGCGCAGGGTCATCATGTTGTTGGTTTGGATTCTTTTGACGATTTCTATCCACGTACGGTCAAGGAAGCCAATCTGTTAAAGGCCAAGGCGATGGACCATTTTGAACTAGTAGAGGCTGATATCCGTGACCGATCCAAGCTTGACGGCCTCCGTGCTGATATTCAGCAGGTCATTCACCTTGCTGCAAGGGCCGGAGTTCGCCCTTCTATAGAGCGACCGGATTTGTATGCGAGTGTTAATATCGAGGGCACATGGTCTCTTCTTGAGTGGGCGAGGAGGCAGTCTATCAAGCACTTTATAGTTGCGTCGTCTTCATCCGTATATGGAAACTCACCTAGAGTCCCATTTTGTGAAAGCCACTTCGTAGGTGCACCTATCTCTCCCTACGCTGCCACCAAGCGCGCCACCGAACTCGCCTGCCATACACACTTTCATCTTTACGGAATGTCGATTATGGCACTCCGTTTCTTCACCGTCTATGGCCCCCGCCAGAGACCAGATCTAGCGATTCACAAGTTCGCCCGACTCCTTCAAGACGGGCAGCCGCTCCCTATGTTTGGTGATGGCACAACAGCACGAGACTACACATATATTGAGGATATTCTTCAGGGCATAGAAGGTGCGAGGAAGCTACTAGAGAGTTCCCTTGACCCCCGATTTGAAATCATCAACCTCGGAGAGAATAGAACGGTTACCCTCATTGAGATGATTGAAACCCTCTCCGAGGAAATGGGAGCCCATCCGAAGATAGACCACTTACCTCCTCAACCTGGGGACGTTCGTCAAACATTTGCAGATATAACTAAAGCTCAGGAACTCCTAGGGTATGATCCCCGATGGGATTTTCGTGATGGAGTCAGGATGTTCCTCAATTGGTTCGAGAGCATTGACTAAATCTTGTGATCGGTTTCAGGAGATCGAAATTCTATAGAGTAGTGCTATTTTTTAGCCAGCTTGTTGAGCAGAGACTGCTGCCACTATTGAGTGTAGTGGTATGCTGCGCCGTATTGACTATAGCTAAGGGCGTTTCAGGGCAGGCATCTCCCTATGTGTCCGTAATGGATTCAGGGTATGACTATCTGGATGCACTAGTTGCAGTGGGACTAGTCGAAGTGCCTTCGCTTATACAGAGACCCTATTCTCGCTTGGCATTCTCCGAGTTTATCAAACAGGCTCGAAGTCAGCTGGATTTATCTCCTCAAGTTGGGGAACGCTTTAGGGAGGCTGTGATAATGCTTGAGCAGGAGTTCGCCGATGAGATCGGGCTCCAGTGTGGCAACGGAATCTCGCTTTGCAGTGAGGCCGAGGCCCCTCCTGCTGCGGTGCTCAGGGAAGTGTGGCTAGATTTCACAGTTGCTGCGAGTCCTGAGCGTGCTATGCGAACGGCCTACAGCGATAAGAGTTTTATCGATGGCGTGTTGAACCCTTTGCTCCAAAGAAACTTCGGACGGGATGTGTCAGATGGGGTTACACTGGGATTGGAGCCAACTCTAGATATTCAGCTGACTCCCTACTTGAGTGCTCAATTGAAACCTCGGGCCTGGATCGCCCGACCTCGGGGAGTCAGCGAAGTCGGCGATCTAACTTTACTTGATGGGTATTTAAGGGGTGTCTTCCGTGGCTTTGCTCTTGAAATTGGTCGACATCACCTGCTTAGAGGCCGAGGCAGAGATGGAGGGTCGATGCTATCTAATAACTCACGAGGGCTGGACATGGTACGCGTGTCAAGGGAGTCTCCGTGGCGTCTACCCTGGCTGTTCAGATTCTTAGGTCCTGTTTCGGGTGCGGCTTGGGTTGCTGACTCGGGAGGTGAACGGTTCATTCCCCATAGCAAGCTCATCGGGTTCGATCTAGGGGCGCGACCTACTCAAAATTTGGAATTTGGGTTAAGCCTGCTCAATCATCAGGGAGGAAATGGAGCCCCCAATGCATCTTGGGGTGACCGGCTAAGGGATATCTTCTTAGTTATGCCTGCAGGGGCAGAAATCTCCGACAAGATCCTGTCAGCTGATATCGTCTTAACCTTTCCTATGTCTGGCATTGAGTTATTTGTCAGTGCTCTTTCGACAGACCCAGATTATGTATTTAGTGACAGACTTGCCGAGACGTGGTGGGACGAGGCGATATGGGTTTCAGGACTAAAATGGTCTGGCCTTGGTCCGGAGGGTCGTATTGATCTTTGGATTGAAGGTCGTCACTCTGGTCTTCGTCCTCATACACATCACCAATTTAGGAGTGGACTAACCCTTGATGACCGCGTTCTCGGGGATCCCTTGGGTCCACTCGCGAACTCTTGGCAGTCTGGCATAGCATGGACCAGCACTAAGAATGTCTTTCAGTTCGAAGTGTTCAGGGAAATGTATAGCGGAGATGACTGGGAGAATAAAGCAACTCACTTTGAGTGGGTTCGTGTGTCGGACAATTCTGACGAAATCCGCCATCGTTTCAGTGCCGACTGGACCCGAAATCATCTCCCGTCGCGCATACGGACATTTATCCGACTCGGGTATGAGCAGGTTACTAGGTTTGACTATACTAATATTAACCGTTGGAACTATTTGGCGCAGATAGGCTTTGCCTGGGCGCCTAGCTGACATCTGACACGAGGAGATTGGGCCCAAGACTGTATTCATAGGTATTTATGGCAGATAGGTCCGATCCTTGCTGCTATTATTCAGTGATATAGTCTTCGACCCACAATACGCATCAATTGCGTCGAGAAATCCAATGACCCATCGCCTGCTTCCTGGCCTAATCGTCTCTTGTTTTATGACGGTTGCATGTTCGTCTCAGGCTACCGAGGAAAATGCTATTCGCAGGGGTGATATTGCTTTTGCCCAGGGGGATTACGAGGAAGCACTAGCTGAGTATCGGCTAGCTGTGCGTCAGGGTTCTAATGACCCAGGAACAACAGGTAGGTTAGCGCATACCTACTCGATGATGGGTCGAGTAGACGATGCCGGAGCGTACTATCTAGAAGCATCTTCCAAGGAATATTTGTTCGGAGATCAGGCTGTCTCTGATCTGATGAAGCTAGCCCGCGAAGCGAACAGGAAGGACGACCATTTTGCGATGGCTAGTGCAGTAGAGATTGCTCTCCGACTTCGCCCAGGTATCGGGGTAGGTGATATGGCACTTTCCTTGGCCCGGCACTATTTCGAGAATGGTGAATATGGTCGTGCCCTACCTTATTACCAAGGTGCGATGCTGGATGTGACTGATTCTGTCCCAGAGATAGTATTTGAGGTAGGGCTAGCCTATGAAGAAATTGGTGACTGTGAGCATGCGCTCGTTGCATTCGAAAGGTTCCGTGAAATGGTACGTCCCTGGCAGCGTGGCGAAGTTGACTGGTATATCGGCACTTGCTCATTCAAAATTGCGCGTGAACTGCGAAGTGGTCCTACGCTTGGAGAACAAGAGCTAGGAAGGGCGCTTAGGCTTGTGGAGCGTGCTCTGGAAGTGGGTGAGCCCCGAAATATCCAGGCACGGGCTTGGTTTGAGAAAGGGGGAATATTGGAAGAGACCGGAGCGTGTGAGGAAGCGATGGAAGCTTACGAACAGGTCAGATACATTGATCAGGCCGGGCCTCTTGTAGATCGTGCCCTGCGTCGCTATGACGAAATAAGATTTAGTCGTCGTTTAGAGGGTTTCCTAGAAGAGCAATGCGGATAGATCAGAGGATTCCACCGCGCTGGGAAACGGTTTTCTCGTCCCAGTGTATTCATCCGTGGTGCTAACACATAGATCCTACGCATGACTAAACGTCTCCTATTACTTGGATTTCCGTTGGCCGCTATAGCCTGTGGCGGTGGCGTCAATGTGTATCAGGGGATGGATCCGTTATCGATCTATCAGATGGCTTCTGAAGAGTATGAAACAGGAGAGTACGACAATGCGATCCAGGCGCTTGACCGGATTCTTCTGGCCTATGGTGATTGGGAAGGTGCACTCGGTGCTCGGCTGCTCCTAGGACATACATATTACGAGAAGGGCGACTACCTGAGTGCTCAATCCGAATACAATCGTTTCCTTGACCGTTATGCTGGTCATGAGGACGCTCCGATTGCAGCTCTTGGTGTTTGCCGGTCCCTTTCAGCTCTTTCGCCTGGTCTACAGCGAGACCAAACATATACGAATGAAGCGATCACGATCTGTCGTAATGTGGTAATAGATTATGCGGGTACGACTCAATCAGTTGAAGCTGCTGAGATTGCGAATCAGATGAGGATGAAGCTGGCTGAAAAGGAGTTGCGGACGGCAGATTTCTACTTCAATCGCAAGCTTTATGATTCAGCTGTCTTGTATTATGAGTTCGTCATCTCTTTTTACTCTGATACTGAGTTTGCGTCTTGGGCACTCTTGGGACTTTACCAGGCAAACCTTGCGATCGGGTATGACGACCTTGCAGAGGAAGCCAAAGAACGGCTCTTGAGAGAGTATCCTGAATCTGCAGCCGCCACAGAACTTGGGACTAATGGGTCAGGATTCTGATACTTTTACTAGGCCACCCCTCCGTTTAGGTATTTTTGGGGGCACGTTCGATCCGCCCCATCTGGGACACACCACTGTGGTGACGGATGTGACAAATGCCTTAGAACTCGACCAGGTACTCTGGATTCCTGCAAATCAACCACAGGATAAGTCCCTAAGAGCGCTGGCACCTGTGGCCTTACGGATCGAAATGACTCGTGCCGCAGTAGGTACTGATTTGCGTTTTGAGTTGAGCAGGATTGAAGCTGAGCGTGGAGGTGCCTCCTTCACTGTTGAGACGGTGCGAGCGCTTAGGAGAATTTATCCAGGAGCGATTCTATTCTTGATCATTGGCACCGATCAATTCAGGAGGCTCAATACTTGGCACAGCCCGGAAGAGCTTCTGCATCTGGCTAAGCTTGTGGTCATGGATCGGGATGGTATGCGCGGAAGGGACTATAGTCCTGACATGGAAGGCCTAGACAAGGTGTGTTTCGTAGGCACTAGGCGGATCGATATCTCATCTACAGATGTTCGCGCAGCTGTTCGCGATAAGCGGGATTTAAGTGCACTCGTGCATACGGGGGTCGCGGAGATAATCTTGAGAGAAGGACTATACAGGAGCTGAGTATCACGTGGGACTAACCATTAGAAACTCACATATTAGGTTTTTTTAGTATGGATATGTCAACGATGGATATCTCAGGACTGAAGTTTCTAGTCACTGGAGGAGCTGGCTTCATCGGATCACATCTTGTTAAACGGCTAATCGAGCAGGGTGCACAGGTCCGTGTTATCGACGATTTTTCGACTGGTAGTAGGTCCAACTTTGGTGCCCTTGGTGAACAGATAGACCTTCATGAGGCCTCTATTACCGACCATGAGGCGTGTAGGTTGGCTTGTGAGGGTGTGGACTACGTGCTGCACCAGGCAGCGTTACCGTCAGTTGCTCGATCGGTTAAGGATCCTTTAGCCACTCATCATGCTTGTGCTAGCGGTACCTTGAATATGCTGGTAGCAGCTAAGGATGCTGATGTTCGGCGCTTTGTTTATGCTGGTTCATCCTCGGCATACGGGGACACCCCTACTCTGCCTAAGCACGAGAATATGCCCGCGAACCCTCGGTCCCCGTACGCTGTCGCGAAGCTAACCGGTGAGCTCTACACTCAGGTATTTCCTGGCTTATTCAGCCTAGAAACGGTTGTTCTCCGGTATTTCAATGTCTTTGGTCCAAGACAAGATCCCGCATCTCCCTATTCTGCTGTTATTCCGATCTTCATCAGGGCGGCTCTGGAGGGGCACGCACCCATAATCAATGGAGATGGTGGTCAAACGCGTGACTTCACATATGTGGACAATGTCGTGTCAGCCAATTTGTTAGCATGCTTCGCTCCTGCAGATGGCGTAAGTGGCGAAGTATTCAATGTAGGGTGTGGGGAACGGATCAGTATAAGTGATCTTTGGGTTGCAATTCAGAATGAACTAGATGTGCGAATTCAAGCTAAGTATGCCTCGCCGCGTCCCGGTGACGTCCGAGATTCTCTCGCTGACCTCAGCAAGATTTCAGATCGACTGGGTTACAAAATGCTGGTATCACTTCAAGAGGGCCTTCAGAGAACTGCTGAGTGGCTCAAGACGTCGTGATTGCACTTGGTGATGGGGTTTGAGGCTTGACGAGTCAGGCCTTAGGGAATGGGGCCGTTTCATTGGGGTCACCTGTAGGCCACCAATTGTTCTTGGGTTGGTGGGATCGCTAGGTGCCGGAAAATCTGTCCTTGCAAGGGCGATCGGAGAGGGAGCGGGAGTCAGAAACCCGATGCCATCACCATCCTTCAATCTCATATTTCGCTATGAAGCTGACGGAGGTTGTGAGGTCGTTCATCTTGACCTTTATCGTATTGAATCACCTGATGATCTTTGGGAACTAGGATGGAATGAACTGGGTGCGGAGAACGAAATCATCATTGTCGAATGGCCAGAGTACGCTGATGAGCTTATGCCCTCTGATCACTGGCTGATCCATTTAGAAGTAGTTGCGGGAAGTATCGAGTTGAGGGATGTCAGGGTCCAGAAGGTGGGTTCACCAAAGGATGAACTTGTTGCTTTCCCCATCTCGTCTTCGGATTGCTGAGCGAAACTGGGGGATGAACGAGCGGGTCACTTCCGATGGTTTGCTCCTGGCGTTTGATACGTCCAGTGCCGTTGGGTCGGTAGCTGTGGGTCGAAAGGGGATAGTACTAGCTCATACGGAGCTCGAACAACAAAAGAAGCATGCTTCGGCCCTGATCCCTGCTATACGCTCAGTCCTTCTAGAGGGTGGTATTGATAAATCGGAGCTTGACGGCATCGTAGTCGGTGAAGGACCCGGATCCTTCACCGGTGTCCGAGTTGCTGCAGCTACTGCAAAGGGTATGGCGTACGCTCTTGGGCTCCCTCTTTGGCCAGTTTCAAGCTTGGCTGCGACAGCATTATCTGTGGTGGGGCTCGGAATCAGGTACGTGCTCTTCGATGCGCGTAAACAACGTATTTACGGTGCCTGTTACGGTGTCGGAAAGATGGATGTAGAGACTCTAATATTCCCTCATGCAGGAACATTGCGAGAGGTTTTGGCCAGTAACATTCCGACTGGGGCAGTCTTCTGCGGGGAAGGCTCCTGCCGCCATAGGCTCATTATTGAGGGGGCGGGTTTTGAGGTGCAACCTCTCCCTGTGACTTATCCTGGAGCAAACGGGTTGCTTCGCTACATCAAGCTCTATCCCAAGACACGGTCGGTTTCCGCTATACGAGGGTGGGAGCCCAGGTATATCCGTAACTGGCAATCTGGTCTGGAAGTGATCTGACCATGAATGACTCGAAGCTTGGAGTTGACGTGGTGATCAGGCCCATGCACACGGATGATATAGATAGTGTTGTGGCGATTGAATTTCAGGCTTTTACCAGCCCTTGGAAGGCCGAAACATTTCTAGGTCTTATCAGTAGGGATGGTGCCGAACTTTGGGTTATCGAGCACTCCCGAGTTGGCGTGATTGGGTATGGGGTTTTGTGGTGCCTTCTTGATCAAGGCGAACTAGCAAATATGGCGGTTGCCCCTGAGTTCCTTGGTCAGGGCTTGGCGGTGGGTCTGCTTGACCACTTGCTTGAAGTCGCGAGCAAACGGGGAGTCAATTCGATCTATCTTGAAGTCAGAGAGTCAAATGAGCGGGCAGCGGACCTATATCTTGGGTTCGGTTTTGAGGAGATAGGTCACCGAGAGAATTACTACGATTCTCCGAAAGAAGACGCTCGTGTGATGAGAATTCAGCTTTAAGAATTCTTTGGACACCTAAGGTCTAATAGGAAGAGATTCGTTGACCTTGTTCAGAGATATCCCGTATCTTCGAATGACTGTAATCGCGGGAAAGGCGCGCGACGCAGCAGGGAAGGAGCCCAAATTATTCTATCAATTGTGACGGCTGTTCCCATTCTGTCGATGGGGACTTTACCGAGTGTCTCCGTGCTATATCTGACTCAACATATTCGCTGAGTGTTGAGTCGAGGAGAGTCTCAAACCCCTCGCTTCGAACCCGCAATAAACCAGTCCCTGCAAACTTTATTGATGGGGACTTTAAACAAACCTCTACTGAGCTGAGCTTTAAGCTAATGAGCTACTCACCGAGACGTGTACTAGTAACCGGCGGTGCTGGTTTTATTGGCAGTCATGTTAGCAATGCCTATCTAGAATCAGGTGATGAAGTATGGGTTTTAGACAACCTCTCCTCAGGCCGGAGAGCTAATATTCCAGAGGGGGCAGAGTTTGTAGAGCTAGACGTCAGAGACGATGATGTCTTGAAATTATTTCGTAAGGTTCGCTTTGATATTGTAAACCATCACGCGGCGCAGGTTGATGTGCGTGCTTCCGTAGCCAATCCGACAATAGATGCGAGCATTAATTTGCAAGGCCTTCTAAATCTCACGGAGGCAGTGATTGATGTCGGGACGAAGCGCTTCATATTTGTAAGCAGTGGTGGTGTTGTTTATGGCGATCCGGCTGCAATTCCCACGTCGGAAACCACACCGAAAATGCCTCTTTCTCCCTATGGTGTGTCGAAGTTCACGGGCGAGCTTTACTTGAATTACTATAGGCAGGTACACGGACTGGAATACGTTGCTCTTCGGTATTCTAATGTTTACGGACCTCGGCAAGATCCACATGGTGAGGCGGGCGTGGTAGCGATATTCTCAAGGAGACTCTTGGCTCAAGAGCCGCTCATAATCTTCGGAGATGGTGAACAGACACGGGATTATGTCTATGTCGACGACGTTGTTTCAGCGAATCTTCTGGCCTCAGAGATCGATCTAGATTCTCGGAGGCAGTTGGATGATAGGGCTTTCAACGTAGGCACAGGAATCGGAACAAGCGTGAATGGACTTGCTGATGTTCTGGAACTGATTGCCGGCACTAGTTTGGGGCGTGAACATCGGTCTGTGCGCCCCGGTGAACTTCGGCACAGTGCATTAAATGCGGATAAGCTTAGAGCTTTTGGTTGGAAGCCGGAGTCTACTTTGGAACAAGGCTTGCAAGAAACCTACACATTCATCGGAAGAGAGATGGCGGGAGCCAGAGCCACCTAATGACGCTATCAGTATTGTTACTTCAGGCACGTCCTCCACAGAGTATTCTAGATATGGTATTTGGGGGGACA
The DNA here is from genome assembly GCA_913045345.1 of uncultured Gemmatimonadales bacterium. Taxonomy (GTDB): domain Bacteria; phylum Gemmatimonadota; class Gemmatimonadetes; order Longimicrobiales; family Gaopeijiaceae; genus UBA1142. The sequence continues at coordinate 92,624 of CAJWPN010000001.1, forward strand.
TTACCCACAAAGATTGTGCTGCTTGTGCTCTTATCAGGATCGATCTACGCATGGTGGTTGATCTTCCACAAATGGAAACAGTTCCGGGAGGTTCGGGAGCAGGGAGATCAATTCCTGGAACACATGGAGCAAGCCCAGCGCCTGGAGGATGCATACAAGGCGATATTGGCGTTACCTGAGTCGCCCTACGGACGAGTTTTCCGACAGGGAGTCAACTTTTTTAGTGAACTCCGGCCGGGTGCTCTCCGTGAGAGCGGGCCACCGACCCAAGGGCTTTCGCTTACACAGCTAGAAGCGCTACGACTAGTCTTGGAGAAGGAAGAGGCTGAGGAGAGGGATGAGCTGGCACATGGTCTTGGGACTCTAGCGATTATCGGTTCGGTATCCCCGTTAATGGGGTTGATGGGTACAGTCATTGGTGTAATGAACGCGTTCCTTGGTATCACTTCAGCAGGCTCCAGTAATATCATGGCCGTGGCTCCGGGTGTGGCTGAGGCACTCGTGACAACGGTTGCGGGCCTTGCTGTAGCGATTCCAGCGGTGATTGCCTACAACCACTTTGTTGGAGAGTTGAATCTAGTAAGTGGAGAACTAGAAGGCTTCTCAAGTGAATTTATTGGCACTCTTGCTCGAGAGGGTCTCGTGGCATGATTAAAATCACGGCGGAGTTGTTGTTTGAGCCACCGGAGAATGCGAGTCGGTGAGTTCGATAGGAATTCGGCGTCGGAGTCGTGCTAATCGTGATGATCTGCCGGTGAACGCAGAGATCAATGTTACGAGTCTGGTTGATGTTGCGTTCACGCTTCTAGTGATTTTCATCATCACGGCACCGATCCTACAAGGCGGGATCGAAGTAGCAATCCCGAGGGCAGACGTACCACCACTGACGTCAGAAGATCAGCCGTTCTTTGTTACAGTCCTGCAGGATGGAACCATTTTTATGGAGGAGACTGAAGTAACACTTGAGGAGCTTGAAGCGGGATTACCTCAACTTATGGCTACAGGGAATGTTCAGCGCATTTATATCCGGGGTGACTCTCTCGCACCCTATGGTCCTGTGCTTCGGGTTATGGCTACCTCTGTCAATAGTGGTGTGAATTGGTCGGTTGTTGCTGAGCCTTACCGGCCCGGGAACTAGAGGAGGACCATGCTTGAACCAGCGCACTTCGACAAAAGGAGCATGACAATGTCAGTCGGTCTCCACGGGTGTTTGTTCACGCTTGCATTCTTTACCTCACTTATTGACCGCTCGCCCATGGAGTTTGTGACCTACGAGATCGAAATGGTTAGCCCACCACCTGCGGTCCAAGCTGAGATCCAACCCGCGATGGAAGAGCTAGTGGTCGAGCGGCCCGAGCCTACACAACCAATAGAGGAAGAACCCGAGCAGGAAGTTGTTCCGATTGAAGAGCCTGATGACCCCGAACCCGAGCCATCACCTGAAGAGGATAGGCCGACTGAAGAACTCGTTGAGGTTGAAGAAGAAGAGACTCCGCCATCGGCACCGGACCCGCCACCTGATGAAATTGATGAGTCTGGAGAGGGTATTAATGTTAGGCTTGAGGGAGTTCGCCGTGACTATCCGGCCTACTACAACAATATCATTCGGCAGATCTTTAACTGTTTTCGGTGGAGGGGTGGTGGGAGCTGGGAGGCTAGCGTCTTCTTCATGATTGAGCGGGAAGGTACTGTGGCTGACATGAGATTCTTGAGTCGCTCGGGTAGCACGGCTTTCGACTTTGAAGCGATTGGAGCAGTTGAGTGCGCGGGCCAGGGTAGGTTTGGGCAATTGCCAGACGAACTGCCCTATGATCGGCTTCCTGTGCAATTTGATTTTAGGCCGCCGGGTGAGGCTCAAGAACTGATCTTTCCAGAGATTTCTTACCAATTCCGAGTGCTGGATCGTTGATAGGCTTACCGTCGAGTGCGCTTCAATGGTTTGGCTTTAGACTGACTCTTGCCTCATGCGTTTGGATGGGGTTCTTAGCGTCCTCAGGGCTTGCACAGGAGCGTGACTCCCTTCCAGGTGTGAGTTTAGGACTCGTCTACGAGAATCAACCGCAGCCCGCTCTTGCGATCCAACCATTCACTGGGCGTTTTGGAGGAGCTGATCTAGTGGATGATGTCGAGGTGATTGTCGGTCGGGACCTACGTAATTCTGACCGCTTCGAAGTAATGGACTCTATCCCCGCAGGGCTCGTCGGTGACGTTGTGGACTACACACTCTGGGACCGACTCGGCGCCGTGTGGTTGATTACTGGCCAGGTCGAAGGGGCAGGGGAGGGTTACATCCTCATTCTTGAGCTTCACGATGTTGTTTATGGCCAGAGTGTAGAACGAGGTCGTTTCCGAATTCCTGATGGGACTGATCCTGATTTTCGTATGGCAGTACATCGTGCATCGGACGAAATAGTTACTTGGGCTACTGGTGACCCTGGTATGGCCGCGAGCAGGATTGTTTTTACGATGACGGATAACCAAGGAAACAAGGATCTTTACGTCATTGATTCAGATGGAGAAAATCTAGATCGGATTACTAATTATCGTGACTTAACACTCTCTCCGACCTGGTCTCCCGATGGGAATAAGGTTGCATTTACGTCCTATAAGTCGGGACTACCGCGTATCTATGAGCTGGACCTTCGAACGGGAGAAGAGAATATGCTTCCGGAAGTTAGAGGCGGGGGAGACTACATCACACCTACTTATCATCCTGATGGTACTACTCTGGCATTTTCGGTCACTGGCAATGCTCGAAGTGGTGTTTTCACTTATAACGTCGAGAGGGACTGCTGTCTGGTGTTCCTGTCTGGTGGGCGCTGGTATGATCTGTCGCCGACGTATTCCCCGGATGGACAATGGATGGCGTTTAACACAAACCGGTTTGGAGATGCTGTTCCCCAGGTTATGCTGATGCCATCACAGGGTGGCGATGCTGAAACGCTTTCACCCTACGAGTATGGTGGCAGAGGTTACTTCACTGCACCGGATTGGTCACCCGTAGATGATATGGTGGCTTTTCATGGTTCGATCAGTCGGGGCACCTACCACATACTTGTGGCAAGTGTGTCGAACGACGGACGGAGGCTCAACCAACTCACTTGGGAAGGAAACAACGAAGATCCAAGTTGGGCACCAGACGGGAGGCACCTAGCTTTTGTAGGAGAGCGCAGGTGGGGGTTTGGCCTTTTTGTGGTTGACGTTGCAACGGGACGATTGCGACCACTGCTGGCGGGACGACGGGTTGGGTTACCGGACTGGTCGCCTGCATTGAGGACAGGACGTTAATCGTCCTACCTATTGGGTATATCCTATAGTGAGGATCAAGTGAACTCATGCTTAATACATAAACCGTTGCGCTCGCTCATGTTTTTGCCTAGATAGCAGAGGGTCTTTTCATGATCACGAAGCACGTTAGCTTGGTTATTGTGCTAGGCCTGCGTCAATACGCCTAGATGAGCGTAAAATAGTTCGTTCAACCCGGGAGTAGGGATGATCGTACGTCGTTTCTTTATTGCTGTTACAGCTGCTACACTTGTAGTTGGATCCTGTGGTGGTGACCCACCACCACCGCCGCCAGCACCACCGGGGCCGGACATGGATTCGCTTCGCGCCTATCAAGACTCAGTCAGAGCGGCTGAAGAAGAAGCTCGCCGCCTAGCTGCGGAAGAGGCAGCCCGTCGTGCAGAAGAAGCAGAACGGGAGAGAGCAAGACAACGTGCTTCGCAGACACTGCAGCAGATGGTCTTCTTCGATTATGACATGTCCGAGATCCGTGATGATGCGGCTTCGGCACTGCGCGCGAAGGTTGACATTCTGCGGGCTAGCCCCCAAGTGCAGCTACGCATCGAAGGGCATGCCGACGAGCGAGGCTCGACCGAGTATAATTTAGCGCTTGGGAATCGCCGAGCAGTAGCTGTCCGGGATTTCCTAACTGGCTTTGGACTCTCAGAGAGTCGGTTTAGCGTCGTTTCCTTCGGTGAGGAGCGTCCGCTCGAGTCGGGCTCAGATGAATCCGCTTGGTCTCGTAACCGTCGTGGCCAGTTTGTGATTACCGCTGGTGAAAACGCTATCAACCCAGGTAACTGACAGCGTGATCTTTGCGGGACTCCTCCCCCGGGTGAGCCGGGGGAGGCGTTCGTGATATGATGAGAGGTTTGGCACTATCTGTGGTGGTACTCCGCGTCCCTGTTCTGATCGCTGCTATCCTAGTAGTCGGGGGTTGCGCTACTAAGAGTGATATCCGAGATCTTCAGGTCGAATTGCAAGCTGAATTGCGTGTGCTTGCAGAGCGGCAAGCTGCATTGATCGAGCAATTGCAGACTGAGGCTAACTCAACCCGGGACACTCTACGCAGCCAATCTATCCAGCTATTTGATTTCCGTGGGGAGCTCTCTAGGCAATTGAGAGAAATAGGGGAGGGGTTAGCAACCCTTGAGGTCCTGGCTGGCGAGAATCAGCGAGCCATAACAGGGATTCGAGGGCAAGTCACGAATCTGAGGAGCGGGTCCATCACCCCTACTGCTACCGTTCTTGATTCGACAGACATGATCGGGGGAGCTAGAGGAGGAGGTGCAGATCAGCTCTACAGGACAGCCGCAGAGCAGTTTGGCCGAGGCTCGCTTAATACGGCCCGGATGGCATTCCAACAATTCGTGGAAAGCTATCCTAATCACGCACTTGCACCTGAAGCTCACTTCTCTCTCGCTGATATTCTTTATCAGCAGGAAGATTTTGGTGCTGCTCTGGAAGCATTCGGAGAAATTCAATCTCGTTTCCCAACAGCTGCCAAGGTACCGGATGCCTTATACCGGATCGCGCTGATTCAGATTGAGCTGGAAGAAATCGAATCTGCGATCGATACGCTGCAGAGGATTACCAACACCTATCCAGAATCGGTAATCGCAGAAATCGCAGCGGACAAGCTTGAAGAGATCGGCTCTTGACTAGGCGACACGCCCTTGCTGGCCCTGTCATGGTGCGATCTCGAACGGAAATCTAAAGGTATGCGTTGTCCAGCATGCGATGCGACCGAGAATCGTGTTGTTGATACAAGGGCCAGCCGGGGTGGTAGGGCTGTCAGGCGGAGGCGAGAATGTACTGTTTGCGGAGAACGTTTCACGACCTATGAGTACATCGAAGAACGTCCTGTCCAGGTGCTCAAGCGTTCTGGGGCGGTAGAGGACTTCAATAGAACGAAGCTCCTTCATAGCGTGAAGGTGGCATGTGCGAAGCGTCCGATCTCAGCTTCACAAATGGACGAACTGGTTGATGATATTGAAGATATACTGTCAGCTCAGGTTGGTGTTGAGGTCTTGAGTGTACAACTTGGCAAATTAGTAATGGAGCGCCTAAGCCCTATAGACCGAGTAGCATATGTGCGATTTGCTTCCGTATATCGGAACTTCCAGGACGCGGGAGAGTTCCAAGAGTTCGTCGATGAGATTACTGCTGCCCAGGAGCGTGAAGAGCTTCGACGCAGCCAAGTCGAACTTCCGTTCTAGTCAGCAGTTGACCAAATAGAAACCTCTTCAGGTAATTTTTTATTAGATGGCTCGTAGCCGCGGTTCAAGAGGAGAGATGCCGTTTCTCGACCACCTTGAAGAACTAAGGTGGAGGATTCTGTGGTGCATTCTTTCTGTCATGATCGGCGCTGTGGTTGGTTTCGGTTTGGTATACTACCTCAATGTGCTCGAACTTTTGGTTGAGCCTGTGCGTCGGGCGTACGACAATCCAGACCTAAAGCTGATCTATCTGTCACCATCTGACTCATTCTTTGTTACACTCAGGCTAGCTATTTATGCGGGACTGCTCATGGCCTTCCCATTCCTAGCTTACCATATGTGGGCGTTCCTCTCTCCTGCTCTGAAGCCTCAGGAGCGACGGGTAATCATACCTCCGCTTTACGGAGGTCTTGTTCTCTTTGCGGCAGGTGTCGCACTAGCATATTGGATAGCCTTACCTGTGACTCTTGAGTTCTTCCAGAGATTCCAGACCGAGTCACTTCAGGCAAATCTAGAGATCAATGCTACGCTAGGATTCATTGTGAAGATGCTTATGGCATTCGGTTTCGTCTTCGAGTTGCCAATTGTAATTATGATCTTGAGCTGGATGGGGATTGTCACTCCTGAGTTCCTTCGTGCGAAACGAAGACATGCGATCGTTCTTATAACTGTTCTGGCGAGCTTTATTACTCCAGGTGATGTAATTGTACTGACGTTCATGATGATGGTGCCTTTAATCCTTCTATATGAGGTCGGCATCTTCTTGTCTGTAGGCATTTACCGGAGAAAAGCACAGAGGGAAAAGGATTTCGAAACAGATACCACCCCACCCACTGGATCTGTGGAAACGCAGTGACACCCATGCGGTTGGTGAGCCAGACACTCTGGATAATAGGGTTCACTGCCATCGGTGCCTTCAGTTCTGCAAGTGCTCAAGAACAGGTAGACTCGACACGCCTTCGTGTACTCCAACGGCTTGAGCGACTCGCTCGAGCACCTGGCTTTGACAGCATCTTGTTTTTACAAGATTCCATTCGAGTTGCTGAAATTGAAGCTGGTCGGGGTTTCGGTGGAGGAGTGAGCACAGATTCGGTTGTGGCTGAGCTAATGGAGCTACCTGGCTTTACCCTGACCGAGTACGATGGTGGTGCTGCCACTTTTGAGGCAGCCGAACGTGTCCTGACACTCATTGCTCCGGATGGTGGGAGGGCACGGGTGAGCAGCGAAGGAATGGGCGTCGAAGCAGATACATCAATCCTCTATAACGAAGAGACAGGACGACTCCAGACTGAAGGGCAGTCCACCTTTACCCCGGACACAGGTGACCCGATTGAATCTACGTCCCTAATTTTCGACATAGGTGAGGAGCGCGGCTCCGCATTCGGCGCCGAAACGTCATACAGTGAAGGTGGTGCAAACTGGTTGGTCACCGGAGACATGCCGTTCGCGGCGGCGGATTCCTCCTTTATGTCACATGCTCGCTTCACATCATGCGATTTGGAGGAGCCACACTACCATTTTGAGACTGATGAAATCAAGATTGTTGGGGGAAACGTGCTGGTTGCACGTCCCGTTCGCCTGTACTTCGCGGATGTTCCAGTGGCTTGGTTGCCTTTTGTTGCACAGAGTTTATCACAGGGTCGCTCATCAGGTATTTTGACCCCTCGGTTTAGCGTAAACGATATCGTTCGCACGTCTGGTCGGTACCGCCGAAGAGTCAGTAACATTGGTTTCTATTGGGCCATGAGTGACTACTCAGACGCGCTGATGGCTCTCGACTGGTTTAGTCAGAATTTTCTTAGCGTGACCAGTTCACTGAGATATAGCTTCAACCGTCAGTTTCTTGATGGAGATTTGACTTTTCGCCGCTATTGGCGTGCCAGTGGATCGAGTGAGCTTGCGCTAGACACTCGACACAACTGGGACCTTGATGAACGCACGCAATTACGTGCGTCTGGAAGGTATGCTTCCAGCAATGACTTCATCCGGGAGAACTCTTTCAATCCGGCTGAAGTAACGCAATCGATTGACTCAGAAGGTGGCATCAATCGTCGATTCGACTGGGGGACCGCATCCGTAGGTGCGAATCGCAAGCAATACCTATCTGATGATCGCACAGAATGGACCCTGCCTTCCGCAAATTTATCACTTTCCACCATTACCTTGTTTAGGAATGCTTCTAGCGACGCGCGCTTTTATAACAACATGACTTGGTCGGGTAGTGCGAGCTTTACTCGCCGCACTTTGGATAGAGTCCAACCGGATGTCTTCAGTTTTTCTCAGGCGAACACGGAAACGACTACAGGATCTGTTCGTAGTACACTCAGCCTAGGTAATCTCTCTCTGGCTCAGTCAGTGCAGTTGCGCCAATCCGGAACACTCGGGGTACCTGAGGCGCTACTTGTGATGCGTGAATCAGAGACCCCGGCGCTGATCACGGGCTCCCCGGTGCAGGACATCATGGACTCCGATTTGACTTGGCAATCGTCCGTCTCATACCAGCAACAGCTCATCGGATCGACGACGATCACACCTAGACTTGCAATGTCGGGAAATATGTTCAGATCCGATACTTCCGCTGTTGCATCCTCATTGGTGTCAGCTCCAGCACGGGTATCATTTGGGGGTGCCTTGAAGACCGATATCTATGGATTCTACGGCGGCTTTGGTGGCTTTGAAGCGATCCGTCATAAACTATCACCTTCTATTGAGTACGAGTGGAGTCCTTCTACAACCCCTACTCAACTTCAACAACAATTATTTAGGTCCAGGGCACTTCAGCCGAAGAATGCTGTATCACTGACCCTCAATCAGACTTGGGAAGCAAAGCGCAGGCCACCGGAAGGTGATTCCACTATGGCCAGTTCAGCAATCCAACTCGATTCGCTTGACATAACTGCTAATACTCAAGCTTCGTCTTCTGATGGTCCAACCCGCCTTCAACAGGGCCAGACGGTCAGCCTTCTGGCCCTTCGCACCAGCGTTTTGCGTTATGACTTCGTAGAAGCTGACTCGATTGGGGCTTTTCTAGCTGGCTTCGAAACGACTCGTCTATCTAATCAGATCTCCTCTGATTTCTTAAGAGGTCTAACGATTTCGGTGAACCACGATCTGTTCGAGGACAAAGAAGTGGATGGCCAACTTAACAGAACTTTTGCCCCACATCTCGCACAGGTGAACTTCGGGTTCTCCCTTGGTTCGAACTCATCGATCTTCCGGTGGCTAGGCTTCCTGAGTGGTGGCGATGAGGGAGAAACTCCTGCGCCGCAAGCTGAGGAGCCAGATGTTCTTGATCCATTTGAGGCCACGGGGACGACGGATGAATCATCAATCATTCCAACTGGACGTCGCCCGTTATCTGCTACTGAACCAGCTCGTCGTGGGGATCGAGGTGGTTGGAATGCGAATCTGTCCTACTCTCTCCAGAGACCACGTGGCGATGATGTCATGATGAGTCAGATGCTCACCGGTACGATTACTTTGCGGCCAACCGAAAATTGGGATCTGAGTTGGCGGACAGCGTATGATCTGGAGCGCAGAGCATTCAATGACCACACCATTCGGCTAACGAGAGACCTACATCGGTGGGAAGCAAATTTTGATTTCCTGCAAACTGCTACTGGGAATTGGACATTCCGATTTGAAGTCAGCTTGATCGATAATCGGGATCTCAAGTTCGACTACAAGCAACGGAACCTTGATGCAGGGCTACCTCTGTGAACATGTATATAAGTTCTTGATCTATGATTCCGGTACTTGAGGCTGTTCCGAATTTTTCTGAAGGTCGCGACCTAGAGAAGGTAGAAGCACTGGTCGACGCGATTGCTAAGAAAGGTGTGGACATTCTGGATTGGTCTGCGGACCCGGATCATCATCGGTCTGTCGTCACCTATATAGGTGATCCTAGGTCAGTGATATCTGCTTCCTTAGCAGCAGCCCAGTTCGCGGTCCGGGAATTTGATCTTAGCCGCCACCGTGGTCTGCATCCACGTATTGGCGCACTTGATGTGCTTCCGTTTGTGCCTCTTCGAGGACTTCACATGAGCGATGCCATTGCTGCGGCTCACGAGGTTGGTCAGGCCATCTCGTCGTTGGGTATTCCGGTATTTTTCTATGGTGAGGCAGCAGATCCTCCGGGGCGTGGACTTGCGGAACTGAGACGAGGTGGGATCGAGTCGCTCCAGGATGGGTTCCACGAAGGTTGCAAACCTGATCTACCAAGTTCCACTATGTTTCTACATCCGACTGCAGGTGCGACCTGTGTGGGTGCGAGAGATGTGCTGTTGGCGTGGAACGTTGTCGTAGCTGGGATTGATGAACAACAAGCAAAATTGATCGCATCTAAGATCCGTGAGCGTGACGGGGGCTTTTTTGGTGTTCGGGCTCTCGGACTTTATCTGCACCAGAGGGAAAAAGCCCAGATCTCAATGAACATAGAAGATCCAACGAGAACGGCGCCTGAGGCTGTATACGAAGAAATTACTCAAGCAGTATCTGAGATGGGTGGAGAAGTACTTGAAGTTGAAGTGATTGGGATGCTTCCAGATACCCTTGTGCTTCCAGGATCGGAGAGCAGATTAGACCTCCTCAACCTAGATCCTGAGCGAGTTCTATCTTTTCGGGTCAATGAGTATGTACAGACTCTGGCTGGGCGAGAGGAAATTCCGGATAATCCATCTTGAATATCCAGATGTTTAGTCAAGAACTGTACTACCATGAGTAGAAGGAAGGGCGGAAGAACACTTTGAACCACTGCGATAATGCTCTTAAGGGATGGAAGTTCAATAGCCTCTTCATGCGACATGATGTTGGATATCAATTATCGTGGGTGAAAGTGTGAGCCAACTCATAAAGTCAGGGCCTCAGGGGCTCTCATCGATTCAGGATTTGGTTAAAGAGGAAGTAGATCTTGTAGCAACTGAGTTGAGCCGTATTGTGGTCTCAGATTTTGAACTAATCGATCAGGTGAATGAGCACCTGTCTTTAACACGCGGGAAGCTTTTTCGCCCAACTCTTGTGCTGTTGTCGAGCCGAGTGGGTGGTGAGGCCTCGGATGAGGCATTGACTTTGGCGGCTGTCGTAGAGCTTGTCCATCTGGCAACGTTGGTACATGACGATGCAGTAGATCACTCAGTTCTCCGGCGTGGACTTCCTACCGTGAACGCTGCTTGGACCCATCAAGTAGCAATCATCATGGGTGACTACCTGTATTCTCGGGGAGTCACTGAGCTTGCAAAGCTCGGTAATCTTCCGGCGTTGGAAGTACTTGCTCAAGCTGCGAACGAGATGGCTGTGGGGGAAATGCATCAACTCATGTCCTATGATGCGCTTAGCTTTGGAGAGGATGACTATTATAGGCTGATAGGATCCAAAACCGCATCACTAATTTCAGCAGCTTGTGCGATGGGTGCTCTAGCAGGAATTTCGAGCTATCAATCTCAGCTTGCGGAATATGGCAATCACCTTGGTATGGCATTTCAGATAGCCGATGACCTTCTCGACTATACCGCATGTGAAACGATTACAGGCAAGCCAAGTGGTCAGGATCTGCGTGAGCATAAGGTCACGCTCCCATTGATTGGGGCACTCGCGAATAGCACAGAAAGCGAGCATCGTCAGATAAGGTCCTTTTTCAGTACTGTCGAACCTTCGGATCAGGAGATCTCAATGATTATTGGGATCGTAGAAGAGAGAGGGGGTTTGGAGTACGCTCGAGTGCACGCAGATCGCTGTGCACAACTGGCTCAGGCCTCTCTCCTGGGACTCGCTGAAGGCCCTGCTCTTACAGCTTTAAGTGACGCTGTGAGCTGGGTCGTAGATCGACAACGATGAAAGCTAGTTATGCTCATTGACACTAGGTGGCGGAGTATCGTTCGCCTAATTTGGACTTTAGTGTTGGGATTTTTCCTCGGTGGACTGTTCACAAAGCTGTCGGAGTTGTTTTTACCTGACAGTGTAGCTAGGGATTTTCTGACTACGTCAGTGGAAGCTTCACTCGGTCCTTTGTCGGTTGACCTGATAGCTATTGCATTCACACTGGGTCCGATCTCGATTACCCTGAATGTGTTAACATTGGTCGGCATCTCAATCGTTGCGATGATTGCACGATCATTAATCTGATTATTTGCCTCAAGAAAGTACGAACAACCTAGGAGAAACTTTCGGGGCTAGGCCCCGACGGAGGTTCTGAGATATGGGTTTTGGCGGATTTGGAATGTGGGAAATGATTTTGATCTTCACGGTTGTATTGCTGATGTTTGGAGCAAAGCGATTGCCAGAAATAGGATCGTCACTTGGTAAGGGGATCCGGGAGTTTAAGAGTTCCGTTCGCGAGATCGAGACCGAACTCAAGCAGCCCGATCGGCAAATACATAAGATGACGTATCCACCAGGAGAGACTGAAGAGGAAGAAGATCAGGCTAAAGAAGACGACTCTACGACAGTAGATGACGGGCCGAGGAGCTTAAGCGACGACTGACGGAGGGGAGGTCCTGTCGCCGAAAGAAGATCAGTGCTCGGACATTATGCACTTTTAATGACTAAGCACTGATCTTTTCTATTGGTACCAGAGCATCCTATTTCTAGAATACCATAGGTAGTTGAACGACATCTTCATCGGCCGGGGCGAGCACTTCATCTCGACGATCTATAATCCGAGCTGCAGATCGGAGTGCATCGATCCATTCTTGTAGGCGTTGCTGTTGCAGAATCAATACTTGAGTTTGCCGTTGTTCTATTCGCTGACCGATCCAAGCCGCAGAGTCGGCAGGGATGTAACCGACTAAGTCTAAAATAAATGCGTTCGTTGGTGTCGTGACCACTTCACTGACTTCTCCAGACCGGAGGCCAAATGCTGCTCCAATGGCACTATTTTGCCTGCCTAGCCCTGGAACAAAGCTACTGCGCGAGAACATTCCGGTATCACTGATCTCTAGCCCCAAATCTTCCGCGATGTCTTCAAGTGTTTCCCCAGAGCGGATTCGTGCTACTGCTGCTTGACCGTCAATCCTGGCCTGAGACATCTTGCGCTCGAATAATAGGGTAGATTCGATCGCAGCCCTCGCTTGTTCCAAAGGTAAGACACCTTCGGGTTCAGAACTCACCAATTCCAGCATATAGAAGGCCTGTGCTGTCTCGAAGACGGGACTGACGTCGCCGGATGAAGCCTCTTCAAATACCCAATCAGCTCCTTCCGAAATTTGTCCGGCCCCTACAAGGAACGGAAAGTTTTCTGAGATGTCTACGGTTTGAACATTAACACCTGCTGTGGCACTTACATCTTCCATCACCATTGACTCTCCGAGATCCTCGATCGAATCAGCTAGAGTCAATAGGGCAATCTCGCTTTCGTCAGTGCGCTCTATTGGAACCAAGACATGTCGTGCTTGTGCACTATCTTGGCCCCAGCGATCCTGGATTTCGATGATGTGGTATCCGAAGGCGGTTTTTATCGGCTCGGTCAAATCTCCTACTGGAGTTGAGAAGACAGTACTATCAAAAGCTCCAGTCATTCTGCCTTTCGGAAACACTCCAAGTTCTCCACCTAATTCGGCACTCCCTTGATCTGCTGAGGTCTGCCGAGCGGTTTCTGCGAAATCTGCTCCTTCCAGTAGCTCTTGCCTGATTTCTGTCGCCCGCTCTCCGGATGCAGCTGTATCAGCGGCTGTGGGGGTTTTATCTAGGACGATGACCTTGACGGCTGCTCTCGCCGGAACCTCAAATTCCTCCTGTTGATCGCGGTAATATTCTTCGATGTCAGAGTCAGGAATTGAGAATTGTCTATCTTCGTAACGGTTGGTAGGATCGAAGGCCAAATATCGAACTTCAACCTGTTCATTTTGATCTTTCCAGAGTTGCCAAAGTTCAGCGTCACTCAGGTAAATCCCTGCTGACACCTGCCTGAGCAGCTTCCCCCGAGGGATCACATCCCGATAGTACGCTTCCAGAAGGAGAAGTTGCTCGGCTGGTAAAGTGGCCAAGAATATTTGGTAGCCATTGAAGTCGAACTGTCCTTCCTCATCTGTAAACTGCGGGCGCAATTCACCAGGGGGGCTCAGCTGTGCTGCCTGGCTAATCTCTTGATCACTCACCCCAATTCCCCGGCGTCGAAGTTCCTGGCGAATTAGAAGTTGGTTGACCACTTCATCGAATGCGGCATCCTCAATTTCCGTATTCTGCTGAGAGGAGATAGGCTCTTCTTGTGAGCTTTGAACTTCATCATAAAGGTTTCGGTATGCCGCCATATACTCAGTATACATTACTGCGTCTGAGTTAACTCGACCGATCTCACCCAGGCCACCAGAACTCTGGCCGGAGATATCCATACCCCACTCGAAGACCATAAGGGCGACGAACGCTAATGCAGTAACAAGCATGATCGGTTTCGTCGCCTCTCGCATCTGACGCATCATAATAAAGCGTTTCCCCGGAAACCTGGGATAAGCGAAAAGCACTCACAAACGAACGGAGAACGATAACCGCTCCCCGAGCACCTCTCAACGGAAGCCCGAGCGGAAATCTTCACAAGGGGATCCGTCCCTCACTATCTCCATGGATTATCCCGAACCTTAGTTCGTTGACACTATTTCTAAGACGTTCGTATTTTTCCATTCATCATTAGTCATATTGTGAATTTCCTTCCCCCCGTTTTCGGAGTCTCTTTGCCTGATTCACTCGAAGTTCAGCGTGAGGCGGAAAAAGGTCTTGGCAGTGAAGTTCCGGAACACTCTAAGTCAATCCAAACACGCACGATGGCTGAACTCTTTGTCCAACAAGGATCAGTTAGGAAGGCTATCGAGATTTTTCACCAACTTGTTAGTCTAGATCCGGAAGATGCCTTACTCAGTGCAAGGTTAGCTGAACTTGAAGACGAAGTTGAAAATGCAACCAAATCGAGCGAAGAGAGTGTAGAGGATAGTTCAACGATTGGGCTATACTTGCAAAACCTATTGGAGCTTAACCCTAAGACAGGAACCGCCGATTCATGAAAATCGCAGTCATTCATGGTCCGAATCTCCGGTCATTGGGTAAGAGGGAGCCGGAGGTTTACGGGACCGACACACTTGAAGATATCAACGACCACTTGCAGGAACTGGCAAATGAGTTGGGAGTTGAGATCACAGCGTTCCAGTCTAACCATGAGGGTGAATTGATCGATTACATTGAGCGCACGGCACCGGATGTTGAGGGCTTCTTAATTAATCCAGGTGCCTACACTCATACTTCAATCGCTCTTAGGGACGCTTTCGTGGGTGTAGAGAGGTCTTTTGTTGAGGTTCACCTGTCGAATACTTCAGCACGAGAGCGCTTTCGCAGGCATTCTTATCTTGCCCCTGTTGCTGGGGGTATGGTTTATGGCTTTGGACTCCACAGCTATCTTCTAGGCCTTCGAGGCCTTGTGGCTAAATTAGAGCAGTAGAGGTGTTCGATCCTCTACTGGCAAAAGACTAGACTTCCAGAAAAGAGGCTGCATGGCGAGCACCGCTGATTTCCGAAACGGAATGGTTCTCGACATTGATGGGGAACTCTGGGCGATTACGTACTTTCAGCACGTAAAGCCGGGCAAGGGAGGTGCTTTTGTACGCACTAAGCTCAAGAACGTGCTTTCAGGTGCTGTCGTCGATAAGACCTATAGGGCTGGTGAAAAGGTCAATGATATTCGCCTAGAACGGCACCCAGTGAATTACAGCTATACCGATGGTAACCTGTATTACTTTATGGATACCGGTAACTATGAGATGATCCCAATCGCCCGGGATCTCCTCGGTGAAGAACAATTGAGATATCTCAAGGAAAACATGGAGTGTGAGGGGTTGGTTCACGATGGAGCTGTGATCAGCGTGGAGCTGCCTCAATTCGTAGAGCTCCTGGTCACTAGGACTGATCCAGGCTTCAAGGGGGATACTGCACAAGGTGCTACTAAGGGTGCGACACTTGAAACTGGAGTTGAGATTCAGGTGCCACTTTTCGTTGAAGAGGGTGATATTCTAAAAATTGATCGTCGGGAAGAAAAATACCTGTCACGGGTAAATAAATGATTGATCCAGATCTGATCGAGCACCTCATAAAGATTCTCGATGATAGCGATATCGACTCGCTTGAAATTGAACGTGGTGGTACCCGTATCCGGCTAGGGAAAACTCCGATTCAGTCAGTTACTGCTGGGTCACCAGCTCCCCGAGATGAGCAGGTTATTTCCTCGGATCCTCCGGTTCAGGATTCACCAACTAGTGCTGATCAGAAATCGGGTAACATGATTGAAGTAACCTCCCCGATGGTAGGTACATTTTATTCGGCCCCTACTCCGGATGTGCCCCCATACATCGAAGTTGGTGATGTGGTTAAGCCTGGAGATGGGCTCTGTATCATTGAAGCAATGAAATTGATGAACGAGTTGGAAGCAGAGGTCGCAGGCACCATTTTCGAAATCTGCGTGGAGAACGCCCAGCCAGTTGAATATGGCCAGGTACTCTTCCTCATGGATCCAGCTTAGCCAAGCGGGGCGTCCTTGTTCGAGAAGGTTCTGATAGCGAACCGTGGGGAAATTGCGCTTCGGATCATACGGGCTTGCCATGAGTTAGGAGTGCAAACAGTTGCTGTGTACTCTGAGGCTGATCGAGAATCCCTACATGTCCGGTTTGCAGACGAAGATGTCTGTATTGGTAGAGCGCCTCCGATTGATAGCTACTTGAATATTCCACGGATCATTGCTGCAGCAGAGGTCACAGGTGCTGAGGCGATTCACCCTGGGTATGGCTTTCTCTCAGAGAATGCTGAATTCAGTGAGATCTGTGTCCAGTCAGGGTTGAAGTTCATTGGCCCCACCCCCGAACAGATTAGTTCGATGGGAGACAAGTCCCGAGCACGCCAGAAAATGAACGATGCCGGTGTACCGACGATACCAGGGTCCGATGGTATTGTCTCAGATGTTGGTGAGGCCAGGGAAATGGCGAAAGAGATCGGGTTCCCGATCATGATAAAGGCCACAGCGGGTGGTGGGGGTAAGGGCATGCGCATCGTTGAGGATGCGGAACGCTTCGCCAAGTTACTTCAGGCAGCCCAAACGGAAGCAAAAGCCAGCTTCGGTGATGATGGGGTATATCTGGAGCGTTGCATCCAGCACCCACGCCATGTCGAGATTCAAGTGTTTGGCGATTCGGAGGGTCGAGTTGTTCATCTAGGGGAGCGGGAGTGTTCTATACAGAGGAGGCACCAGAAGTTGATAGAAGAGGCACCGTCACCCGGTCTTTCCCCTGAACTCAGACAAGAGATGGGAGATGCGGCCATTCTAGCTGCGAGATCTATCGATTATGTGGGTGCTGGAACTGTAGAGTTCCTGTTAGATGAGGATGGATCGTTTTACTTCTTAGAAATGAATACGCGGATTCAGGTTGAGCACGCGGTCACAGAGGTTACAACGGGATTTGACCTGGTAAAGGAACAAATCCGTGTCGCTGCAGGTGAGGCCCTGGCATTTCCTACGAATGGCTCAGGTAATTTCCACCGCCGTGGACACGCGATAGAATTCCGGGTGAATGCTGAAGATCCGGATAGGAATTTCACACCAGGCCCTGGCAAAATAACAACGTTTCACCCTCCTGGCGGACCCGGTATCCGGATCGACACACACGTTTATACTGGATACAACGTACCGCCCTACTACGACTCACTTATTGCGAAGTTGATTGTGAGCGGTGCGACGCGAGAAGAGGCGATTCTCCGTGCAAGGCACTCGCTAGACCAGTTCATCATCGAGGGGATCCCTACAACACTACCATTCCTTCGGAGAATCGTAGAGAACAATGCATTTCAAGAGGGGGATATTAATACGAGTTTTGTAGCTCGGATGTTAGGCGAAACTGATGCCCCGATCGAAACGTGAAGGTAGGTGAGGGATTTATGCTTCCGGAGATTGACATGGAGACTCTACTCTGATCTTGAGATCATGATAACGGAGAAGCGATCTCTCTTATCGTGTTGATAAGTAGGTAGCCTAGCCAAAGAGAATGAGGCGATGGTGGCTATCCACACACTGCACGAAGAAGATTGCTATATCTTTGAGTAAATGGGAAAACAAAAACAGAGCAAAAAGACAGAGTCTGCGCTGGACGGGGAATTGTCCCGCTTCCTACCCAGGGAACAAAGACAGCAAATTCTAGGGGTTTGTCTGTTAGGTCTTGCGCTATTCGCGCTAGTCTCTCTTTTGCCTGATTACTGGTTTGGTGGAGTAGGTGACCGAATTGTGGGCATCATCGGAGTGAATCTCGGTGATTCGCTCCATGACTTAATCGGTTATTCTGCTTTTCTCATCCCAGTTCTGTTGTTTTTTCTAGGTCTTCACGTCGGTGAGTGGATTGCAGACGTCTGGCCAGCCAGACTCTCCGTTCTTACTGCTGGGCTCATCGTGCTTCTACCGATCTTCATGTATCTTGGGCCCAACGAATCGCGCGCTGGTGCTGGGTGGTTTGGGGAAAGTTTGGGAGTACCCGTGGTCAGCCTTTTTGGCGTTGCCGGAGCGACCATCCTGACCGGAACAGGTCTTGTGAGTTTGGCGATTGGAACGTTGGCATGGAACCCTCTGATCTCGGTATATAGGGGAATGCTCGCTAGCGGTGAAATGGCTGGACGTACTGCAAAGGCGGTTGCAGATCGCGGACGGGAATTTGCAGAGGGCCGAACTCAAGCTGCAGTAGAGCCAGATACGAGCGAAACAGCTTCGGGTGATCCATTACCTGGGCTTGAGCCCGAATGGATGGAATCGGATGAAGCTGAGGGAAAAGGAACTCCAGAGACCGACGTCCTACCTACGGATAATGTTGATCCAGACCCTTTGCCGGATGAAGTACCAGATTTGCGTGATGTTGGAGATGAGCCTTCAGATGTTGTAACTGATGAGGATCTCGAGTCTGCGGACTTGGTTAGTGATGAAGTCGAGGTGGACGAGAGCGAGAGTGTTCCAACCGATACTTCACAGGAAACAGAAATCGAGCATGAGGTTCCGCCCATGGCGCTTCTATCGGGTCCTGATAATCGAAACGATGACGATATGGACCGGCAGCTTGAAGAGTTGGGCCATATCCTGATCGAGAAGCTTCTTACTTTTAACGTTGAGAGTTCCCTGGGTAACCGAACAACCGGGCCAATGGTAACGCAGTTTGAGGTTATCCCTGCACCGGGTGTAAAGGTGAACAGAATAGCCAACCTCGATGCTGATCTTGCCTTGGCTATGAAAGCGAAAAGCGTCCGGATTGTCGCTCCTATACCAGGCAGGGGTGCTGTCGGTGTAGAAATTCCTAATCCAAAGCCTGAAATCGTGAATCTTAGGGAGGTACTGGAGGCACCGGAGTTTAAGCGCGCCAAGGGGGAGCTACCGCTTGCCCTTGGAAAGGATTTAAACGGTCGTCCCTACGTTTCGTCGCTGGAGAAAATGCCGCACGTACTTATTGCAGGGGCAACAGGTTCAGGAAAGTCAGTTTGCTTAAACACGATCGTCACTAGTTTAGTATATCGTCATACTCCGGAGACTCTGCGTCTTCTGATGATTGATCCAAAGATGGTTGAACTCTCAGTCTACTCGAGGTTGCCACACCTCAGGCATAATGTCGTGACAGATCCTCGTGACGCGGCTGGGTTACTCAAGTGGGCTGTTATCGAGATGGAACGGCGCTATGGCCTACTTAAGGCGAACTATGTGCGGTCGATTGCGGAGTTCAATCGTAAGGTCCGCGACGGCGTGACAATGAAGCGTTTTGAACCGGATGGGCCAGAAGGATTTGAAGATCGATGGATCTATCAGGACGGTATTATTCCCTACATCGTTGTTGTGGTGGATGAGTTGGCAGATTTGATGGTGACCGTGCAGGCTGAGGTGGAAAAGCCGCTTACTCAGCTTGCTCAAAAAGCGCGAGCGATCGGAATCCATTTGATCGTAGCGACCCAACGCCCGTCAGTGAACGTGATCACTGGTCTCATTAAGGCAAATTTCCCCACACGCATCGCGTTCCGTGTGGCATCCAAGACTGACTCGCGTACAATTCTCGACCAAAATGGAGCGGATGCTCTACTTGGAAATGGTGATATGCTGTTTCTCCCGCCTGGGGAAAGTGACCCGGTTCGAATACAGGGCGCTTACCTCCCAACCGAAGATACCGAGCGGCTCATGGGTTGGTACACCGAGTTAATTGAGCAGCATGGCGAAGGTGTTGTTTCTGTGGAATCAGTGTTGGAGACTGATATCCTGGAAGAGATGCGTGATCGGGAGGCTGAGGAAGCGGAATTTGCTGCAGAGGAAATTGGTGGCGATTGGGATGAGTTGTTCCAAGAGGCAGCTGAGGTGTGTATACAGAACGGCACCGGTTCGACTTCACTTCTGCAGAGACGATTGAGTATCGGCTACGGGAGGGCAGCACGTATTGTTGATCAACTCTTTGATGCAGGGGTACTTGGCCCTTCGGATGGAGCTAAAGGCCGTGAGGTCCTTATGTCGATGAGTGACCTTAACAGCATGTTTGGCTTTGAGGATGACAGCTGATGTCGACTTCGTGTTGGTTAGTCATCCGACTGTGTCTGCTTTTGACTTTGGCTTTCACCCCTAAAACTGGGGGTGCGCAAAACACAGCACCCGAGAGAGACGAAGTTGCTGCGATGAAGATTCTTGAGTCCGCAGCGCTTCACTACCGCGGCATCGATGCTCTCTGTGCAGACTTCACTCAACACTTGCTAGTTCCGCTCTTAGGAGAAGACCGAACTGGGATTGGCCGACTTTGCCAAGCGCAGCGAAATCGGTTCGCGATGCGTTTCTCTGACCCCGAGGGAGATCTCGTATTAGTCGACGGATCATTCGTGTGGCTGTATTACCCGAGCTTAGACCCGAAGCAGGTCTTTAAGATACCGATGGTTGAGAATGGGGGGCACTATGACTTTCACCGGGAATTCCTAGATCAACCAGCCCTGAAATATCAGGTGACCTATGAACATGAGGACAAGGTTGCGGGTCAGGCTACACATAGATTACGGTTAATCCCGCTTGTACCTGCGCAATATGAAGCTGCCGTGGTATGGATTGACCGTGCACAGCCACTACTGAGGCAGATTCGTATCGAGGAAGAGAACGGTTCGGTCCGCACTATCACTATGGACCGTATTGATTTTAGTCCTAAAGCTATGCCTGAGGACTGGTTTACATTCACGCCGCCCGAGGGCGCGCATGTGATCTCTGGTTAAGGGAGTCCAGACCGAGGATGCGTACTAGAGATCTGCCTGTATTCCCGCTTGTTCCTGATCCGGTAAGGCCGGACGTAAACCCTGACGTCGCACCAGTCAGACACGAGTTTGAAGCCGTGGGTAGTCCAGATGGACCACACATTGCACTCGTAACGCTCGGTTGCGATAAGAATACCGTCGATTCAGAACGGATCATGGCATCTTTGGTTGGCTGTGGTGCCAGAGTATCATCGGATGTCCGAGAGGCCGACATCTTAATTGTGAATACTTGTGGTTTCATACAGGATGCAAAGGAGCAATCTCTCGAGACGATCTTAGATGCTTGTGATCTAAAGGCCCGGGGACACTTGAATGCGGTAGTGGCAGTTGGGTGTCTTGTGCAGAGGTACAAGACAGAACTCACTAACGAGATTCCTGAGGTCGACTTCTTCATGGGATTGACTGAACTACAGGGCCTTGTTCCTCAGTTGCGGAGGCGTGGTCTACTACCTGATATCGAGTCAATTCCGACGATGGAGCAACCCCTGAGGATCCTATCCACGGAGACCCCTCATACTTCATACCTCAAGATTAGTGAAGGTTGTGATCATACTTGTGCCTTCTGTGCGATTCCGCTGATGCGAGGCCTTCACCGCTCTGAGTCTGTTGGGGATCTAGTTAGAGAAGCAGCAGGGCTCGGAGCTCAGGGCGTAAAGGAGATCAATGTGATCTCACAAGACACGACTTGGTTCGGACGCGACAAGAAACGACTAGATCCATCAGCCCCGTTACTCCCAGATCTTCTACAGGCACTTTTAGATGGGACTGATGTGCCCTGGTTCAGGCTTTTTTACATGTACCCGTCAGGTATTACAGCTGAACTCATTGAATTGATTGCGAATGAGAATCGGATCTTACCATACTTGGATATGCCGATCCAACATGGCACGGACCGAATGCTCCAACTTATGAGGCGTCCGGAGCGTCAGGTGACCATACGTCGGCAAGTCGAGCAGCTTAGGCAGGCAATCCCGGAAATCACTCTAAGGACAACGGTGATTCTAGGCTTTCCAGGAGAGACAGATGATGATTTTGCAGAGATGCTTGAGTTCCTAGCAGAAATCAGATTCGAGAGGGTTGGAGCCTTCACCTACTCTATGGAAGAGGGTACTCGAGCTGCTGAGATGGAGGGGCATGTACCCATTGAACTTATGAATGAGCGCATGGGAGAGTTGATGGACCTCCAGCGAGAAATAAGCTTCGAGAAGAACGCAGAACTCGTTGGTAAACGCTCGCTGGCTCTTGTGGATCAGGTACTAGAAGGAGATGGTGATTTTGATGCCGTCTCCAGGACTATTGGACAGGCGTTAGATGTAGATGGAGTCACGAATCTTTATGATGCAGCAGGCGTGCAGCCTGGAAGCATGATCGAAGTCGAGATTGTCGACTGTCTAGACTATGATCTAATCGCTAGAGTCATTTAGTCGTAAGCTTTCGAGATCGCAGGTGGATGCTGTAGGGGAGGGCTTCGCGATGGGCTTCAGAAAATGGATCGGAGGGCTGGTGTTCGTCCTCTTAATCATCATACCAGGATTGGGTGTGAGTCAGGAGTTAGCAGACCTAGACTACGATAAGCTGTCTTTTCGAGGTGTGGGTATTGAGTGGGGTAAACTATACCCGACCCGAGTGGACCAGACCGAGAGTTACGGTATACGGGTCGATCTTGGATACTTAGGACCCGGGCTGCGTATACTACCTGGAGTGAGTTACTGGACTTCACCTCTCACAACCCGAGAGATCGCTAGATTGGAGGATCGCGTAGAAAGCCTAGTCCAGAGTCAGACTGACGGAGATCGACCAGTTGTCGACTTGGGGATGATCGAGTGGAGAGATATCTCCCTTTCTCTAGATGGGCAGGTTGTATGGGAGGTCCCTCTCGATTTCTTGACCTTTGCAGGACTCGGTGTTGCGGCCCATGTATTAAATGGGGAGGGTGCATCGATCAATGGCACGTTCATTGAAGACTTACTCGACTCTGTAACTGCTGGTTTCAATCTGCACGCTGGCCTCGAATATCCTGTAACTAATGGGTTTAGGATTTATGGACTCGGGCGTTATGAAGTCCTTGGTGACTTACAGTACTTCAATACAAGGTTTGGGGTGCAGGTAATGATTGGTGACAACGCACCCGGTGAAGAGCGGGGTCGATGACCTTTATGGTCAACGCACATAGTAGCCACTTTAGGAGCGTCAAAGCTCTGCTTTGGCCGCGGCCCGGAGAACGTCTGATTCCTGCATTCTCTGGCCTTCTCCTTGCTGCTTCTTTCCCGCCTCTTCATCTGCTTGTCCTACCCTTTATTGGCCTAGTCCCATTTGCGCTCTGGATCCAGGGCTTGAGTGCTGATGCTGAGGGGAGACGCGCAGCGGTTCGAGGTTCTTTGGTTTTTGGAACGGTCTATTTTGGGCTCGTCTTTTACTGGATCCTGATTGCACTGATCTGGTTTACTCCGCTTGCGATTCTGGCCTTCATCGGCTCGATGATACTGCTTGTCAGTCTAGCTGCCTTATTTGGTTGGTCGCTCCATCATTTTCTACACACTCTCAGTGCTCCACTCTGGATAGCCCTACCGATTTCCTGGACCGCCGCAGAGTGGTTCCGCGCACACTGGCCGAGTTCGTTGGCATTTCCGTGGCTGGGACTCGGGACTTCTTTAACTGGTTTCCCTGAGGTGGTCGGTTTCGCCGAAATTGTCGGCACTCGTGGTATAACACTATGGCTAGCACTGGTTAATGGACTTCTAGCTTCACTAGTGCTCGATTTGCGCGTCGGAACTAGGTGGGCGCGGAAGAGCTTATTGATCTCTCTTGTTGTCATACTACCTATGGGTTGGGGCTTCTGGCGGGCAGAGACGCTCCAACTACGTGAAACTGGGCGGGTTGCAGTGGTGCAACCGAACATACCGGAGCACATCAAGCTGGATCAGCGGCTAGCGATAGATAGCACTCATGCTTCTTTGGGCCGACTCATGCAAACCATCGAAGCTGGCTCGGTAGATCTTATATTGATGCCGGAAGTGACACTGCCGGTATTCCCGAAGGCTGAGGTGCATGCTGGCTTCATAGCCCCCATTAGGAATTTCGCGCGCGACATCGGTGTGCCGATTGTTTTTGGGGCCACGGGCTTCACAGGGGATATCTTAGGGGATTTTACCCCATTCAACTCAGCCTTTCTTATGGATCCTGGTGGGCTCACAGGCTTTCAGTATGACAAGAGGTACTTGGTGCCCTTTGTCGAGCGCGTTCCAGTTTTGCCCGATTCCTGGCTTACAGGACTTCCTTACTTTGGCGGATTCGGTGTTGGCAGTGGCTGGCCTCTTCTGGAGGTCAATGGTAGTACCTATGGCGTACTAATATGCTATGAGTCGACCTATCCTGAGGGGGCTCGCACCTTCAGGCTCAAGGGAGCCGAAGTGCTTCTCAACATCACTAACGATGCTTGGTACGGCAGAGAACCATTATATTCTCGAACGACTGCCCTCTGGCAGCATCCTGCACACTTGGTAATGCGGGCAATAGAGAACCGCATGGGTATAGCTCGCTCGGCCAACACAGGTATTTCTCTATACGTTGATCCTATCGGTCGTGTTCACGGCAAAACTGACCTCTTTGAGTCAGATATCAGGATCGATAATGTCCTCACTACTGACGAAATCACCTTTTTTACTCGTTTCGGAGATCTTGCTGGAAATGGTGCCACGTTTGCTGCATTTATGCTTATCCTAGCTTCTTTGATGTTCAGCAGGCGCTCTGCTTCCCTGGACCCTTCTGAAGCACAGGTTTAGCTTTTCTTCCCTATTCTGTGAGGAGTGCCTAACTATCACCTTTCAGAATCAGCGGGTGAGCATTTGAGTGTGTGAAGCCCGTTTAACATTGTGTTTGGAGCAGGCCATGAAACAGGGTATCCATCCCGATTTTACTACGACGCCGGTCATGTGTGCCTGCGGTAACCGCTTCGAGACGAAATCAACCGTAGAAGAGATCCATATCGAGATCTGCTCGGTGTGCCACCCATTCTATACTGGCAAGCAACGTCTCGTGGATACAGCAGGCCGGGTTGATCGTTACAAGAAGAAATACGAGAAGGTTGCAGAGAAGTGATCACTTTGGCCGGAGCGAGCCTCCGGCCAACTGACCCTGGGGTTTGCACTAGAATGTCGGGGTCTGAACTACGACTCTACCAATGAAGCCTCCGACTCTAGATCCTCGATTAAACGAGCGCCTAAAGGAGGCGGAACGTCGTTTCGGAGATCTTGATGCTGAACTTATCAGCCCCGAAGTGCTTAAGAGTCCTCAAAGGCTTCGCGAGCTTGGCCAGGAACGATCAAGACTAGAGGAGATCGTCGGACTTGGTCGTAAACTAGCTCGGGCAACCCAAGAGCTTGAAGGAGCTCTTGAACTCGTGCAAGACTCGACGGATGACGAATTACAAGCCTTAGCTGAAACGGAGTGTACTGGCCTCCAAAAACTCATCGAGAAGCTTCTTCTCGACCTTCGGGAAGTTCTGATTCCTAAGGATCCGCTTTCTGATCGAGCGGCAGTTGTGGAGATTCGTGCTGGGACTGGGGGTGATGAGGCCGGGCTCTTTGCTGCTGATCTGATGCGGATGTATAGACGACTGGCTGAACGAGAAGGTTGGTCGATTGAGTTGATGAGCCACTCTGAGGGAATACCTGGGTCGATCAAGGCCGTGATCTTCACGGTTCGTGGCAAAGGCGTATACGGTCGCTTGCGCTACGAGTCGGGTGTACACCGTGTTCAACGTGTACCGGAGACAGAGAGTCAAGGACGAATTCACACTTCTGCCGCGACTGTTGCAGTCCTTCCTGAAGCCGAGGAGGTTGATTTGCAGATCGATCCTAATGATCTCAGGATTGATGTCTTCCGCTCCTCAGGACCGGGCGGACAGTCCGTGAACACTACCGACTCAGCAGTGCGGATCACGCATATCCCAACCGGGCTAGTTGTATCCTGCCAGGACGAAAAATCTCAGCACAAGAATAAAGCAAAGGCCCTCAAAGTGCTGCGGAGTCGCTTGTTAGATCGGATGGTTGCGGAACAAGAAGCTGAGCGAGCCCGTGCACGTAGAACACAAGTTGGTACCGGCGATCGCTCTGCAAAGATTCGCACTTATAACTTTCCTCAAGGCCGTGTCACTGACCATAGGATCGGTCTTACACTGCACCGTTTAGATGAGGTGCTAGATGGAGACCTAGAGGAGGTCATATCCTCACTCAGACTCGCTGAGGAACAGGAACGTCTTGAGGAGACTGAAGCTGGAGCTTAGGTGTCTAATTTAGGTCGCCGCCGTGATTGGACGGTTCTTAAACTCATTGAATGGAGTGGGCACTACCTGGAGGAGAAAGGTGTTGAACGCGGACGATTAGATGCAGAGCACCTACTTGCCCATGCGATGAGTACGACCCGGCTGGACTTATATCTTCAGTATGATCGGCTTCTTTCTGGTCCAGAACTCGACCAGTACAGGCCATTATTAACCAGGCGAGCTAGGCGGGAACCACTGCAATATATTGTGGGACGAGCCGGATTTCGGAATTTGGAATTGGAAGTTGATCAAGCAGTTCTGATTCCTCGTCCGGAGACTGAAATTCTAGTCGATGAAGTACTCCAATGGGTTTCTGAAAATAAACTCAATAATCCCGTAGCCCTTGATATCGGGACTGGATCAGGAGCAATTGCACTGTCTTTGGTTCATGAGGGTCCGTTCAGTAGAGTCGTAGCGACTGATACTTCGAGGGCTGCACTTGAGGTTGCCACTCAAAATTCATTGATCTCAGGATTTTCAGATCGAGTCGATTTTCGACTTGGTAAGTTTTATGAACCATTGACAGTTGGCGAAGTTTTTGAAGTCATCGTTTCGAATCCTCCTTACGTTGCTGATGGAGAAGCTCAAGATCTTGACCCGGAAATCCGGGAATGGGAGCCAGGAGCGGCTCTCTATGCCGGCCCAGATGGGCTTGATGCGTTACGAAGAATTGCCACCGGAGTTGGTCCATATCTCAAGCCGGGCGGATTACTCGCACTTGAGGTAGGACTTGGCCAGGCGACTTATATCATGGAACTTTTGGAGAATACCGGAGAATTCAGAACGGTGCGGGTTTGTCGAGACCTGAGCGGTCGTGAACGTGTAGTGCTAGCTCATGGAGAGATGACTGACTAGAGTTTTTCTAGTGGAATTAACTGATCAAGGAAGCCACTGACCCTGGAGATTTATTATGGGTGAGATGTATGAGAAAGCAAAAGAACTTGGTAACGCACTGGCGAGAACAGATGAGTACCGTGCTCTTCGTAAGGCAATTAATACTGCAGATGAAGAGCGTGAATTAGTAGAATTGCGCAACCGGATTCGTGAACTGGAAACTGAGATCGAAACGTTGATGCGAGCTGGTCGTGATCCAGATGAGGACATAAAGAAAGTGTACACTGAGTTAACTGAAGAGCTTCAGGCCAAACCTGAATTTCAGCAACTTATCTCTGCACAGGCGAACTTTGAGAAGGTTATGTTCAAGGTGAATGAAACTGTGACGAAAGGGATCGAAGAAGGCGGGGATAGTCGTATTATCCTTTCGTCATGAGAAAATAATGGCTGCCGGACACTGATCGGTAAAACACTCGACCCAACAAGAGAGTCTCGCTTGAAGCAACCCCATCAGATTCAACCAGCCGAAGGGAAACTGGGAGTTCTGCTTCCTGGCTTTGGCGCTGTAGCTACAACATTTATCGCAGGAGTGGAGTCAATAAGGCGAGGCTTAGCCGAGCCGTTTGGGAGTTTAACCCAGATGAATACTATCCGTTTGGGCAAGCGAACTGACGAGATGACCCCACTGATCAAGGATTTCGTGCCTCTTGTTGGACTTGAGGATCTAGTCTTTGGATCTTGGGATCCGATCTGTGATGATGGTTATGAAAGTGCTCTCAAGGCGGGTGTACTTCACAAGGATAGTCACCTTGACCCTATCAAGGATTTCCTCTCCTCAATTCAGCCGATGAAGGCTTCCTTCAGCACCGACTATGTCAAGAAGCTGGATGGCCCTCACAAGAAGAGTGGAACTAAGAGGGAACAGGCCGAGGAACTCCGCCAGGATATCAGACGTTTCAAAGAAGAAAATGGCTGTGATCGTTTAGTAATGATTTGGTGTGGCTCCACAGAGATCTTCCTAAGGCCTGGCCCAACGCATGAGACACTGGAATCCTTCGAGAAAGCGATGGACGAGGATGATGAGTCGATTGCTCCTAGCATGCTTTATGCTTACGCGGCAATCATGGAGGGTGTGCCTTACGCGAACGGTGCCCCGAACTTATCCGCAGATATACTAGTGCTTGAGCAACTTGCGATAGACAGAGGAGTTCCGATTGGTGGAAAGGACTTCAAGACCGGCCAGACCCTCATGAAGACAATCTTAGCTCCTGGTTTCAAGACCAGGATGTTGGGGCTATCAGGTTGGTTTAGTACGAATATTCTTGGAAACCGGGATGGTGAGGTTCTCGATGATCCAGAGTCCTTTAAGACCAAAGAAGAGTCGAAGCTCAGTGTACTCGAACAAATCCTTCAACCCAACATGTATCCTGAGCTATATGGGGATATGTACCACAAGGTAAGGATCAATTACTACCCACCCAGGGGAGACAATAAGGAGGGTTGGGACAACATCGACATCTTCGGATGGTTGGGTTATCCGATGCAGATAAAGATTGATTTTCTTTGCCGTGATTCGATACTCGCTGCTCCAATTGTGCTTGACTTGGCACTTTTCCTCGACTTGGCAATGCGGTCGGGGCTAGCTGGTATACAAGAGTGGCTCTCATTCTACTTCAAATCGCCACAGACAGCTCCAGGTCTTTATCCAGAGCACGACATTTTTATTCAACATTGGAAGCTAAAGAATACCCTCCGCTGGTTGATGAAGGAGGACATGCTGACACACTTGGGTGTGGAGTATTACGACTAGCCCCGTGAGCGGACGATTCATAGTGCTTGAAGGGGCAGATGGGGTTGGCAAGACAACTCAAACGGCTTTGCTGTCATCGTGGATGGAGTCCACGGGGGTTGAACATGTAGTTGCGCGTGAGCCAGGAGGAACACCGCTCGGTGAGGCTGTGCGGGACCTGATTCTCCGGGAAATGGATCTGCACATGGCACCCGAGCCGGAGTTATTACTGATTTTGGCATCTAGGGCGGCTTTTGTTAGGGAGGTTGTAACTCCGGCATTGGCAGCTGGAAAAGTGGTTCTTGCGGATCGCTTTGCCCTCTCAACACTTGCCTACCAGGGTTACGGTAGAGGCCTACCACTTGATGATGTTCGTGATGGACTGAGAATCGCCACTGGTGGATTAGAGCCAGACTTGTACATCATACTGGACATACCTATTGAGGAAAGTTTGGCCCGCCAAGTTTCGAGTGGTGTCGAACCTGATCGAATAGAGCGCGAAGGGGATGACTTTCTCCGGTCTGTGCGCCAAGGGTATCTTGCACTAGGAGATTCGGAGTCCGGTGTTCGAGTGCTAAACGGATCCGGCCCGCCAGAGGCCGTGCAGGAGAGGGTGCGTAAACTTCTAATTGAGATTTTTCCAGAAACCTTCGGTGGTTCAGCTTATTGAAGTGAGGCATACCTTAGAGGGCCCTTCCGTATAACTTGATATGGGGAATGACACGTGAGGCGAAGCACCCTGACGGCAGTTACCGTTGTAGCATCATCAGTTGTGGTGGGTGGTTGGTTGCTCCAAGAGGGTGTAAGTCGCTCAGATAACTCTTACCTGCGCGTTCGTGTACTTCAGGAAGTTATAGACAGGGTTGAATCCAGCTTTGTCGACGAAGTCGAATACGATCATCTGCATGAGTCTGCGATTGATGGCCTATTGAGGGATTTAGGAGATCCGCACTCATCGCTCATCCCAGCAAGCTCTTACGAGAATATTGAAATTCGGACTAGGGGTGAATATGGGGGTATCGGGCTTGAGGTGGTCGATCGTAACGGATGGGTGACCGTAGTAAGTCCGATCCCAAATACTCCTGGAGCACGTGCAGGTATCAGGGCTGGAGATCAGTTTTTTGAGATCGAAGGAGTACCTGCAGATACGATGGTCACAGATCAGGCGGTTGAAATGCTTCGTGGCCGTCCTGGAACAGAAGTTAGAGTTAAGGTGTTGCGGCCGGGAGTTGATGAGCCCATTCCGTTTACGATCGAGCGCGAGGAGATCCAACTTAGGGCAGTTCCATTCGGTTTGATCCTTGAAAATGGGATAGGGTATGTCCCGCTACAGACCTTCCAAGTAGGGTCTGAGCGTGAAATCACCACAGTACTTGATTCTCTTCGAGAGTCTGAAGGAGCTCGGTCTCTGATTCTCGATCTTCGTGGTAACCCAGGAGGATTGTTGGACGTGGGTATCGCGGTCTCGGACCTTTTCCTAGATATGGATCTCTCAATAGTAGAGACTCGAGGTCGCGCTTCTGGCCAAAATGAAACGTATTCTGCAAAAGAGCCCGACACTTATCCTGGTTTCCCTATTGTAGTTCTTGTCGACCGTGCCAGTGCATCAGCATCAGAGATTGTTGCGGGAGCATTACAAGATCATGACCGGGCGGCAATCATCGGCCAACAAACATTCGGTAAGGGCTCCGTACAAACCCTTTATCGCTTGACTGGGGGGGACGTACTCCGCTTGACGACAGCTCGGTGGTATACGCCAGTCGGACGTTCTATCCATCGCGTATCTCAGAGACAAGTGGAGATGGAGGGACAAAGCTTGGGTATTTCTGGAGAGCTTGTAATACCCGCTGATATGTTCGCGCGTCCCGAGTTTTCCTCAATGGGTGGGCGCATGCTTTATGGTGGTGGAGGTATCACGCCGGATATTGTTGTGCCACCTGAGACTTTATCCGCCGAAGAGACCGAGGCGGTTGGCAGGGTATTTCGTCAAGCTGGTGCTTTCAACGTAGCCCTTTTCAACTATGCAGTGTCATACATTCGTGATCATCCTGAACTTGAAGTTGGTTACACTTTAAGTGATGAGGATCTCGGGATGTTCTTTGAGATGCTTCGAGAGTCAGCCGCTGAAATTGATGAAGCTGCCTTCATCACCGGTGCCCGTTTTGTTCGGTATCACCTTGAGAGAGAAATTGCTCTTCAGGCATGGGGTGACTCTGGAGTATTTGAGCAATCCCGAAAGTACGATGAAGAACTGGCCTCTGCGCTGGAACTGTTGCGTGGTGTGTCGACGCAAGATGATCTCATTGAGGCGGTAGAGCAGGCGCGTCAAAGTCGGAAACCCTGATCTTCGCGCAGTGTTTTATCTTCGCGGAGAAGATCACCTCATCACGCTATCCCTGGGGTTTAGCCGGAATCTGTCTTTCATCCCACATCCGATTACTTGACTGATCAATGAGTGCTGTGGAAGTCCTTAGAGGTGATGTCGTGGAAGCCCGACATACGGTGCATATTGCGGTCGCCGATGCCCATGGGAGAGTAGTTGCCAGGTCGGGTAACGGAGACGGGCTGACTTATTTTAGATCTGCAGCAAAGCCCTTCCAAGCACTTCCGCTTGTGGAGGAAGGGGTAGTCGGCAGATTCGGAATTTCTCTTCAGGAGCTTGCTCTTTGCTGTGCCTCACACGAGGGAGAACCTGCACACGTTGCAGCGGCCCGGTCGATTCTTTCCAAGGTTGGCGCGGATGAGGCGCTATTCCAGTGTGGCGCTCACCTTCCATTTGGTCCTGATGCTAGCCAGAAACTTTTAATGCGTGGTGGCCAAGCTATGCCGATCCATAACAACTGTTCAGGCAAACATGCAGGAATGCTGGCACTAGCAGTAGGTATGGGATGGGATCCGGTAGACTACCATCTACCTGATCACCCTGTTCAGGATCGTATGTTGAGGGAGATCCTCAGATGGACAGGGCTCGATAAAGCTGAAGTGGTTACAGGAGTGGACGGATGTGGTGTGGTCTGTTTTGCTGTTCCTTTATTCCAGATTGCCAGATCATTCGCACGGTTCTCTGTCGCTGCTGCTGATAATGAGGGACCAGCTCAGATCGTACGCGCGATGACCACGCATCCTTTCATGGTTGGTGGAACGGGACGGGCGTGCACTGAAGTTATGGAGGCTGCGGCAGGGAAAGCTTTCGTAAAGCTTGGAGCAGAGGGGACATATATTGGAGGGATTCCAGCTTCAGGACTCGGTTTTGCAATCAAAGTTGAAGATGGAGGACGCCGGGCAGTTGAAGTAGCTCTTGTGAAAGTTCTTGAGGAGCTTGGTGTGTTTACAGAAACAACTGTTACAGCGATCAGCCATCATGGGAATCCGATAGTGTATAATACTCGGGGTGAGGCAGTTGGTGAGATTAGGCCGAATTTTCATCTGAAGTTTGAGTCCCCATGAGCCAGCATTTGCAACCATCATTAGAGATGCTGGTGCGTCTTAGCGCTGTCATTGCCAGTCGCCAGACTGATGAACTATCAAAGCACTTCAGCTTGATAGCCACTAGAGCAGATGCTGTCCAAGTAGAAGAGGTGATCCTTCAAAGCTACCTATTTCTTGGGTATCCCATAGCGTTAAATGCGATGGCTTTATGGCGTGAAAAGATTGGACCGAACATTTCTATTCAATCAATAGAAGACCGCGACACTTGGACAGTTCGTGGACAGGAGGTCTGCGGAGCTGTTTATGGCGGTCAGTACGCTGACCTACTAGCACATGTTCACAGGCTTCATCCGGACCTAGAGCAATGGATGGTTCAGGAGGGATACGGCAAGGTCCTGGGCCGTTCAGGCCTGTCACTGGTCGACCGCGAACTGTGCATCGTTGCGCTCCTGGCCGTGTTAGATGTACCAAAGCAACTCTATTCTCATCTCCGAGGCGCACTAAACGTTGGAGCCGACGTCTGGCAAGTTTCACAGGCGCTCAAGATTGGACTCGGATATGTTGAGAATGATGTTGCTACTCGTGGCTGGAAAACTTGGGACTCCCTCCAATCGCGTACTGCTGTAGGTGAGTGAATCGTGTTTATAGATCATGCAGTAATTGAAGTGAAAGCAGGTACAGGCGGCGCCGGATCAGACGCTTTCCGCCGGGAAAAGGGAGTCCCACGTGGTGGGCCTGCTGGTGGGGATGGTGGGAAAGGTGGGGACGTTTTGCTGGAGGCGGATGCTCAGCTTACTACGTTGCTGGATTATTCATATCGACGGCACTATAAAGCAGGTCGAGGGAAGCACGGTGGAGGAAAGAATCAGACAGGTAGGTCCGGTGAGGATCTGATTCTAAAAGTCCCGCGCGGGACGGTAGTTTTCGATGTCGATTCAGGGGATCTCCTTGGCGAACTCTTAGAAGACGGCGAGCATCTGATAATCGCATCTGGAGGGCGAGGAGGTCGTGGCAATACTAGATTTAAGACACCAACGCGCCAGGCTCCGCGGCGTTGGGAGGCTGGTGAAGGCGGTGAGGAACGTCGGATTCGGCTTGAACTCAAGATGATTGCAGATGTGGGACTGGTCGGTGAGCCGAATGCAGGGAAGTCCACATTCTTGGCGACAGTCACCGATGCAAGACCGAAGGTCGCCGACTACCCCTTCACTACGTTAGAGCCGAATCTCGGTGTTGTAAGACTCCGGGATTTCCAGTCATTTGTGATTGCTGATATTCCTGGAATTATAGAAGGAGCACATGAGGGAAGGGGCTTGGGCCATAAGTTTCTGCGCCATATTGAACGGACCCGAACTCTCGCGCTGATGATTCCAGTGGACACGGAGAACATTCAACAAGCATTCCAGGCCCTAAGAGCTGAACTTGAAGCCTATTCTCCAGAACTCGGGACAGCTCCGTTCTGTGTAGTACTAACGAAGACTGACCTTCTTCCTCCAGATGCTGAGTTCCCGAAGTTCCAAGCAGAAGGGGCTTGGGCAGTTTTCGGGGTCTCATCGTCAACTAACAGAGGTCTGGATGAGCTTTTGATAGCCCTTTGGAAGGAGAGTCGTCCCTCTGAAGAACTGACGGGTGACGGGGGTGACCAAGCGTGGGTACCCTGAATAAGGTTCCGGTCTCATCCATTTACGTGCACGCACCATTTTGTTCAAGACGTTGTTTCTACTGTGATTTTGCTGTAGAGGTAAATTCTTCTGATAATCTCAGTGCCTGGACAAGAGCACTCTCAGGAGAGCTTACAGCAGTCGAACGAGAAGGTGTCTTCACCATGTCTGAGACACTAAAAACCCTATATGTGGGAGGTGGTACCCCATCCCTGTTAGGCTCTCAAGCGATGAAAGGCCTTGCAGAAGTAATTGGATATAGCCGCCTCGAAGATCCTGAACTCGAGTGGACTGCCGAGGCCAATCCCGAGACTGTCACGCATGACTTAGTTGAAAGTTGGTACAATGTCGGTGTTAATCGGATGAGCCTAGGCGTACAAAGCTTTGATACACAGGTACTCACATGGATGGGGCGCTTGCACGGGCCAGCTGGTGCAGTTCAGGCGGTCAATACAATAAAGGAAGCAGGGATTTGTAATCTCAGCGTTGATCTAATATTTGGGTTGCCGTCCAGACTAAAGCGGTGTTGGCGCACTGACCTGTTCAAGGTATTAGAACTAGACATCCCACATATCAGCTTGTACGGACTTAGCATAGAGCCTGATACACCATTAGGTCGATCAGTCCGAGATGGTAGTGAGTTCCCAGTTGATGAAGGGCAATACAGGGATGAATACCTTACTGCCGTGGAGCTATTAAGAGATGCAGGATATCAACATTATGAAGTCTCCAGCTTCAGCCACCCAGGGTTTGAATCAAGACATAACTCTGCATACTGGGATGGAGGGCCTTATTTAGGCTTGGGCAACTCTGCCCACAGTTATTCAGGATTCTACCGTCGCTGGAATGTCAGAGATTGGGGTGCATATAATGCCTTGGCCACAGGGACAGGGATTACGTGGGAAAAGGGTGAGCACCTTGATGCGGCCTCTAGATCTTTAGAGCGATTATGGTTGGGTCTACGAACTGTATTGGGGCTTCGGCTAGAGGATCTAGCTGACCCACAGCGGGTAATTGTCCAGTCCTGGGTACAGGAAGGTTGGAGCGTGCTTGAGAATGGAAGAGTGCGCCTTACCGCAGAGGGTTGGCTACTGTTGGACCGACTTACTTTGGAGCTTGATGGTGCTCCGGTGGGTTGACGTTGGAATCAACCATACTCGATCTTCGACTATGACTGTTTTGGAAAGGGCTGAGTTTACTGGTGCCGAGCTCACTGAACGTGAACGGCAGGTCTTGGATGCAGTGGTGCGTACTTATGTGGAGACCGCTGAACCGGCTGGTAGTAGAACGGTCTCTCGGAATTTTGATCTAGGTATCTCATCTGCTACAGTCCGAAGCACCATGGGTGACCTTGAGGATAAGGGATATCTCTTCCACCCTCATACTTCTGCGGGACGTGTACCGACGGACCTAGCATATCGGTTTTTCGTTGACAGACTAATGGCACCGCAGAGACTTACTGGCGAGGAACGAACGAATCTTCGACGCCAACTTGATGGCACTAGCACCTCCGTTGTGGACCGTCTTGTGATGAAAGCAACACGTGCATTGAGCTTCGTCTCGAATGAACTTGGTGTAGCAATTGCTCCTCGTTTGGAAGTGGCAGTCCTAGAGAAGGTTGAGCTGATACAGGTCTCTTCAAGCCGGGTACTGTTTGTTGCAACGATTCGAGGTGGAGTCGTGCGAACGGTCTATGTCGACCTGCCCCTAGAGGTGCCCCGGAAAACTCTTCTTTCTGTCACCGTTGCCATGAATGAACGCCTGGCCGGGCTCACTCTCCAGGAGATTCGCCGAACATTTCCTGAGAGGATGCGGGATTCTCATTCAGGAGAGTTTGGAGCAGCCGAGTTCATGAACGTCTTTGTCCAGTCGGGAGCAAAACTTTTCGATCTGCAGGAGCTGGATAGAACAAGTATCCTTTTGGGGCATACGAGTGTGCTGGCGTCACAACCGGAGTTTGAGGAACGTGACCAATTAACTAATCTGATCGAACTCACTGAAAGACGAGATCTTCTCGCTGATACCATGGGTAAACGTGACCACAGAGGTCGGGTCATGATTACGATCGGTGGTGAGAATGATAGCAATGAACTCACTGACTTCACACTGGTGACTTCTGAGTACCAGACAGGTGATCTTACAGGAGTAATTGGAGTCATCGGCCCGACACGTATGCCTTATGAGAAGGTAGTGACGATCGTTGACTACACTTCAACGCTTGTCACTCGGATGCTCCAAAGCTGATCTATCCCTACTACTTCACTGAAGATCTCCAACAGCTTTCTAATGGCTGATTACTACGAATTGCTCGGCTTGTCACGTGATGCGGACCTCGAGGAAATCAAGAAGAGGTACCGTAAGCTTGCGTTCAAATATCATCCCGATCGCAATGAAGGTTCTAAGGAAGCTGAGGAGTTATTCAAGCAAGTCACAGAGGCTTATGAAGTTCTTCGTGATCCTGAAAAGCGGTCGATGTATGACCACTATGGTGAGCAAGGGCTTAAGGGCTCTGCTAGTCCCGGTGGAATGGGAGGTTTCGATTTTAGTGATGCAATTGAGATCTTCATGCGTGATTTTGGTGGTTTTTCAGGGTTTGAGGATGTTTTCGGAGCAGGTGGTGCACGCACACAACGGTCTGCATCTCGTAAAGGAAAGACCATACGGATAGGGGTATCCCTTACACTTCCAGAGGTTGCGCTAGGAGTAAAGAAAACTCTGCGTGTTTCAATCCTGGGGGAATGCGAGCCGTGTGCC
The DNA here is from genome assembly GCA_913045345.1 of uncultured Gemmatimonadales bacterium. Classification (GTDB taxonomy): domain Bacteria; phylum Gemmatimonadota; class Gemmatimonadetes; order Longimicrobiales; family Gaopeijiaceae; genus UBA1142. Next base: position 129,179 of record CAJWPN010000001.1, read on the forward strand.
GGGTCAGGCGCGAAATCTGGGACGAAGCCGGTGGTTTGCCCCGGGTGTGGAGGGGCAGGAGAAGCACGGCATGTTCAGCGGTCAGTTTTTGGTCAGTTTGTAAGTGTTCAGCCCTGTCAAAACTGTCATGGTGAAGGTCGGATTATCCAGGAGCTTTGTAATTCTTGCCGCGGTGAAGGTCGAACCCGAGGTGATACGGAAATAGAAATAGAGGTGCCGGCGGGGGTGACTGCGGAGAATTTTCTCACACTCAGAGGACGCGGTAATGTTGGGCCTAGAGGAGGGCCCCGAGGAGATCTCGTAGTACTTCTTGAGATTGAAGACGATCCACGATTCTCACGCGATGGATCAGATATCTTCCATGAACTCCCAATAACCTTTAGTCAGGCTGCGCTAGGGGACGAAGTCCGAGTCCCCACGATCGAAGGTACCGCTCAAGTGACGATTCCTGCCGGTATACAGAGTGGGGACCATCTTAATCTTAAGGAACTTGGGCTACCTGATCTCAATGGTCACGTCAGAGGAGACCAGATTATTAGGGTGATAGTGTGGACGCCAATGGACCTCAATACCCAACAGGAAGAGGCTCTAGAGAACTTGCGCGGCGTTGAAACACTCGCGCCGGAGCAAATCCGTCGTCGAACGCATAGCGGGTTCTGGTCTCGAGTGAAGGAGGCGTTCACGGGAGGATGAACTACCCCAAACTTCGGTGGCTGGAGGTAGGGATTCGTTCCCCGGTCACGGATAACGAGGCTTCGGTTTTGGTGGATACGTTAGTTCAAATGTGTGGCCGGAGTGTACTCGAACGCGAGGGCTGGCTGTACACATATTTTGAAGAGCCCGATGAATTATCTGGCTTTATAGAACGATTACGGTCCCGTGTAAGTTCTGCTATTGGCAATGAAGAAATCGACGTAGTAACCCGTTGGCAGGCAAATGAGGACTGGTCTGAGAAATGGAAACGTGGACTCAGCTCTAAAAGGATCACGGATACTATTGTAGTACGTCCATCTTGGGTGCAATTCCATCCTGAACTTGATGATATAGTGATTGTGATTGATCCTGGCATGGCTTTTGGAACTGCCGAACACGGTACAACTCGAGGAAGCTTGAGGCTCCTAGAGTCAGCTCTCAAGGTTAATGACCGAATACTAGATATTGGCTCAGGATCTGGGATACTAGCGATCGCGGCAGCAGCATTAGGTGCGAGTGAAGCTATAGCAGTTGAGGGAGATCCACCGTCATTTGAAGCCTTGCGAGAGAATGTGGAAAGAAATGGAGTATCTAGCCGAGTCCAATGTATAGAGGAGTGGGCTGACACCCATAGTCTTCGGCGAATAGGACCCGTTGACGGGATTGTCGCCAACCTACAGAGCGGTGTTCTGAGTCCGTTTCTTCCTGCTTTCCGTGATACACTAATTCAAGATGGGTGGTTAATTATGTCAGGTATCCTTTCGATCGAATGGCCTCGCTTTCTCGAGGATGCAAGCGCTAAGGGCTTTAGGTGCGTTGAAGTAGACCGTGACGGGGAATGGACGAGTGGGTTATTCAGTATTGTTTGATAAGCTTTATGTGACTGGCAGCCTATCTTGGAACTTATACATCTAAGAAAAGTATCTCGGCCCTTTTCACGATAGAAATTAGTGCGTACTCGGGGATCGATCTTGCCATTGCGCTCGGTTCTAACCACCCACAAGATCGGTTAGGCGCATTAATACGCGTGCTACCCCCTCTATTTGGAAGCTCACCTTATGGCTGCTAATGAGTGTCTCTTCTGCAAAATTGTCCTCGGGGATGTTCTAGCCGATATCGTGCATGAAGATGATCAAGTACTTGCATTTCATGACATTAACCCTCGGGCTCCCATCCATATTCTCATAATTCCTAAACAGCACTTGGAGTCTCTTGCATCAGTGGCCGATGAGAACCGTGACCTGATGGGACACATGATGCTTACCACTAAAAAGATTGCTAGAGATGAAGGCCTTTCCCAAAGTGGTTACCGAACTGTGATCAATATAGGAGCAGATGGTGGCCAGACGGTTAATCACCTACACCTACACCTCCTTGGTGGCCGGGCCCTCCAGTGGCCACCAGGATGAGAGTGGCTTCCTCCGATTCACCAGGTACGTTACTAGCATCGCTGTTTTGGTTGGCCTAATAGAACTCAAGTGAAGGGAAGAGTGACTTGTGTCTCAAGAACTTAAGAACCGATTGAGGTCTGACCTCACATCAGCGAGAAAAGACCGTAATAAACTTCGCACGCTTGTCCTTTCCACGATTCTAGCTGATGTCCATAACAGGGAAATAGAATTGGGAGCTGAGCTAACTGATGACCAAACTGTGAAGGTGCTCTCGAGAGGGATTAAGCAGCGTAAAGATGCCGCGTCTCAGATGCGTGCTGCTGGTCGTGATGAGCTCGCCAGCCAAGAAGAAGCTCAACTTACAGTCCTCAGTGAGTATCTCCCAGAAGGTATGTCAGAAGATGAGGTCAGGGCGTTAGTGCGGGTTGCAATTGAGGAAGGGGTAGACCAAATGGGGATGTTAATGGGGAGGATTATGCCGCAAATCGGAGGCCGATTTGATGGTAAAGAGGCGAATAGGATAGTCCGTGAAGAACTTAACCAGTGAACTTGATTCACAAATCCAGACCGGATTCAAGGTAAGGTTCTGAGGTGAGCGAGCAGAGAAGAGCACCCCAGTCACGTTCTGTGCTACCGATCAAGAAGGGTACAAACGTTCGCGTATGTACAACCGGAATTCGGGGTAAAGTGATTGGGGTCAGTGGTGACCGTGTGATTCTTGAAGCCGGGGAACTCAAGCTAGATATGGCCCTTGCAGAGATAGAAGTTATCACTGCTCGGCTTGAGGTTACTCCAGTTGATGAAGATACAGGATGGAAGGGCCCCGAGTTGGGAACGACCGGCTCTGAAGTTGACCTCCATGGAATGAGGGTGAATCAGGTAGAACTTGAACTTTCGAGAGCATTGGATGCTGCAGTTTTGGAGGATCTATCTGAGATTCGCGTTATTCACGGCAAGGGCACGGGGGCACTCCGCAAACGTGTAGCTGAGATACTTGAAAAAGACTTGCGTGTGGTGGAGACCCGCATGGGTTACCCCTATGAAGGTGGGGCGGGTGTCACAATTGTGATGTTCGACGGAGCACTATGATTCCTGATGAAATAGTCGAAGAAGTTCGTGCCCGCGCTGATATTGTTGATATCATTGGCGAATTTGTAGCGCTAAAGAAAGCCGGCAAGGAATTCAAAGCGAATTGCCCGTTCCATGAAGAACGTACTCCAAGCTTTCATGTTGTTCCTGACAAAGGCTTCTTCAAGTGTTTCGGATGTGGCCAGTCAGGGGATGTGTTCAAGTTTTTGATGGAACGCCAGGGTATGGACTTTGTGGAAGCCGTAAAACATGTGGCTGGGCGAGCTGGTGTCGAAGTACGTGAGGTAAAAAGGGCTGCTGAGGCGGATGACCCGAATCGTCCTCTATATGCTATCAATGCCTTTGCACAGGACTGGTTTCGAGAGCGTCTGACAGACCCTGATGGTGGTGCGGCCGCTCGAACCTACTTGGAAGGGCGAGGGATTAGTCCAGGCATTGCAGAACGATTTGGGATGGGGTATGCCCCAAACGATTGGGGGGCATTGCGCAGTGCTGCAGGGAAGCATGGACTGGAAGATGATCTCATGTTGGATGTGGGTCTCCTTAATACCAGTGACCGCAAGAAAAACCCGTACGATCGTTTTCGGGGTCGTATAATGTTTCCTATCGAAAGCGTTTCAGGTCGGGTTATCGCATTCGGTGGCAGAGATTTTGAGTCGGATAAAGCAGACGCACCCAAGTATCTCAACTCTCCAGAGACGCAAATCTACAGGAAAGGCGAAAATCTATACGGCCTGTCATGGGCTCGGCACCACGTTCGCCGCGAAGAGTGTGCACTCTTGGTTGAAGGGTACATGGATGTAGTCTCACTTGCAGCCCATGGTTTCGATAACACAGTGGCGTCTCTAGGAACCGCTCTGACGCCCGAACAAGCAAGGCTTTTGGCACGCTACACAAACCGCCCATTGCTACTCTTTGACTCAGATGCTGCTGGTCTACGGGCCACATTCAAGGCTGGGGACATTCTTCTAGAAGCTGGACTCCATCCAGGAGTAGTGACTTTGCCACCGGGTGAGGACCCAGATACGGTTGTGCGAAATCAGGGCTCAGAAGCTCTGCGTGAATATCTGGATCAGGCAGTCGATGTTCTAGATCGTAAACTCCAGATCCTTGAAGAGAGAGACTATTTCTCGTCTATCGAAGGCCAACGGTCCGCACTTGATCGCTTGTTACCAACCATCCGTTGTGCAGCGGATGCAGCTCTTCGAGACATCTATGTGACCAAAGTTGCAGACAAGACCGGCGTCCGTAGAGAGACTCTCGAGGAGGAGTTGAAGAAGCAGGGCCGGCGGGTTGCAAAGACAACCAGAGCCTTTGGTTCAAGCAAATACCCAATCAAACCTACACAGTTAGTGCCGAAAGCTTCAGTAGAACGACAAGTTCTACTCATGATGACCAAAGGACCCGAGTGGGTAGAACGAACTGTGGAGTTGATCTCACCAGAGGACTTTGACGATCAGTCCTACCGCGCCATCTTTCACGCTCTTCTTGATGACCCTGAACTGCGTGTCGTACCCGCTTCTATGGGCGCTATAGCTGCTCAGAAATTTGAGGAGATTCTGTCCGATCCGATGGAGCTCGATCACGGGTTGGAAGTATTCACGAAATCTGTGGATCGGATTCGTGCAGAGGTACGTTACCGACACGTCAGGGATATCCAGCGTAAGATGGAATTGACACAGGATGAGGACGAGAAATTAGAGCTGCTTAAAGCAATGAAAGAGTGGACTAAAGAAGTGCGTGATCTGGATCCGACAATTCTGCAAAGACGCAGTGCGTCTGTGGGCGACAAAAACTAAGAGAGCGGAGCACATGACGGAGCAAGACCGAAGCAACCTTGTAGAGCTTCAACGAATTGACCTTAAGATCCTTGCGGTACAACAGCAGATCAGGGATTTCGATCCATTACTGGGTGAGGTTGAGGAACCAGCGTTGGTTTTGGAGAGTGATGCCCAGAAGACGCGAGCTCGACTCAAGGAAATCAATCTAGAAGAACGTCAGCTGGAACTAAGCGTAGCGGAGAAACGCGAACGTCAAAAACGATTAGATGAGCGATTAGGGTCAGTAAGAAATCTCCGAGAAGAAGCAGCCGTGAGTGCAGAACTCGAGATGGTGAAACAGGCGTTGCAAAATGATGAGCAGGAGGCACTATCGATACTTGATCAGATCCGAAGAATGGAGGGTCGCCTAGAGGAATTAGATGAGGCGATAACCGAGGCCCGGGGGATTGTCGGTCCGCGCCTAGAGGAATTGATATCTGGACGTGATACAGCTGAGAAAGAACTTAGTGCACTGGAGCAGGACAGGGAGAACTTCGTTCATACAGTGGATGCACTGGAGATCAGGTTATATGAAGGCATCAGACGGGGTGGAAGGGTTACCGCGGTTGCGGCTCTGACAGAAGATGGTGCCTGTAGTCACTGTTTTGGGATTGTTCCTCCTCAGCTCCAGAATGAAGTTAGGCATGGTGAGTCTTTAATCCGGTGTGAGGGATGTGGGGTTATTCTTACGCTAACTGAGTACGAAGATGAGCTAACGGGAGTGATGGCTGCTGAGGAGCCGGTTGAGGAAGAGGCTGCTGTATCCCAAGAAGTCTCTGGAGAAACAGTAGATGAGGATCAGGTAGACGAGTGACGATTGGCGGGCCTCGCGGAGGAGATTCCGGTGGCCTGAGTCCAGGAAGCGATCTATCGAAGCGCCAGTGGGTCATATCTGAACGACCTGATTCGGAGACCGTTCGATCTCTCACTGATGAGCTGCGATTACCTGAACCAGTCTGTGCACTTTTAGCTGTCCGAGAATTAACGCCCCCGGAAAAAGCAAAGTGTTTCTTGCGACCGGATCTCAGTCAACTCCACGACCCTTCAACTTTGGCAGATGCGGAGATGGCTGCTGAGAGGATTATTGGGTCGATTGATTCTCATCAAACAATTCTTGTGCATGGAGATTATGATGTTGATGGAATAAGTGCAGCAGCACTTATGACTCGCTGGTTAGCTTCTTTGGGTGGCAAGGTAGTTCCGTTCGTGCCCCACAGACTAAGAGATGGTTATGACTTCGGAACTGCAGGCCTGCAGGCAGCGTGCGATGTAGGAGCCGAACTAGTCATTACTGCTGACTGTGGTACCACTGCACACCGCACAGTGGAAGCTGCTCGTGCAGCAGGGATCGATGTGATCATTACGGATCATCACACTGTTTTTGATTCACTTCCTAATGCCACCGCAGTTGTAAACCCATTAAGACCTGATTGTGCTTATCCAAACAAGGGGCTTTGTGGTACTGCGCTGGCTTACAAGATCTGTGAATTGGTAGCGACAGCAGCTGGTAAGGATCCTGAAATGCTTGTCGACTACCTTGACCTGGTTGCTCTTGCCACGGTGGCAGATATGGTTCCTCTATCTGGAGAAAACCGGAATTTAGTGCACTTCGGGCTGCGCCGTTTTGCCAATACTACCATTCCTGGGATACAAGCCCTCCTCGATGTGACAGATATTTCTGGGCAGGACATCACAGAAAGAGAGATCGGCTTTGTACTCGCTCCAAGGATTAATTCTGCGGGTCGAATTGGTGAGACGAAAGACGCCCTCAAGCTTCTGCTAACTGACGATCCTACTGAAGCTCTTTTACTAGCAAGAAAACTTGATCAGACCAATCAGGAGCGAAGGACAGAAGATCAGCGGACTCTTGAAGAGGCTCTAGAGCTCCTCGAACATGATCATGACCTGAGTCGTGACATGGGCGTGGTTCTTGCTTCCGATGGATGGCATCCTGGAGTAATTGGTATTGTCGCTAGCAGGATTGTGGAAAAGATCCAGCGTCCAGTTCTCATAATTGCCCTAGATGGGGAAAGAGGTCGTGGAAGTGGGCGCTCAATTCCTGGATTCAACCTTTTTGAGGCATTGAAGAAATGCTCGGAGCACCTAATCCGCTTTGGTGGTCACAAGCAAGCCGCGGGAATGGATGTGGCCCGGGAAGCTCTACCCGCTTTGCGTGAGGCCTTCAACATTGCTGCTAGCCAGCAATTCTCTATGGATGAACTTCGCCCAGAGTTGTTCGTGGACCTTGAAATAGGTCTCGAGTCGATAGACCTACAGTTAATTCATTGGCTAAAGTACCTAGGACCACATGGTATAGGTAACGCTTCTCCGGTCTTCATTATCCGTGAAGTGGCCTTCAAGCAAACCAAGATCGTAGGTAATAACCACATCAAGACGACCTTGATCGGCAATGGAGGTGCCCTGGAAGCGATTGGCTTTGGTTTGGCTGACCGGCATTCACCGGAGACCCTTTCCCACGGTTTATACGACATTGCGGTTGAGCTTGAGCGAAATGAATTCAGGGGAAAAGTCAGTGCTCAGGCTCGCCTTCTCGAAATCAGAGTCCACAGGAAAGACGATTGAGGATTATTTCGGGCTGTTGGAAGGGGCGACGCTTGGGCTCCATACGTGGGACTAGGGTTAGGCCTACGACCGACAGGGTTAAAGAGGCGTGGATGTCGGCAATGGGTGGAAATATGGATAAAATCACTGTGCTAGACCTTTTCTCAGGCTCCGGCGCACTTGGACTGGAAGTGCTAAGTCGGGGGGCTTCGTCGGTGGTTTTTGTTGAGCAAGACCGAGGGGCTCTTCGCATTCTGCGAGGCAACATCGAGTTGCTCGGTGCCTGGGATAAGTGCATGGTTGTTGAGGATGACGTGTTCCATTATTTGGATGGGAACTGTGAGGTTTTTGATCTCGCGCTTGCTGATCCGCCCTATGGGACTTCAGCATCAGTCAGTCTGGTTTCTTTTTTTCTTCAAAAACCCTTTGCGCGAGAGCTCTGGTTGGAGCATCGTTGGGGGGAAGAGTTAGGTACGCCTGATCTCGCGCGCACGAGGCGTTACGGCGATACTGCACTCACGACTTTGGCCACTTGATAATGAGCCCACACAGACCTGTCATCGCAATTTATCCAGGCTCTTTTGATCCGATCACTAAGGGTCACGAAGACCTTGTGCGACGCACTCTCCGTGTTGCGGACCGACTAGTAATTGCTGTTAGCAGTACTTCTACCGAAAGCAAGGAACACTTGTTTGATATAAATGAACGCGTAGAACTCATCCAGGAAATCTTTGCCAAGGATGACAATGTTAAAGTCAGTAGATTCGATGGGTTACTTGTTGATTTTGCTCGTGACTTAGGTGCTCAAGTGGTTATTCGAGGACTGCGGGCTGTGTCCGACTTCGATTACGAGCTTCAAATGGCACAGATGAATCAAGAGCTTGGCCCGGAGATTGAAACACTGTTTCTCGTACCTGAGGTAGAGTACTCCTTTCTCTCAGCTTCACTCGTTAGGGAAGTCGCGTCACTCGGCGGTGATGTATCAAGATTTGTTTCTGCTCCAGTCCTTCGCTGTCTCAAGGGAAAAATAGCTTAGTGACAAGCCTTCTTCTATGTGGTGGGTTTTTGCAGGCATATAGGTTTTCTAATATTGCTCTGCTGTGTAGCCAGTTATGCTAGTCGACATGAGAGGGACTAAACGCAAACTACCATCGGTGCAAAATTTCCATGGGTTTTAAGGTTGTAGCGAAGGATGACGTCACTCTCATTGAGGTTGGAGGTCAGTTGATCGTGGGGAACCGACAATTGCTCAAGGAGCAGGTGCTTGACCAATTGGAACGAGGAGATCGTAAGTTTATAGTTGACTTCTCAAAGACGGACTATATCGATTCATCCGGCCTTGGAGTCCTAGTGACACTCTCGAAGAAGATTCGAGAACAGGGAGGGCAACTCAGCCTCGCTAGCCTTAGCGAGGACCTTCGAACCCTCTTCGAATTAACCAAATTGGACACTCTTTTCATTTTTTCCGATTGAGAACAAGTTCGACACACTCTGGGATGAATCCACTACTTTTGTAGTTGGTGACTGAGGCTCTTTAACCTCGGACAATATGGATCCCAACTTAAGTCGACCAAAGCGCTCGCTTGGCCAAAACTTCCTGGTCGATGTCAATATCCAGAAGAAGATTGTGGCTGCGTTGAACGCTGATGCTATGGAGGTGGTGCTGGAGGTGGGGCCGGGACGTGGCGCACTTACCCGTCATCTTGTGAGCGCCGTCTCCAAGCTGGTACTGATAGAACTTGATCATGATTTAGCGGCCATGTGGTCTGAAAAATATAGAGATCGTAATGATGTGACGGTCCTGCAAGGAGATGTGTTAACGATTCCTTTTTGGGAAGCAGTTGAAGATCCTTCTCAAGTTCATGTCATAGGAAATATTCCCTACAACATCACCTCTCCCATCATCTTTCGTCTCCTGGAGCGTCCTCGTCCTAGGAGTATTTTATTGACTGTCCAAAAGGAGGTGGCAGAGCGCATAATGGCTCCCGTGGGGTCAAAGGAATATGGGGCCTTATCTGTAGGGATTCGAAGCATAGCGAGTGTGGAAAGACTTTTCGGAATCGGTAGGCATGCATTCAAGCCTAAGCCAGGGGTCGATTCCACTGTGATTCGAATTGTTCCGTTTCGCCCTGAGCCTCTTTCACTCGAAGAAGAACTAAGCCTGCGCAGGCTCGTGCGATCAGCTTTCCAGTGGAGAAGAAAGCAACTCAAAAAAATCTTAAGGGATCATGAAGCACTCAACATCTCGCCAGAGCTAATTGAGGACGTAGCTGAACGGGCTGAGATAGACCTCACGGACCGACCCGAGCGTTTGTCTCCTGAGGCATTCCTGAGACTTGTCCGGACGTTGCCGTAATCTTTACCCACTCGTACTTTCTTGTGAAGCTTTTCACAAGCGGCTGCCTGCCCCGCGAGCTGCCTGGTCCGGTCCTTTGTCTAGACGCATATCCGACTCAACTATTCGCCGACTCTCGCACTATTTGCGAGTGCTAGAGTTGATCCAGGATGATGGTGGAGTAACGGTTTCAAGTGAGCAACTTGCGAGGCGCGGGCACACTACAGCAGCTCAAGTCAGGAAAGATCTTTCTCACTTCGGTTCCTTTGGTAAGCGCGGACTCGGCTACAATGTAGATGAGCTAAGGGATCGTCTGAGGATAATCCTCGGCCTAGACCAAGTGTGGCCAGTAATTCTAGTTGGTGCAGGACGGATTGGTTCTGCATTGTTTGAGTATCCTGATTTCAAGAGGCGAGGATATGATTGCGTAGCCATCGTCGACAGCGATCCTGAGAAAATTGGAGGAAAATGGGGTAAGCTGGTAATACAGCCAGCTTCAAAACTAGAGTCACTCATTAAGGAATTACATGTGACTTTAGTGATTCTCGCTGTTCCTGCTTCAGCTGCTCAATTGGTCGCAGAGTGCTCTGTAAATGCTGGTATAAAAGGGATCCTTAATTTTGCTCCTGTGCAGCTCCAAGTACCAGATGGTATCCCGGTTGAAAACGTGAATCTTGTGATGGAACTTGAGGCTCTTTCATTTCAGATAACCCGAGCCTTGAAGACTTGAAACGCAGACCAGGGGAATGCAGGCGACAGTAGAGGGTTACTAGTCAGGATTGACGATCAGAACTATTCAGGCTGATACCTTTAACTCTGGAGCCAACGAAATTATTAGGCGCCGTAGCCACCTTATACCCGCGCTTCTGTATTACGAGCAAAGAGATCTGAGGGTGTTATGACAGAGTGGATTTCAAATTTACCTCTCACCAGGGAAATTTCAGTCGGTTCGATTAGAATCCACGCTATTGAGTCTGGTATCCAGTGGCTCGATGGAGGTGCCATGTTTGGTGTTGTGCCAAAGCCACTCTGGCAACGTCGAATTCCCTCTGATGACCAAAACCGAATTCCCCTCGCGCTGCGTTGTTTAGTCATAGAATCACCTAACGAACTGGTGCTGGTGGATACTGGGATCGGGAATAAGGAGAGCGAAGAATTTCATAAGCTCTATGGTGTAGAGAACGCTGGGAATCCAACTCGTTTAGAGGATGGTATAAGGGCCGCAGGGTTCATGCCCGACGATATAGGAATTGTATTATCTACACACCTGCACTTCGATCACGCAGGCGGTAACACATTCCAAGACCTCGAAGGCAACATTCGACCAGCTTTCCAGAATGCGCGGTATGTTGTACAGCGCGGCGAGTTTGATTTCGCTCACAGTGGCAATGAACGAGTACGGGCAAGTTATTTAAGTCAAAACTTCGATCCTATACAGGAAGCCGGCCTTTGGGATTTTGTTGAAGGTGCAACTGAAGTTGTCCCAGGCGTAAAGGTGCTACCAACTCCAGGACATACTCCATTTCATCAGTCAGTTGTGATTGAGAGCGATGGAGAAATTGCTTGTTTTCTTGCGGATGTATGCCCGACAGCAGCACATATCCCACTTCCGTGGATTATGGGTTACGACCTTGAACCACTCGTTACACTTGAGTCAAAGAAGAAGCTTTGGGCTTTAGCACGTGACCAAGAATGGCTGCTTATTTTCGAGCATGATCTACTTATACCGTGGGGTCGCCTCGATATTGATTCAAAACGACCCCGACTTAAGGACGGCTAGTGTATCTTGGAGCAGATTGAGTCTAGGTAGCTTGGTATTTGTCTATGTTTAATCCTCAACAGAACACTCTCTATATTTAGTCGATGACAAATAACTCCGGAGTCCCTGTCATCCTGAGACGTTCCTCCAAAGGATCCTTATGACATGATGGATCATCTTCGATTGAGTGACCCAGAGATTTTCGATGCGATTATCTCGGAAGCTAGGAGACAAGGAGACGGACTCGAACTTATAGCCTCTGAAAATTTTGTTTCCCCGTCGGTGCTAGAAGCGATGGGGACCGTAATGACAAACAAATATGCCGAGGGTCTCCCGGATAAACGTTATTACGGAGGTTGCGAGTTTGTCGATGTTGTGGAGAAACTAGCTCGGGAACGTGCTAAAAAGCTTTTTAGTGCTGAACACGCGAATGTCCAACCACATTCGGGCGCTCAGGCCAACATGGCTGCCTATTTAGCATTCTTGGACCCGGGAGACAAAATTCTGGGTATGAATCTGAGTCATGGTGGCCACCTGACTCACGGATCGCCTGTGAACTTTAGTGGGCGTTTGTTTGAGGTTGCTGCTTATGGTGTCCGAGAAGATGATGGGAGAATCGACTATGATGCTCTAAGAGATCAGGCCCTTACTGAACGGCCGAGTATGATTGTCGCTGGAGCAAGCGCCTATCCGCGGATGATCGACTTCGGCGTGTTTTCTGAAATCGCGAAAGAAATAGAAGCGATCTTGATGGTAGATATCGCCCACATAGCAGGGCTTGTTGCCACCGGACACCATCCTAGCCCTGTACCGCATGGGGCTGTGGTTACAACCACCACACACAAGACCCTGAGAGGCCCTCGTGGTGGAATGATTCTTTGTACTCAAGAGCATGCCAAGGTGATCGACAAGTCGGTTTTTCCTTGTATGCAGGGTGGGCCACTTATGCACGTGATTGCAGCAAAAGCTGTTGCAATGCGTGAAGCATTGAAGCCGGAATTCAGGGATTATTCAGCTCAGGTAATAGTAAATGCGAAGGCTCTAGGATCTGATCTCAAGAATCTCGGCCTACATTTAGTGAGTGGAGGCACTGATACTCACCTGATACTGATTGATCTGAGGGATAGCCACGAAGACTTAACTGGTAAGGATGCAGAGGCAGCCCTGGAGGCCTCTGGGATCACTGTGAATAAGAATACTGTCCCTGGAGAAACACGTTCTCCATTTGTCACATCAGGTCTTAGGATTGGGACGCCGGCACTAACATCGCGAGGTATGAAGGAGCCCGAGATGAAGCGTATTGCGGCCTGGATTTCACAAGTTTTAGAGTCACCTTCTAATGAGAGCCAAATCTTGAGGATAAGGGCAGAAGTCCTGGAATTCTGTGAAGAATTTCCGCTTTACAAAGAAATGCGGTTTTCATAGCGGTAAAGAGTGAGTAAGCTCCTGACTAGCGGACAACATTTCAGCATCCCACATTTTGAATCATGACTGAGTTTACGAGCACTGATGAACTACTAGACCTCCTGCGTGAGAGGAATCCTCGGTTTGATCCACGTTCATACTCGTTTGTACTTGAGGCCTTAAACTCGGTTTTCCATTCGCTTGGGGAGAAGAGACACATAACAGGTGCGGAACTTGCCGAGGGTGTCCGCCAGGTAGCGATAGAGCGATTTGGCCCCCTCGCTAGAACTGTTCTTGAGCACTGGGGAATTCACTCGACGCGGGACGTCGGGTCTGTTGTTTTTGCCCTGGTTGAGCAGAAAATCTTGACTACTCAGGATGGAGACTGTCCAGAAGACTTCGCTGACATCTTCGATTTTGAAGAAGCCTTTGAACTAAATTACCCCTGGGAAGCTCGAATTTGATTACGATGATTCAGTGTGAGAACCAGGATCTTAAATCTTTGTTTGCACGAACAGAGAGCATTTGAGTATTGCTCGTTGTCGCCACGCTAATGGGAGGGGTTGAATATGGAGCAAGGGAGCGAATTTCCGGGATGTCAAAAGTGTGAAAATGGGGTCCTGTTGCCACTTTCAGATTATGGTAGAGAAGGAGCGTCGATTCGCTACAAGGCTTGGGTATGCTCGCATCCAGATTGTGGTTTCAATATTCGGATTGACAACGGCGAGGTGACAATCGGTCGCCAAATAGGCCAGAGTTACAAATAGTATTGTACGGTCTGAAATTAATGTCTCAGGACAGTGTGTATGGGCAGCGTGGAGCACTACTCATCGTAAGGGATAGCGTTTGTGCCGCGGACTTTTGGAGCGGCGGGTAGCTTCGGTACGTCAGCGATATGCTCGGATGATTGATACTGGAAATCCATTACGGCCTTTCGCCCGCGAAGCGGTTTATGCACTGACTGCTGGCGAGTCTAAGACACTGGATCGTTCGGCGATCGAAACAGTCGGTGTGCCGCAGTCGGTACTCATGGAGAATGCTGGGCGTTCCGCAGCTCAGATCACACAGTGTCTCTTTCCAGAGGGTCCTGTAGTCGGGATTGTAGGTTCGGGCAATAACGGAGGAGATGCTTTGGTGCTTCTTCGTACTCTGCGGGCCTGGGGCCGAAAAGTTAGGGCTGTGCTTGTCGCTGAACGAGCTATGAACGACCCCCTTCTACATGACTGGGATTTCCCTGTAATCATGGATGAGGTGCTCGACCAGAGTGGTTGGGACGCACTCCTTGGTTCTTGTGGAGTTGCCATAGATGGGATTCTGGGGATCGGTGCGGAAGGTCCACCTCGTGATCGTCAGGCGTCAGCCATAACCCAGTTGAACAGAGCATCTTGTCCGGTACTTGCGATAGATGTTCCCTCTGGGATTGATTCCTCAACCGGTGCAGTCCCAGGCGAGGCCGTTAACGCGACCGTAACCGTAGGTTTTGAGGCTCCCAAGCTAGGTAGCCTCCTCTCTCCCGCTCGTGCTCATACAGGCCGGATAGTCGTTGTCGAGATAGGTTTTCCACCTATTGAGAATACGGATGCACTTGCACAGGTAATCACGCCTCTTTGGGCACAGAGACAGTTGCCTAGCCGCCCTACAGATACGCACAAGAATGCGGTAGGACGCTTGACGATAATTGCAGGTCAGCCTGGTATGGCTGGAGCTGCGGTATTGACGACCCAAGCGGCACTGACTGCGGGTGTAGGCTTAGTCCGAGTATGCTCAGTGCCAGAAAACAGAGAGATCTTACAGAGGTCTACCCCCGAGGCGATCTATGTGGATGTCTCTGATGATAAGTCGCTTGAATTAGCTCTAGAGGATACTGATGCAGTGGCACTCGGGCCTGGCCTTGGGACTAACGAGATGTCTGTCCAATTAGCGAATAAGATTACTAAGGGGCCGGAACGGCCGCTTGTTCTGGATGCTGATGCTCTAAATCTGGCAGCAGAAGGTCTTTTTGACCTGAGAGCTCTTGCTAAGTCACGGCCTATTCTTTCGACGCCGCATGCTGGTGAGATGAGCCGGTTACTTGGTGAATCAAAATCAAATATAATCGACGATAGGTTGGCTGCCCTGAGGGAGGCGGTGAGGCGCTTTGAACATTGTTTTCTTCTCAAGGGAACTCCTTCGCTGATTTTGAATGCGGGCAGGGGTATCCTAGTCGGGAGCCAAGGAACCTCAGATCTTGCTGTTGGAGGAATGGGAGACTCACTAACCGGGGTGTGTGGAGCATTGCTTGCTCAGGGCTTGGGTGCGATGGAAGCTGGTGCATTGAGTCTCTATCTTACTGGAAGGGCTGCCAACTTAGCTGCACGTGGAGCGTCACTAACACCCACTGACGTAATCCAGTGGATACCGGATGTGCTTGTTGAGCGTGGTGCTGGGATCTCTGAATTAGGTCTTCCTTTTGTCTCTTATGACGCGGATGCTGCGAGGTGACCTCTCCCCGTTCTATTGGTCCTGTTCGTTTCGGGCCCGGGGTAGAATTCGATCTAATTCGTAGGCTTATTAACCCAGATGATTTGCTTCCAATAGGAGTGGATTTAGGCCCGGGAGATGATGCGGCGGTCCTTGAAGGAGGTTGGGTTCTCAGCACCGACTTATCTTTGGAGGGGGTCCACTTTCGCAGAGCTTGGTTAGATGATCAGGAGATCGGATTCCGTGCGGTTTCATGTGCACTATCTGATCTTGCTGCGATGGCTGCTGTACCAGTGGGCATTTTCATATCTATGGCAGCTAATGGCGAGGAGGTGGTGGAAGCGCTGCAATCTGGATGTAGGCAAGCAGCTTCGGAGGTGGGAGCAGTGGTTCTTGGTGGAGATCTCTCAAGCACATCAGGCCCAGTATTCATTGACGTAATCGGTTTGGGCAGTGCTAGCCGCCCTGGGTTAAGGAGTGGCGCAGTGGCTGGGAATGATATTTGGGTGACGGGAAGGCTAGGAGCGAGTTCCACTGCAGTGAGGGTATGGCAGAGTGGAGGTGAGCCGCCACTAGAGGCCAGACAAGCTTTTGCTCGACCATCGCCACGTTGTGATGAGGGGTGCTATTTGGTAGAGCGCGGCATTGCTAATGCGTTAATAGATCTCTCAGATGGGTTGGCTGGAGATTCAGCCCATCTTGCCGCAGCGTCCGGTGTGCAGATCGTACTGGAGGAGGCGAGGGTTCCTATAGCAACTGTCGCAGTTGAAGTCCTAGGACCTGAGGAGGCACTCCAAGCAGCACTCCATGGAGGGGAGGATTACGAACTATGTTTCGCGGCTGCAACAGATGCAGTGGATCCATCCTATTTCCAAGACCATTTCGGCCTTGAGGTCACAAGGGTTGGGCATGTTAGAGAAGGTTGTGGCATCTGGATCGACCGAGGTGGGGTTGAGCCTGAGCCTTTAACTAGAAGTGGTTTTGATCACTATACGGCCGATGTGCTGTGACCCGGCTTTTTCTCGTATCCATAGTCATTGTACCTGCGACGATTTGGTACGCTTCCAAGATTGCGTGGTCTGTTTATCGTCGCTCAACAGATCTTGGATGCCGTTGTGAAGAGGCTGCTCGCGCCTGGGCCAGTTTGGTTTTGAGGGTCGCAGGCGTGCGCGTCATCCTGGAGAACAAGGCTGTAATCGATTCCTCCTTACCTCAGGTTTTGGTGACGAACCATGTGTCATGGATCGATGTTCTTGTTCTCGCAGCGTTTGTTCCGGGACATTACGTTTTTGTAGCGAAGAAAGAGGTTGAAAGAATACCCGTGTTTGGCGCGGCCGTGCGTGCGTGCGGACACATCTACATTGATCGAGGTGACAAAACTCGTGCGTTAGCCTCATTAGATATTGCAAGAAAAAGGTTGGAAGAAGCCGCTCCAACTGTCATCATATTTCCTGAAGGGACACGCTCTAAGACGGGCGAATTAGGTCTTTTTAAGAAAGGGGCATTCGTTTTGGCGATCCAGACCGGAGCATCTGTCGTACCTGCAGCTATGTTTGGGTCTCGCGAAGTGATGAAAAAAGGTTCATTCCTCATAAACCCTGGTACTGTCCGTGTGCATTTTGGCGAACCTATCCAGGTAGGTGGATACACTATGGAGAACCGAGCCAGGCTTACACATAGAGCCCGACAGGCTGTATCTGAAATCCAGAAGCGCAACGAAACTAACTAGGACGATAAGAATCCAATGTCTGCGATCGTCAGTGTAACTGGAAGGCAGATTCTCGACTCGAGAGGGAATCCAACAGTCGAGGCTGAGATCACATTAGAGACAGGTGTGATGGGTCGGGCTGCGGTACCTTCCGGTGCATCAACAGGGGCACATGAGGCTGTCGAACTAAGGGATGGGGACCCGACACGATTTCTCGGCAAGGGAGTTTTGAGGGCGATTGAGAATATCGAAACGGTCATAGCTAGAGCACTGAAGGGGGTTAATGCTCGAAGCCAGGCTGAAGTCGATCAGATCATGATTGAACTCGACGGGACCCATAACAAGCAAAATCTTGGGGCGAACGCGGTCCTTGCGGTATCTATGGCAGTTGCAAGGGCTGCGGCCACTGAGGATGGTCTGCCACTGTGGCGTTATTTATCCCCGACGGGAGATGCTGATCTGCTGCCGGTCCCGATGATGAATATACTGAACGGTGGGGCACATGCACCCAATAATGTCGATATTCAGGAATTCATGGTTATGCCTGTTGCCGCTGACAGCTTCAGTGAAGGGTTGAGAGTCGGTGTGGAAATTTTCCACCATCTCAAATTGGTACTTGCCTCACAGGGGAAAAGTACTGCAGTGGGTGATGAGGGTGGATTCGCACCTGATCTGAACAGTAATGAAGCAGCAATCGAAACTGTGTTAGAGGCAATTGATAGGGCAGGCTATCAGGTTGGTGAGGACGTTGTGCTTACACTTGACGCTGCTGCCAGCGAATTCTTTGAAGATGGCCAGTATCTTTTTAGATGGTCGTCAGGAGAGTGTCGGGATACAGCTTCCATGGTAGATTTTTGGGCTGAGTGGGTGGAGAACTATCCCATTAGCTCTCTTGAGGATCCACTCGATGAAAATGATTGGGAAGGCTGGAAAGCACTAACTGATGCTGTTGGAGATCGAGTGCAACTAGTTGGTGATGATCTGTTTGTAACTAGTGTGGATCGACTTCGGGAAGGGATCCGCTTAGATACTGCGAACGCTATCCTGATCAAGGTCAATCAAATTGGCACCCTTACAGAGACGTTTGAGACGATGCGAGTTGCTCGTGAGGCTGGTTATCAAAGTATTGTATCGCATCGCTCAGGTGAAACAGAAGATACTATGATAGCAGATCTTGCAGTTGCGCTGGGTGCCGGTCAGATCAAGACAGGTAGCGCCAGTCGGACTGACCGAGTCTCCAAGTACAATCAACTCTTAAGGATTGAGGAGGAGCTTGGGGAAAAGGCCCGCTACCCGGGAACTAGTATATGGTCTTCAATCTCATCACCTACTCAGACTGGAGCTTCCTGAATGAGTAGGCTGAAGAAGACCATCCTACCAGTCATCCTTCTGCTTGCTGTGTACTACGCCGTTTTCAGTGGAGAATACTCTTGGTTTGCTCTCCGAGAAGTTCGTACCGAGCTGGAGCAGGTAGAGGGCGAACTTACAAGGAAGCGTCAGCAAATTGATTCGCTTCTAGCACTCTCGGACTCTGTGGAGTCCGACCCTAATATGCTTGAAAGGATTGCTAGAGAACGTTTTGGTATGATCAGGGATGGAGAAACCCTTTATCGGTTTGCAGAACCATCTAACTCAGTAAGGTCATCCATGGATTCAGCACGATTCCAAAGGCGTTAGTTTGCTTGATGCCCTTGGGAAGTGCATTGTGGGTTGTCCGGTTGACACGCTCTCACCCCCGGATAAGCTTTTTCCCCGCCGCCGGAGTAGCTCAGTTGGTTAGAGCAGCGGAATCATAATCCGCGAGTCGGGGGTTCGAGTCCCTCCTCCGGCATTTTAAACTCATGTTATCCGATAAGATCGAGCGCGTCAAAACAGACATCAAGAGCTCGAGTTGGCTAGCTGATTAGTGTAGAGGAATGCTTAGGATTCGGCGTTTTCGTACCGGGTGCACATATCTTTCAGGAGCACCGTTATTAGTCGCACACCGCGGCGGTGCAAAGCTAGCGCCTGAAAATACTCTAATAGCATTTCGGAGAGCAGTTGAGTGGTGGGGGGCAGACATGTTGGAAATGGATGTCCGCCTAACCCGTGATGGCTCCGTAGTTGTTATACACGATGCGACAGTTGATAGGACAACAAATGGGATTGGCCCAGTAGAAAAGCTGACCTTGAATGAGATTCGCAGGTTGGATGCGGGATATCACTTCAAGGACCTGACAGGTGAGCATTCGTTTCGGGGCGAGGGTGTGACTGTCCCGACTCTTGAAGAGGTGCTGGTGGCTCTCCCACACACACGCATGAACGTCGAGGCGAAGGAACCCCAAGTAGCGGGACCATTGGTTGAGCTAATAGAACGTTATTCCGCCGAGCATCGTGTGCTTGTAGCCGCAACCTTCGAACAGTGCCGCAGAAAGATTAAGCATTATATAGGTCCTTGGGGTGCTAGCCGACAACAAGTCTTTTGGTTTTGGCTAGGACATTTCCTCCCGTGGCGAAACTTATACAGTTTTTCGGCAGATGTGCTTCAAGTCCCTGAGATCTGGAAAGGCCTAAGAGTCGTATCACCACGCTTCATTCGGCAGGCACATGCCCAAAATATCCCTGTGCACGTTTGGACCGTGGATGAACCAAGTGACATGCGTCGTCTCATCGACTGGGGTGTTGATGCCATTCAAAGTGATCGACCGGATCTACTCGCGTCAGTATTGACTCAGATCAGATCTCGGCCCCCAGAATTGATGCTACAAGACCATTTAAAATGAATGGGGATCAGGTCAGTCTTGTCAGACGTTTTCAGGCGAGTTTCAGGTCAGCTCGTAGTAGTTTTCTCTCAGATGCTCCAATCGTAGTAGCAGTCTCTGGAGGTTTGGACTCTGTTGCACTTCTCCACCTCTTTCGCTTTGTAATTCCTCAGTCCCATCAGCTTCATGCGGCACACTTTGACCATTACTCTCGAGAGAACAGTGCAGCTGACGCTAAGTGGGTATCAGGGCTCTGTCATGCTTGGGGTGTGGAACTCGAATTGGGACGTGCTAATGAAGCGCTGATGTCAGAGGAGTCAGCACGTAACGCGCGTCATGTCTTTCTTGAGTCTGTCCGGACACGTGTTGGCGGGGGAGTAGTTGTAATGGGACACCACGCTGATGATCAGGCGGAAACCGTGCTCTTTCGTATGGTTCGAGGTAGCGGATTGAAAGGGCTTAGTGGAATGAGCGAATACCGAGAACCTGGAGTTTGGCGCCCACTTTTACCGTTTTGGCGAGACGAGATCGCTCTGTATGCCCAG
>CAJWPN010000002.1:0-92121 GCA_913045345.1 uncultured Gemmatimonadales bacterium
CCTCCAAGTTCTCTCGCCATGCGGCTGCTGTTCGCTGATAGTGCGTCCCGTCCAAGGCCCATTCATCCTCCACCGATAGATGCTCATTAAAGGAATGAAAAAGATCTAGTGAGGGCATGATTCCACCTGTGAAGAAGTGGCGCCCCATCCAGTTATGTTCTCCAATGGTGTCGAACGGGTAGGGATAGGACCTGTGACAAAATACATGTACGAACACGTTTCCATTTGGTCGAAGCCAACCAGACAGGCGCTTGAAGAGTCTGTGGTAGTTCCTTAGATGCTCGAACATTTCGATACTAACAATCCGATCAAATCTTTCATGGAGATCCAGGTTGTTGATGTCAGCGGTCATGACCTGGACTTTGGATGATCGGTGAGACTCGATATAGCGACGCTGAGATTCAGAGTTTGACACTGATGTGATCGTCGCATTCGGGAAATGTTTTGCGACGTACAGAGAGAATGAACCCCATCCACATCCCAGATCTAAGATGCGCTGCCCATCTTGTATTTTAGCCCTCTCGCACACCTGTGCGAGAGACGCTTCTTCCGCTTCGGATAGCGTTTCGACTCCCTCGGGCCAATAACAAGCACTGTATTTCAGTGAGTCACCTAAAACCATTTCGAAGAACTCAGATGTCACTTCATAGTGTTGTTCATTAGCCGCTTCTGTGGCGATGGCGATTGGACTCGAGAGAAGCTCTTGAATAAACGCTGCCTTGGACTCTTCGTTTATCTCACGAATGCGATGCTGGATCAGGTTGCGGATGCCCCATCGGAGAAGCTTGATAGGAATGATGCCACGTTCCGCAAGTGCAGTGCCGACTCGCAGGATCATGCTATTTGCGTTTCCTGTTGTGGTATACTCTTGAGAGGTAATGCCGCGCCCGGTTTAGCAAATATCAGTTGGGACACGTCGATGGCTCCCTCAGCAAACCCCCCCTCGCAGTAGGAGAAATAGAAATCCCAGATCCTGCGGAACCAAGTGTCGAATCCAAGGGCAGCGATCTCTGTACCACGCTGGCTGAAGCGGTGCCTCCACTCCCGTAAGGTGCGCACGTAGTGCACGCCTAAATCCTCAGCGTGGACAATGCTTAGATCAGTTTGTTTTGCTGCAGACAGTAGGACAGCGATTGAAGGAATGCATGAGCCAGGAAAGATGTAACGTTTGATGAAATCCACCTCTTTTCGGGCTTGCTCGTATTGTTCATCGAGGATCGTAATTGCTTGAATCGCTGCGAGACCTTCCGGGCTCAGGAGATTTGCACATGTCTTGAAGTAGGCAGGGAAATACTGGTGTCCTACAGCCTCAATCATCTCAATCGAAACTAGCCGGTCATATTCACCTTTTATATCACGGTAATCGGATAGTAGAACGGTGACATGATCCGACAGCCCTGCTGTACGAATACGCTCTCTAGCAAGTTCACACTGTTCTTGAGAGATCGTGGTGGTTGTGACTTGGCACCCATATCGCTCAGCCGCATGAATCGCAAAGCCTCCCCAGCCACTCCCAATCTCTACTAAATGATGCTCAGGCTTGAGATCAAGCTTTCGGCAGATGCGGTCGTATTTGGCTCGTGAAGCTTCAGCGAGGCTCATGTCGTCATGTTCAAAGTACGCGCAGGAGTACGTGAGTGTCTCATCCAAGAAGAACTCGAAGAAGTCATTACCAAGGTCATAGTGAGCAGCAATATTTCGCCGGCTTCCGACCTTGTTATTCCGGTTCAACGCGTGGATAAGCCACCGAAAAGGTTGGACTAGTCGTGCTAATCCTGTCTCTAGTCCATCTACCAATTCACGGTTCTGCACGAATACGCGCACGACTGCGGGCAGATCGTCAGTGGTCCACCATCCTTCAGCGTAAGCGTCGGCAGCTCCGACATGGCCACCGATTATGACCGCCGTGAAGAAACGAGGGTCCACTACTCGCACCTCAGCCTCTAGGCCCTGAGGATTACCAAAGGCACGGCGTTCACTGTCGTGGTGAATTGTGAGGTGGCCGTTTAGGAGACCTTCCAGTTTCCAGAAAACCAACTTCCTAAAGAAGCGTTGCCAGAGGGTCATCCCGATATCTTGGCTGGATGGGTGTGGAACGGGGCTCGCTTAATCCATAGTCTTGCAGCCTGCCAATAAATCCCGAAAGCAACTCGTGCAGTCATCCAAGGGTGCCTCAGCAGAACTCGGGTCAGAGCCTTATTCGTGATCTCTCGGCGCGACAGCAAGAGTGTAGCATCGAAGAATTTTTGCTTTTCAGCATAGTTCTGTGTATGGACGGTAAGACGGTTACCTGGCATGCCGATTCGCCACTCGTAGTTCACATTCATCGGCATAAAGGGTGAGACATGAAATTCTTTCCCGAAACTGAATCCATATGGATGCTCGTATGGCTCCTCTGTGGACGGCTTGAGAACATGTATGTGTCGCTCACCCCACGGAGTATTGGTAATTTCAGCAACCACCGCATCGAGACCGTCCTCTGCACTCCGGAAGCAATAGTAAAACGTCACCGGGTTTATTACGTAGCCAAACGTTCGCAGGTGCGTAAGCACACGTATCGGGCCATCCGGTCTCTTTCCCGTGGCCGATTGCACGGTGTCTCTGACAGCCGCATCTAGATCTAGATCGGGGTCTCCGAGGTAATCTTTGCGACGGAACCAGGCTGCTGCAGGACCTTCAGCTGAATAAAGTCTGTGATGTCGAAATAGGTCCGGTAACTCCGCTAAGTCTAAATACATCATGAAGAGAGGGTATCGGAATTCATGGGGTACCGGAGTGAATCTTCTGTGGCGCACGAGGCCTTCGTAGATCGCGCTCTTCATACCACCACCCCGAACGCGCGAGCGACAGCAAGTGCACTATTCAGTCCGTCTTCGTGAAAACCATAGCCCCAATACGCTCCGCAATAGTGTGTGTGGGCGATTCCACTAATTTCCGTATGACGCTTCTGGGCAGCGATTCCGTCCAGTGTAAAGAGAGGGTGGTGATACTCAAATCGTTCCAATACGTCTTTATCATTAATCGAAGACGAATCGTTGAGGGTGACACAGAACGTATCCGGCACGTTTAGTGCCTGAAGAATGTTCATATTGTAGGTGAGAGCTACCGGCCCATTGTTCTCCAATGGACCACTACTATGGTAGTTCCATGCCGCCCAGGCTTGTCGCCGTCTGGGAAGAAGACGCGTGTCTGTGTGCAGCACTACTTCATTGGCTTGGTATGGAATCGCACCCAGAACCGAGCGTTCGGCAGGTGACGGATCCTTGAGAATCTCGAGTGCTTGATCGCTATGACACGCGAACACGACTTCATCAAATCGTTCACCATCCACAGTTACATGGTCTGGAAACCGTTCAACTTGCCGAACAGTATGGTTGAGCCTGATACGGTCCGCGAAGGGCTTGATAATTTCCTTCACATATTGGCAAGATCCGCCCTTGATCACTCGCCACTCAGGGCGATCATCAACAGTGAGCATTCCATGGTTTTCAAAGAATTGGATGAAGAAACGTGCAGGTATATCAAGAACTTGGGTCACCGGAGTCGACCAAATCGCAGCACCCATAGGGACGAGATAGTATTCGATAAAAGGTTGGCCGAACCCGTGTTCATCCAAGAGTTCGCGTAGTGACCAATTCGTTGGGCGGCCATCAATTGCATCGGGAGCCATCCGATTAAAACGCAGGATATCTCGGAGCATCTTATAGAACCAGGGCCGGAAGAGGTTCCGTTTGTCAACAAACAGCTGGCGAAGAGTTGACCCGTTGTATTCCAAGTCTGGATTGTCTAGCCGAACACTGAAGCTCATTGAACTTGGTTGAGTTTGAATATCGAGTTCCTGGATCAGCTTCACGAAATTAGGATAATTTTGTTCGTTGTAGACGATGAATCCTGTGTCGATATTGATCGTGCCGTGTTTGCTTTCAACCTCGACTGTGTGCACGTGGCCACC
Organism: uncultured Gemmatimonadales bacterium; assembly: GCA_913045345.1. Classification (GTDB taxonomy): domain Bacteria; phylum Gemmatimonadota; class Gemmatimonadetes; order Longimicrobiales; family Gaopeijiaceae; genus UBA1142. The sequence goes on from CAJWPN010000002.1 coordinate 3,953, forward strand.
CACTCGAGAGTCAGACTCGAAGAGTGTGATCTCATGATCTCGGCAGAGCAGGTGGGCTGTCGCCAGCCCTGCGATACCGCTACCGATGATCGCGACGTTCATCCCTAGTGACCGTGCGGAACTCTGATCAATCCAGTGTTGGTGAAGGCTAGCGCCCTTTCCATTGTCCTAGATGTTTGATGAGCAATTCATTGAGCTTGTCTGTGGCTTCTTCAGCAATCCAATGACTCACGCCCTCAAGTATTTCAAACTGGTATGGGCCCGTCACAAACTCCTTAGAAGCCTCGGCGGTTTCTCGGACGAAACAGCAGTCCTCTGTGCTCCAGACATAGAGTGTGGGGATAGTGACCATTGCAGCGGAAGCAGGTGGAGCATCTCCCTGGGAGGGTATGGCAGAACGATACCAGTTAAGAGCAGCCCGAAGTGCATCTGGATTACCGAGCACACTGAGGTAAGCATCCAGATCTGTTTCTGAAGAGCTAAACTGGGACAGTATGCTCCTGAGAAGCTGTGCCTCATTTGCCAGAAAAAGTTGTTCCGAGCCCGCTGATCGGAACATTGTCATGTAACCAGACGCTTGTGATTGTGCAGAATTTGGATCCGACAGCGCGCGCGCAAAAGCAGTCATGTGGGGTGTAGAGAGCGCGGTGACTGATTGAACACGTTCGGGTACGGATGAAGCGAGGATCCATGATACAGCTGCTCCCCAGTCATGCCCAACCACATGAAAACGCTCATACCCAAGAGCCGTTGCCATTCCTAGAACGTCCCCTACGAGTTCTTCCATCACATAGTCGGATTCCTCTGTAGGTCGGGCCCCTACTGAGTACCCTCTTTGATCTGGTGCCACAACTCGAAAGCCAAGAGCAGCGAGGACTGGCAGTTGGTTGCGCCATGCGTAGCTAGCTTGAGGAAACCCATGCAAGAGCAGCACTAGTTCGCCATCCTGTGGCCCCGCTGCGAGCGCATCAAATACGAAATCTTCAACTGAAATTTCTATCTGCTCCAATTCATCTCCTGTGGATTGTGCAAGATATGAGGGCGTAATCCACCCCAACGTGATAGCGAGTAATAAGGTTGATCTTAACATTGCAAGGTCTCGTTTTTACTGGGAACAGGGGAGTATACGCTTACATCGATGCCAAGACATCTGGAAGAGAGGGTGGGCCCTAGATCCTAGCAACCAAGACATGAGCGTCTATCTTTCCAGTTATTACTGTTTAGCCCGGAGAATAAAATGTGTCGCGCCCGCTTTTTTTTGACAGCCATACTCGCTGCTGCCTTTGCTGTCCCTCTTTCAGCTCAGTCGGCACCTTCCAATTTTGGAGAAGAGATTTCCGGGCAGTTTGAGGGTTCAGCACGTAAGCTCGTCGCTCTCGCGCAAGCGATGCCATCTGATACCTATCTTTGGAGCCCCATGGAGGGTGTGTACTCGGTAGCGAGGGTATACACGCATATCTCCCGCTATAACTATATGTATCCCGACCAGAGTCTTGGTATCGAATCTCCTATGGGGCCAGCGGAATACGGGCGTTGGGAAGAAGAAGTTTTTGATAAAGACAAAATAGTCGAGATTCTCGGTGCCTCGATGAACCATGTCCGAGCAGTAATTGATCAAATGTCAGAGCAAGAGTTCAGTAAGCCGACCCGCCTTTACGGGAGGGAGGTCGGCCAATGGGCAGTTCTCTTACAGCTTGTCACCCATATGAACGAGCATCTTGGTCAAGCGATCGCGTATGCGAGGATGAATCAAGTAGTTCCCCCGTGGTCGAGCTAGGAGAAAGTCACTATGTCCCGCCGACCTCGATTATTCATCAGTGTAGTCGCAATTACCGCCTTATTCAGTTGTCAGAGCCAACAAATGGAGTCGCCTGACCCCTCGGAGGTGGAAGCTATGGTGGACCAGGAACCCGGTTCGAAATTGGCTCGTCTCTTAGCTGAAGGTCAGGTAGTCTTCGGGATGTTCGCACGTCCGCAGAATGCTGAGGGTGGTCGGGTTGCTGCTGCAAACGATGAGACGGATTTCATTTTTTATTCCCTAGAATCTGGGCCATGGGATATACCGACGATGGCATCCTTCATGACTGCAATGGCTGAAGCGTCCGATGAAAAGGAACCACATCCGGTTACGCTTCGAATTCCACCGATTCGTGAAGATCGTGAGGCTGCGCTCACCCATATTTCTGAAGGTATCGCTGCTGGTGTTGAGGGGGTTGTATTTCCTCACGTTGAGTCAGTACAGGATGCGGAACTTGCAGTGAGTTCTATGGGCAGTCGCCTTTGGCCCAGTAACCCCAGCGGGGATCTCATTAATATCCTACTCATAGAGGACCAGGTAGGTATCGCTGCGGCTCGAGAGATTGTAGGGACACCGGGTGTCAGTGTAGCGATTCCCGGTCCAGGTGATCTTCGTAGGGCTTATGAAGGAGATATGCAGGCGGTAGAGGTTGCGATTCAGACAGTACTTGCAGCATGCAAAGAATTTGATGTGGCGTGTGGTATTACTGCTGGTGTCGATGACATTGCTGAGCGCCTAGCACAAGGGTTCAAACTCATCATTGTCAATCAACCCGAAGCGCTCTCGGTTGGTCTCGAGGAGTCTGGTCGTGGGGGTTGAGCGGGTGATTGCGATGGTCAGCCCATACGGATTCAAGCTGATTGCAGTGAGCGCTGCTCTGTGCATGACTGCGGCGTGCTCTGACGCGACAGACGACACTAGTGCGGCTGATGCCGGATCTACCTCCAGGCTAATACAGCTATGGTCTGCAGGTGCACCCGCATTCGGTGTCTTTGTCCCAAATGAACGTCCAAGAGGTGAGGTGGCACCTGATGGTTCTCGTCTCCCGCCACTGTATACCGCTGAGGGAGGAGCAAGTCTCGGCGAGAATCCTTTGTTGGACTACCTCTTTCTGAATCTAGAAGGGAATTATGATACGGAGGCTGTAGCTGAGATTTCAGAAGGTCTTGGTCGATCCGATAGAGACGGAAGCCCTTCGCTACTTGTCCGAATTCCACCCATAGAACGTGATGGTGTCGAAACAGCACGAGCGCGGGTGATCGAGTCACTTCAGTTGGGTGCAGACGGTATTGTAATTCCACATGTACGTAGTGCTGAGGAAGCACAATTGGTAGTGAGTTTCTTCACAGATGCTGGAGTTAGCGTTTGGTCTCCCGATAATCCGGAAGGCGAGAAACTGGCCATGATCATGATCGAAGATGCAGGCGCACTCGCGGCGGCAGCAGAGATTGCGGATACGCCAGGTTACAGCGTGTTGGCCTGTGGTATTGGAAGCCTTTCACGTGATTTAGGAAGCCGTGAAGCCGGAGAAGCCGGTACACAGGAAGTGCTGCAGCAATCGGCCCGAGTGGGTCTCCCGAATATGATCACTGCCAATGCTCAAGATGTGGAACAGCGGCTCGAAGAGGGCTTTCTTGGTCTACTGATGTCTGGGCCAGGTGCAGACGAGGCGATCCGTATCGGCAGGTCTGCCTCCGGACGTTAACTGTTTTGATATCTAGTATTGGTAGTGTAGTGGCCCGCTAGGGGGAGTCTCCCTGTTCTGCTTCTTCCTGGTCTATTCCTGCGCGCAGCGCTGCGATTAGCCGGGGTATCTCAGACTCTGGGGTCGCACAGAGAGCTACTCGCACCGCTCCCTTAAGGGGTATCACATAGACGCCCATATCACGCATCACCGCGGCAGTCTTTTCACCGTCGGGAGTGAATACCACAACAAAGAATCCGCCGTCATAGCGAGGTACATCAAGCCCTACAGCACCCGCAGCTTTATTAAAAGCTTCAACCCTTGTCCTTAAGAGTTCGACCAATTCAGCTCGATCAGCATCAGCGCGCTTACTCAATTCGGGGTCTACGAGTAAATCTGTTACAGCAAGTTGGCCCAGATGGTTGGAGTTCGACCACGTCGCTCGGCACGTGAACCCCAGGGCATTCGCAAGCTTGTTCCTTTCCTCTTGATCTGGATGTAGTGCAACCAGTGACCCGATCCGAGCACCGTACTGACAAAAGGATTTAGAAGCTGTCCATGCCAAGAGCACTGTGGTCGTATCTAGCATCTTGGGGAGCGCATCAATCCAGAGGTCTGCGCTCTCTCCACCAAATCGGTGATAGGCCAGATCAAGGAGTACAGCTACGGGTGCTTCTTTTCCTGCTTCACGAACCGCTTCGGCGATGCCCATCCACTCACCTGAATCTAGAGAGTACCCTGTCGGGTTGTGACAAGGAAAATTCAGGATCATCAGCAAGCGTCCCTGGGTGTCTAAATGTTGATGCATTCCTCTTTTCATCGCTTCCAAGTCGAAGGTCAGATCCGAAGAGAACATAGGAAAAGTGCTGACGTCTCTTTCCAGATGCTGCGCGATTACCGGGTACGGACCCCAGTAGTAGTCGGTTGTGAGTGCCTGGTGGCCCGGCTCTACGAAGTTCTTGATTGCTTGATAGATTGCGCCGCTACCCCCTGGAGTGGTTACTGCTACAGACTTCGACAAAAGATCTGGATGCTCCAGTAGGTCTCTTCTAACTGCTTCAAGGAAAGGAGGAGATCCAGAAATCGGAGAGTAGCCTGCTGACTTACCAGTGGGTACACGGGCTATCGCTTCGGCCACACTCGGCATAACTGCAATTTGACCCTCATCATCCATCAGGGCACCCATTGTCGCATCAAGGATCGACTCTCCGGCCTCTGCTCGTGCTCTAGCCTCACCATTTAGCCTAAAAATGGGGTCATTGCCCTCACGGGCCTGAGAGGCCGAGGTCAGTGCACTGCTGGTGTGTGTGGTCACCGGCTTTCACCTGGCAGGGTGCCATCAAGTTCAGCATAAACTTGTTCGATCGCCCGGGGAGCCTGACTTGTGAAAAGTGACCAACTCTCAAGATCGCCGAAGTTGGCCTGGATCTGTGCATCCTCAAGGCCGTAGCCCTCTTCGTACTGCTGAGTAGCTAGTTCGATGACACGGATCACCGCACGCCGATAAGTGTCTAGCTCTTCCTCGAGTACCGCAGAAGAGTCAACAAAACCATGGCCCGGGACGTAGGTATCGATATCCATGGCTTGGGCCCTCTCGATCATTTCTACCCACTCCGAGGGATAAGCCGATCGCATTGCTGGGAAGACTCGGTTCAGATAGGCCTCACTCATGAAAAGAATTTTTTCTTCAGGGAGATGGACTACGAGATCTCCACCGGTATGGGCACGTCCAAGGAAGAGGATCTCAATCGTTCGGCCTCCGAGTTCCAATACCTCACGTTCGTCGATGATTTGGTTAGGGAGCACGATTGGCGGCGCGTTTACATCCCTGTTCGGTGCGTTAGCACTAGCCTCAAGTGTGGCTGCTGAAGTAGGGTGAGCCAGGAATTCAGCTTCCGAGGGAAATGCGGAGTTACCGGCTGTATGGTCACCGTGATCAGAACATATTACCACATGGGTTATGGGCTGATCAGTAATTTCAGCGATGTGGTCAATCATCCTCTGAGTTTCGTCAACACTACCCTGACCGTCAGCAACGAGGACGCCTTCATTGGTAACAACAAACATACTGACCGTGGCAAATCTCTCATCACCCGCAGACCTGAGTTGTTCGTATGAATAAACTCCGGTAGCGAGTTCTTTGATACGTGGAAAATCTTCGTCGGTGTACCCACGAGTATACGGGTCTGCAGTTCGGATTACGTCCTCAGTTACAATAGGATCGACCCGCTCAGCTGTCGTTTCTTCTTGCGCAGATTCACCGCACGCCGAAGAGATTATGATTGAGATCCACAGGAGGTTTAAAACCCTAGTCGCCATGCTTGCATTCCATAGGTAAAATGGTCACTCAGACTGACTGAGAGGAACCACAATGATGAATTGGAAGTTAGTTGTCACGGCTTTGACCGTAATTCTTATAGCACTCATAGTCGCGATGCGTGGCGAACGAACGCCTGTGGAGACTCAGTTAACTGATGATGCAGCGCTGCAGGCTGAGTTGATCATGGAGCGGCCAATCGAGGCCCTTAATTCCATCTGGATCGAAGAACTTACTTGGATCGAGATTCGGGATAGAATGGCTGACGGGACGAACACCGTGATCATCCCAACTGGTGGTATCGAGCAGAATGGTCCTTATGTAGCTATGGGCAAGCACAACTACGTTCTTCAGGGAGCTTGTGAGGGAATCGCCCGCGAACTCGGTAACGCACTATGCGCACCAATAGTGAAACTTGTTCCGGAGGGTGGCATAGAGGAGCCGACCGGCCATATGCGTTATCCGGGAACCATCAGCCTTCGAGAAGAAACATTCCAGGCGGTTCTGGATGATGTAGCGAGCAGTTTAAATGCACATGGCTTCGAGCATATTGTGTTTATAGGTGATAGTGGTGGCAATCAAGATGGGATGGCGGCAGTGGCTGATCGACTTAATGAGCGTTGGGAAAAATCTACGGCTCACTATATCTCTGAATTTTATGACAACGCCGGAGTGCAAAGAGTCATGGAAGAAGAGTTTGGGATTTTTGAGGAATCCGAAGGCTTTCACGATACGTACTGGCTTACTGCCATGCAGATGACTGTAGATCCTTCTTCAGTTCGTTATGAGGAGCGGGTTGCTGCCGGTCGGGCTTCAATCAACGGGGTTTCACTTACTCCAATCGAGAAGACAATTGGGGTGGGCACGAGGCTCATGCAGTATCGAATAGACAACACATCACAACTGATACGGGATGCGACCCAGAGTATCCACTAATCATTTTCAAATAGTGAAGATTGGGTGAAGCTAGCCCCCGGCCTTCCATAGGTCATAACGCATTCTAAGCGTGATCACAGGGTTCCCATTCTCGTGTGGCTTTATGTCTTCATCAGTCGCGCTGATGTACATCGCGTAGTCGCCATCGTTGAATGACGCTCCCTCAGGATCATCTGTATCAGCTTGGAGGATATATGCGACATGCGCATTCCGGCTGTCGCAAGCCGCATCGGGAACGGGCACTGTTTCACAGGTGCAACGCACGTCCCCGCCCGCCTCATCCGCTGCTTCCATGGCTGCCATCACCCGGTCAGCGAGTGAACCATTCTCTGTTTCGAAGGCCCGTGCAGCGTTATGTACGACTGCATCCGAAGCCAGAATATTGCCCTGAACAGAGTAGTAGATTTCGGTATCTGTGACCCGGCCCTGCTGAGACAGCGATGCAGCACTATTACCGCTGCCAGAAAAGCCAACTGATCGGCCCTGCATGTCTACGATACCAAATTGCCGCCGCTCAATGTCTGGATCTTGTTTGAGCAGTTCAAGGATCTCAGTGGGATCAGCTCCAGCTTTCATTTGGGCATAGATGAGTTGCTGGTTTTCTCTTGTACGGTCGACTCCGGCCTGAGCGGCCGCGACACCGATCCCTGGCACTACGATTGCCTGGATATCCATAAGGCCTTTCGAGGGGAAGCCAGAGAATCTGCCCTGAGCAACGCATGTTGCTGATGCAATTACAACCTGTCCCGTTCTCGCGTCTACTGCGATAACTGACCATGTGGCGGATAGCGAGGTCGGCAATAGTGTGCAGGCAGTGATGAACAAAACTGCCGCTTGTCTCAAATTTCTTATGATTTCCATACTCATCTCCACTCTCCATCAATCCAAGTGCACCAAGGCTCAAGGAGTCCCAGCCAATCCATAGCTGGTTGCCCGATTGGGGCTCCTGGAGGAGCACTCACTGAACTTGGCATTTGTCCTGAATCATAAGGCCTTCCGAGGAATCGCCTTATCTCAAGCTGGAGCAGCACAGAGGCATCAGAAGGCTCCATCTCCGCCAGGCGACCGGCCAAGGTCCTAAGTGCCAATGTCGACTGCGCTCTCACCTGCATCATTGGTGCGGTTTCCGCTAGCGATTTCACTCTTTCAATTACTACTCCAGCAACTGTATTTCTGATCTCGGTCTCATAACTGTTATTCGCCTCTCCCTCAAAAGCGGCCTGGAAAAGTCTTTGTAGGACATCGTTTAAGCCCGGCATTGAAGGATCCAACATCTTCTGTTCCACCAGTCTCGCTGCTCGGTCTGCCGTGAGGATGTTGTTCACGGTGTGGCTTGCTGCTACGAATGCAGGTGTGAGCGCATCAAAGGCGGAGCCAGTGTAGCGCGGGAAAAGTTCTCGTGTCCTGCCGTACCCTGGGGGTCTCGGAGGAATCGCTTCGAGAACTGAGATCGGAAGCGCTAACTCGCTAGGAGAAAGAGTTCTCATTAGAGCATCCAATGCTCGGTTTTGATACTCGGAAGCAATATGCCAGACAGGTCTCAGGCCATCACCTCTGGCGGCGTAGATATAGCCTACCCCACCCATCACCGATGCAGTGGATTCCACTTGATATCGATGATGTAGATACAGGGGTACTAGCACCTCTTCGATTGTTGCCATGGGCATTCCGTTCTTGATGGCTGCCTCGCCGAACCGAGACATGGCCACTGATCTCACATCCATCATTCGGTCCAACTCATCCGCCATGTCAGTGCCGTTTGCCCATTGGTCGGCTTGAGGTGTTGTCTGGACATCCTGGTTTGACATATAGCGCACATCATCATCCCAGGCGTCTTCAAGAACTCTTATCAAGGCAGCTTCGTCATCTCCCCCACCGACGAAGTCTTGATAACCGAAAGTGACAGCGACTTTATCCCAGTCACCGATTCCCACGTCGTAGACCTGAGAATGGTCTAACGAGCCATCACCGTTAAGGGTGACGAGGGGATGTGGATAATCCATCACTGAGATGCGACCAGCTGTGCTGTTGTAGTAGTTGTGCCCTAACCCGATCGTATGCCCCACTTCATGTGCAGAAAGTTGGCGGATTCGGGCCAGCGCCCACTCGGCGATCTCAGGCGTCAGTTCATCACCTTCTGTATAAGGTGAGAGTAAGCCCTCGGCGATCATGTAGTCCTGCCGAACCCGGAGTGAGCCAAGCGTCACGACCCCCTTAATAATTTCTCCAGTGCGAGGATCAGACACCGACCCACCGGTACTCCAACCTCTTGTGGAACGGTGTACCCAGTTGATGACGTTGTAGCGAGCATCCAGTGGACTAATGCTGTCTGGCCTAAGTGTAACTTGAAATGCATCGCGATATCCTGCGGCCTCAAAAGCCTGATTCCACCACCTAGCTCCATCTAGAAGGGCCGAACGAATCGGTTCTGGAACTCCGGGGTCCAAGTAGTACATAATCGGCTCTACAGGATCACTTACCGCTGCAGATGGATCTTGCTTTTTAAGCCGATGGCGCCGGATAAAACGCTGGGTCATGGGCTTGTCGAGAGGTACTGCGTAGTCCTGATAGCTCGATGATCCGTAGCCAGAACGCGGATCGAACATCCGCGGTTCGTAGTCATCATCTGGAAGTTGGACGAATGAGTGGTGAAGACGGATACTTGCCGCTTCGCCAGTTGAGGCAACGCTGCCTACACCCTCGAATCCGCCCCCACCTCTCCCACCACGGCCACCACCACCACCTGGTTGCTGGACAAAGGTGAGCTCTACTTCCAACTCTGTATTTGTCGGAAACGAGCCTGTCATGTCCATGTAGACTGAGCTTCGGCTGTTATCTAACCGGTACGTCCCCGGGCTCATCCTTTGGCCGGCATTTGTAGCATCTCTAATTAGAAAGTCTGTGAGATCAACGAGGACACGTTCACCCGTTTCTGCAGCTGGGGTAAAGCTCCATAGGATCGACCTCGCAAACGCATCTCGCACTGCTTGCGTCTCAGCCGGGTTGTCACTGTTTGCCCTGAAACGATAATTCGGCTGAACCATTAAGACCTTACGACCTACTCGTTCAAACTTGACGATTCTTGAGCCACGTAGGGCTCCACGGTCGAGGCCGATATCATTTGATCCAAGTCCAGCACCAAATCCAGCAAAATGGATCATCTCTTCATCAAGCTCTGGAATCTCCATCCAGAGTTGACCGAGGCTGGCGTCCCAGTACAAGGGCAGAAACCCCTGAAGGCTATCCATACCGTCGGTCCTCTCCTCAATGGTAGGGAGATCCCCCATGCTTTGATCCCCACTACTGCCTCGTTGAGCAGAGATTGGGCTTGATGACACACTCACTAGGAGTGCGACTATGATGAAGAACCCTAAAGAGCGCTTAGATCCTGCTGAGGTCATGCGGTCCTCCTAGATATTTCCACTACTGAATTGTCTTAAGGGTACGCTTGGATGCTTTCAGCGAGAGAAGTCGATAGTCGCATCGAGTATCTCACCGCAGTCAGCGATCTTTACGGCCCCCGATATGTTTGCTCCGTGTTCCGAGATCGTTAAGGCACCGTCCATGGTGCCACCACTGCACCCGGTTGCGGGGTTGTTTCCGTATGCGATCCCTACCGTAAGTTGGTCGCCCATTAGAGTCCCATTAAGCGTACCATTGATCTGGATCGGTCGATTTACTGAAACCGTGCCAGTTACCGACCCCCCAGGCTGGGTGTTGACTTGTATGGTGCCCGTCATTGTTACGCCAGCTACCGTGAGTGAGCCGGAATAGTCACCGGCCACGTTATAGGGGTATCCGGCGTCTCCAGGCCCTGGTGAACCAGCACAACTCACCGCGAGCGCGGACAATACGAGAAGCCCAGGAGTTTTGATTCTTATCCAGAAATCTTCAGAGATAGTCAAGATAGATTTCCTCAATAATCAGGTGACCCCATCAAATAGCCGAGTGTAAATCGGACTGGCACGATCTGTGGCTAGCTCTTGCCAATTAGTTGACCGTAAACGTTACGGTATCAACAACCCATGGCTGAAGCGGCACATGAATTCCATCAGCCACCACCGCAATGAGTCTATGCTCTCCAGGGGCTACACCCTCGAATGTGTACTCAGACGAGCCATCTCCCATGTGGATGATACTACCCGGTACAGTTGGAACCGGCTCACCAACTCCTGTCAGGTCAGCATCTAGATACAGGTGATGATGACCTGTTCCAGATGTCATGTCCCCTGCAGGTACGATTGGGAATCCTGCAACCTGAAGGCTCACGGTAACATTCCCGCCCATTACTTGAGATCCTGTAGTGGGTTGGGTGATCGTGACTGTCCCGATGGGAGCGTCATCGGCAGGATCTGCATCGGTTTCCGCTGGGGGCGCATCACCGCAGGCTGACAACGTTACTGTGAGAACTGCGAGACTAAGCTTTTGGAGATTATTCATTGCAGGTTGGGGAGGAGGGGTTGGACTAAACTATCGTGCCTCAGAAAGGGTGTGATCGGGGCTCGTCCCGCAAGAGCATCCGCCTGGGGTTTTGATCAAGACTACCCTGATCTCCATCCTCATTTCCCGGAGGTCGTGGTCGATTCATTCTAAGGGATACGCCTCCGAAGAAGCTTGAGCCTGACTTGTTGACCTTGTGGTCTCCATCATTCAGGTAGTCGAGGATCGCTTGGTCCCATGAGAGGCCTGCTTTTCCGACGAGTTCCATCCATGGACCGTAGGCAGTTTCATCCGGAGCTTCCGTTGTACCACTCCAGATTGTTATGCGGGGGTTGTAGCCACCTCCACCCTCACCACTTGAACCTTTGAGCGGCATCTGGATCAATACGCTATCCGTCATTGGGAGCCTGAAAGTCTCAGGATCAAAATTAGCTCCGTAGCGCCTGTATCGAGCGTAGTTGCGTTGGTTCATCTCAAAAACGTCCTGATTCGAGTTGATACCTGACGTGATGTAGTCTCGAATCTGGAACGCAGCTTCCTTGTGGCGGGGAAAACTTGGATTATCGATGAAGCTGAAGCCCGGCATGAACCAGCCCTTGTTGAAGCCCCAGTTACGCTCTGTCACTCGCCCACGTCTGACGAGTCCAGTGTATTCGCTGAATAGTTGCACGACCTGGTGGCTAGGATAGCCGTGCGGGTTGAGGAAAATATCTGGGAGCCAGGTAGCCCAGAGTTTCCCTCTCACAGTTGATTCCGGGTAGATCGGGTGATCATCATTTCCACCAGAAGTCGCGTCCTGCCCAAGAGACCCAAGATATCCAGCGTGGAGGATGTAGTCGGGATTTGTCTTGTAGAGGTCGTATGCTAGTTGTGCCCCGTCTGGGTTGGTGAACGGATGCACGATCACATTGACTCGATTGAGTTTGGCCCGCTGAGCAGAATCAGTTAGGAGTAGCTCTGCATGACGTAACACGTGGCTAGTCGATGAGACCTCATTTGCATGCTGCCTCGCCGAGTAAACGACCGTTGGTTTGAACGTGGTCGCCTTGACGTGTGACCAGTGTGTGGCGGAGATCGACGGCATAAGGTCCATCGCCCAGATTTCTTTGCCGAGGTAGGAGTGGCCAACTCTGTAAATCGACGCTTCGTCAAAAGAAGTCGCCATTTTTGCAATCATCTGGTGACCCTCAGGAGGAGGGATCGGGGTATCCCACTGAACAATGCGGTCACCCTCATACGACCAGTTCTCAGGCAATAGGCTCTGCCATTCAGCGAGTGGCTTTGGAGATCCGTTGCCGTTGAGTATTGCAGTTCGTCGGGAGTTGGGATCCTGCTTGTGAGTCCACTCCGCCCAGATCTCGATTGATCCTAAGCCGTGGTAGGAGAGCGCGGTACTATAGAGCCCCTGGCTACGTAGTGACTCAATTTCCTGAATCGTTGCTTCAATTTGAGCGGCCGAAACCATGCTGCGGTCGACGGCTTCCGGGGCAGAGAGAGTGATGAGACTGTCACGTGCGTCCAGATCTGTATCGACACGCACTCTCAGACCCAGGTGCCTGAGTCCAGGCTCATCTTCATGGACCTTGGCTAGTCTCGCAGAAGGTCGCTCAAGTCCTGTCTTAGGAATGTCGAGGCGCACCTCACCCGTATCGCCTTCGTCGTCCTGATATTCAACGATGACGGCCGGGCGCGAGGTGGCGAAGCCTGTAAATACGACCTCAACCGTTGCGGCTGACCCGTCTGATTTGGGCTGCATGCGAGGTATGACTCGTCCTGGGAAGGTCAGTCCTTGTCCGCGTGAGTTGCGGCCCAGGATATCGAAGAACTCGATTGTGCCGAAGTAGATCTCTTCGTGTAGGGCATCCATTGGTGCATGGATTTCGTTATCGATGTCTAGTCGGTAATCGGGCTCACTCATGGCCATCTCAACGGTCAGTGACCCGAAATAGGGGGCATCACCACTGCCACCGTTCGGCATCCCCTCGTGTAGTTCCATCACGTAGTCATAAATGACTGGTAGGACCTCGGCTTGGTAATAATCCCAAAACGCTTCAGGATCCGTCACAATCCGCTCATCTGCAATAGTTCGGCCATCAGCAGTAGCCTGTAGCCAACCAGTGGTCACCCTGACCATCTCGTAGTCTCGGAATCGGTCGAAGTAAGGGCGAAGAACCCATTTTGGATCAAAACTCTCGTTGAGAATCACTGATCCTGATGCGTCCGTCACACGGACTTCGTACGTAGGGCCTTCGGTTACTTGCTCAAACCTTATTTTCTCTAGTTCAAGGCCGAGATCGCGTGCGAATACCTCGTCAATTGGGAAGATTTCGTGTAGCCATCGGACTGGTGTGTTAATCGCTTGTTGTGGCCAGTCCTCTGGAGGGTCATTTCTCCGGAAACTGATAAGGATTTCTCCCAAGGTTTCGCCTTGGAGTCTTGGTGCGATCACTTCTTCAAGCCAGGAATAGCCCTGTTTGAACGCAGAGAGGATACGTACTTCCGTGTTGGCAGGGTCAGCACCTGCATCAATCAATGTTTGCTGTGCTTCAATAGCAATTTGAGCACGAAGCTCAGGAGGCTCACTCAAACGGGCTTCTACCCGAATGGGCTGGCCTGCTGTTGCTGCTGGAATAATTGTTTCTTGGAAGAGAGACCAAAAGCGGTCAACCTCGGACGGAAGTGTCTTCGTTGCCTCATAGATTGTGGTGGCTTTTTGGACGTCTCGATCATCGATTAAGACGTCTAGATTGTCTGTTCCTAGGCCAGAGGAAGCTCTCGCCCGAACGTACTCACCAAGGCCATCGTCTGCCTTCTCGACCGACATAAGCACACGGGCAGAAGAGACAGTGATATCAGAAAGTGTTTCTGCTATGCGATCAAGCTTGTACAAGCCAATTGCTGCTTGTCCTACGGGCGAGTACCCAGAGAGTGCATCCCATACTTCCTGCTCAACGTCATCTACGGTTGGCCGGTCTTTCCCGCGTTCATCGAGATGAGGAAAGGTCAAAGCGACTTGCTCTAATGCTCTCAGGGCACCGGATTCATCGCTTCCTGTGACAACAAGTGAAGATTTCGACCCAAACGCGTCTGGAACAACCTGAATTAGGCCTTCCCCGGGTTCCAGGGCAGAAATATTGATCAGGCTACTATCGGCGAGTTGGTTTGTGTACCGGTTCTCATTGCCGACCAGGACCAAGGTAGGTTGTGACCCGGGGTTGTCGAAGGTGTTAGCTGGTCGAACAAGTGGCACAATAAATCCAGTAGACTCGAGACCGAGTCTTCCAGCTAGATCGGGTAACCCTTCTGCGCCTGAGGACCCTGGAACAAGCACGACATCAATACGATCAGGGATAGGTCCTCCACCTAAGAGCCCGTCTGTTGTATATAGGCTTGAGAGGTCTAGGTCGTTTTTAGCGCTACTGCCCGGTCTCCCTGAGATAGGTCCCGGAGGGTCGGGTTCTGCTCGACCCTGGAGTCGGATCACGGGTCCGCCGGTAATTCTCGCCTCTACCGAACCGAGTCCAGGGTAGGACAGGGGAATATGGCTGTAGTCCTGATCATCGCCCTGAGTTGTGATAGAATCCGCTTCTAGCAGGGAGTTTTCAGCAGATTCTTCTGGCCTAGAGTTTTCGTCACCAGGCTCTAGGTCCCGGAGGCGACGCATCGCCGTTGCTGCTGAATCGATGTCAGCAGGATTGACTGTAATATTGGCGACGACTCGGGATACACCACTTCTATCTGCTCTGGCACGTGCCTGAGTCAATCGAACTTCCCCATCCACCACTCCTGAGTTTGCCAGAGCATCTGACAGGTCTTCAGCAACTGCGTCCAGTTTTGCAGTTGAGAGCGTTCTCGTGTGAGGAAGTACACCGGAAAAGAGACGGGCAGCCGCCATGAGTCCTTCATCGTCACCGCCAACGATGAGCACCCAAGTGCGGTCATCCGCATTTCGAATGACTACCGAGCCTTCTCCAGTATCGAGTGAGGTTGGGTCAATACCCGGCGAGCTTAAACCAGAGGCGGCCAAGCCACTCCGCCCGATCACGATCAGAATTCCTTCGGCTGAAATTCCTCTTTGGATCGGAAGATTCATCGCCATCGTCTCGAAGCCGAGGCGGGCTGAAATCTCTGCCGCCGCCGCCGTCTCACTAATGCTAGGTGTCTCACCTAAGATGAGAGATGCATTCACCAGGTCTGGCACACTATCCGCGTTGGTATCGACCACGAGATTGCCGAGATCGTATAGAGTGGCCAAGTCCATTCTTGTTGTCTGAGCTTGAGCCGAAACAGCTGTCGTTGCGGAGCTGCTCAGGACTAGAGATGTCATGACGAGGATCAGGGTATGGCGCATGGTTCCACTCCGGGTACCGGGGTAGAGCAGGTGCATCAGAACTGGTTAGGAAAGCGAACCTAGGGGCCGTCTTCCGTAGCTACAAGCGTGATAGAAGAGCGTACTTGTAGGTTGTTTCTCCCCTCGATGCTGGTTGAAACAGATGTCGTTCTACTTTTCCTGGACCCGCTAACCCCTCATGATTCGCAGAGAACTAAGACACGGGTAGCAAGCCGCCGCGTAGGAGGTACTCATGATTCGCACTTCGATTACCGTTTTGTCCCTCTTCCTACTCTCAGCCTCAGGTGGGCTAGGACAGGATCAAACAAGCTTCAGTATTGAAGACATTCTCAGTCCTGGATTTCCATCTAGCCTAGTCTCAGCAAGACATGCAAACCGG
Organism: uncultured Gemmatimonadales bacterium; assembly: GCA_913045345.1. GTDB lineage: Bacteria > Gemmatimonadota > Gemmatimonadetes > Longimicrobiales > Gaopeijiaceae > UBA1142. Next base: position 19,858 of record CAJWPN010000002.1, read on the forward strand.
ATTGCCTGGATTGAAAATGAACGGGGCATGAGGAATGTCTACACCGCTACCCCTCCTGCGTATGATCCAGTTCGGCTTACGAGTTATTTGGAAGATGACGGTATCGATCTCACCGGTCTGCAAATTTCTGACGATGGTAAGATCGTGACTTTTATTCGTGGTCATGCACCTAATCGGGAAGGATGGGTTGCAAACCCAACCAGTAATCCACGAGGTGGAGAGAGAGTTGTATGGGCGATGGGTACCGATGGTGGTAGCCCATGGCGGGTGGTAGCGCTGCGAGACTATGAACTCTCGCCAGATGGTCGCTGGGTTCTATATGTGAACTCGGGTCAGATCTACCGAGCTCCAGTCAACTCTGGGTTACGAGCTGTGGAGGAGGGAGGTACACCCTTCATCACTAATTACGGTCAGAACAGAGATCCTATTTGGTCACCTGATGGAGGTCACGTGGCCTTTGTTAGTGACCGTGGTGATCACAGCTATATCGGAGTTTACGACCAGCGGAGTCCTTCGGTCACCTATCTTTCTCCCGGCGTTGATCGGGATTCCTCGCCAGCCTGGTCGCCAGATGGCTCACGGGTTGCGTTCATTCGCCGCCCAGGCCTGCCTTTTAGTTCTAGTGCGGAGCGTCCTGAGGAGCTCGAAGCATCAGATTTTCCGGATGGATTGATCTCTTCGGCATTTGTTGGTGGTCACACACTCGAGATTTGGGTTGCTGACGCGTCCACTGGCGCGGGGAGGCTTCTTTGGAGCGCGCCGGCAGATGAGGATGGGCTCAACGAGATCAGTCAGATCCAATGGCAAGGTGAACATATCGTCTTTGAGGCAGAGCCTGGAAACTGGCGGCACTGGTACTCGATTTCGGTCGAGGAGCCCTCGCTGGTTGAATTGACACCGGGCGATGGGTTCGTGATGCAAACAGCCTTCTCCACTGATGGGCGCACACTGTTTTATTCCTCAAACCATAGTGATATAGATCGTCGAGACTTGTGGCGTGTGCCGGTAGCGGGTGGGCGGTCTGAGATGATGACTCAAGGAAATGGTATCGAAACATACCCAGCAACTCTTTCATCGGGTGATGATGTTGCAATCCTTTTCGCGGATGCCCGACAGGCGCAATCCGTTGCAATCGTTCCAGCCATTGGCGGACAAGCACGGGTGATCACTCCGCTTCCGGATCGATTCCCTCGAGGCGCACACGTGATCCCTGAGAACGTTACTCTGACCGCAGATGATGGTCTTGAGTTTAACAACCAACTCTTTCTACCTCCTGATCTCCAAGAAGGAGACCAGAGGCCGGCTCTCATATTTATTCACGGTGGATCAAGGCGGCAGATGCTGCTGGGATATCATCATCGCGGGTTCTACCACATGGCGTACGCTATGAACCAATATTTTGCTTCGCGCGGTTATGTGGTCTTGTCGGTCAATTACCGAAGCGGGATTGGGTACGGAAAAGAATTTCGAAATTCTCCGGGACGTGGAGGGCAGGGGAATACTGAGTACAGAGATGTGTTAGCCGCTGGAAAATACTTGCAATCCCGAGACGATGTTGATGCTAGCCGGGTTGGTATATGGGGACTCTCTTACGGCGGTATTCTTACAGCTCAAGGCTTGGCCCGAAATTCGGAAGTGTTCGCAGCTGGTGTTGATATCGCTGGGGTGCACCTCTGGGGCGACTCACTTGATCCGGAAAGCGTATCCTGGCAGGCATCATCAATCTCAGAGATCGAGAATTGGACATCCCCAGTTCTATTGATTCATGGGGATGACGACCGAAACGTCGATTTTTCCCAAACAGTTGGCCTTGTCCAATTGTTACGAGCGCACGATGTCGAGTACGAACTGATAGTATGGCCGGATGACGTACATTCGACCCTACTGTTCAGACGCTGGCTTGAAGCCTTTGAGGCGTCTGATGACTTCCTAGATCGCAAGCTTGTGCAAGGAGAACGTGTGACGGCAGATGGTTTGCCTGGGAGGTAATAGCGGTCAAGGGAACGTCAAGAACTCAGTGTTTTAGTCTGGCGCTCAGTTTCGGATTTTTTGAAACTTCATGTCGTAAACCCTTCCGAGGCTGAGGCTTAGCTCGGTTATTCCTCCGCTCAAGGCACCCTTGAATCGTATGATTTGTCCTCCTGAGCTAAAGGCGTTTGGATAGATCGGGGTGAGCATGCGGGTGCGACCTGGGCGCTGCGACAGTGTGAGCACACCGTCAATCACTTCTACCAAGAACGTGGTTTCCGCATCGTGGCTAGTGTATGTACCCTCGAATGATTCGACCTCATCTGAGCTTGGTGACCAAGCTTCTACGGGTTCGAACACTTGGTTTGTGTATTGCCAAGCTTCAATCTTGAACCAGGCGCGCTGGCCCTGGTTGAGTTGGAACCGGTAGATGCGATCTGCAGTTCCAGCTTGGAAATGGGTCTCACTAAGCGGAATAAGTGTTGTATTTCCATCTTTGAGTTCGCCACCTGTGAGCGTTAAGGTTCGCGTGTTGCCAGTTATAGGGTCTCTGTAGAGGCCGACGTAACGTTCGAGGACCATGGCTGACACAGAAGCTGGTTCTGGAGGGGTGTCCTCGGTAACCGCATCACCTAAGAAGGCCCTTGCAACGCTTGAGCCGGTGCCCCCGGTAGACACGTTCGACGCATTACAAAGCATTGCGACTGATAGTTTGTGGTCGGGATAACGTCCAAGGAATGCTCTATATCCTGCAGTAGATCCTGTATGGGTTACTGAGGGCACGCCACCCATTGTTCCATGTTGGAGTCCTCCTGCGTAGATGATCTCGGCACCATTAGATAGCCTGCCCCTCTCATTATGCATCATCCGCACAAAATCTGGACCTCCGAGTCGTCCGTCGGTGAGTGCCTCATTCCAGATCATTAGATCCCCAACGGTCGTTAGGATGCCTCCATTCCCATGGACGTATTCGATAGGTCGGTTGATTACCCAGCTGCCCACAGGCCTTGCTGAATAGGCTGAACTGCGGCCTGGCACGAGACGACGGTAGTCGTCTCTCCATTGGGTGTTGTTCATTCCCAAGGGCTCGAATATGCGTTCCTTGGAGAAGTCCGCGAACGACATGCCGGCCACGCGATCCACAACGATAGCAAGTAGATTGTATCCTGTATTTGAATAGGAGTATTCGTGACCTGGGTCGAAATTGGCGGCACTCTGTCGACTAACGATGTCGAGCACATGTTCATGGGTATGACTTCTTTGCTCGCGACCCCATCCTGAGATCCCCGCTACGCTACCCCAATCTCTCAGTCCACTCGTGTGTGTCATGAGATGACGCAGTGTGATAGTAGGACCGTAGTTCGGAACTTCCGGCACGTACTTCCGAATATCGTCCTCTAGAGACAGCTTTCCATCGAGGGCAAGAAGCATGATCGCTGCAGCTGTAAATTGCTTGGATACAGAGCCGCCTTCGAAGATTGTTTCCGGCTTATTGGGAACCCCATGCTCCAGATCAGCCATACCATAGGCTCTCTCCAAGACGGTTAAACCATCTACAGCGACGCCTACCGCACATCCAGGGGAGGATACTGACGTCCAAGGTGCGAAGATCTCGTCCACACGCATTGACACGTCGATTGGGACCTGGGCGTAAATTATGGTCGGGATCGCGGCCAAAATGAGTATGCTCAGTCGTACTTGGCTCAAGAAGCTCATTTTTCTGTCCATTTATTTATTGGTCTCAATCAAGTCCCTGTAAAAACTAAGGGGGGCCGGTGCCCCGGCCCCCCGCTCTCCTGAGTATTTCTGGAACTACGTTCGGGCTAAAGCTTAATGTCTGTCCTGCTGTTCCGTGATCGTGAGGTCTTCATCTGCTAAGTGAACATCAAGCCAGGCGGTCCAGCGTGCCCATAAATCAAGTATCGTCTCTTCCGTGGCTGGCCCATGGTCCTCAAAGGGGTATAGGTACATAGCTGCCTTTTTGCCTAGCCCATTTAAGGCATGAAAGAGGCGCGGTGAGTGATCCGGTGCTGTACCCACGTTCTGGTCATGGAGGCCATGGTAAAGAAGGAGTGCCCCCGTGAGATTGTTTGCATATACGAATGGTGACATCCCGAGATAGACCTCTCTGGCATCCCAGAATATCCGCCTCTCACTCTGGAACGAGAGTGGTGTAAACGTACGATTATAGTTGCCATCGCCAGCAATCCCAGCCTTGAAGAACGGAGTGTGGACCATGGCGTTCGCCGTTCCAAACGCTCCGTAAGAGTGACCTCCCAGGCCTAGTCGTTTACGGTCGATAATCCCTCTTTCATCGAGTTCATCGATTACCGCCGCCAGGTTATTTCTAAGGTCATGCTGATAATTGTTGTTCATCTGCCCGGCCTTACCTACGATCGGAGCATCCGGCTCAACAACCGCGTAGCCTAGCCGAACTAAGTACTCAATTGAACGAGTTCCGAAGTTCGGGTGGGCATTGATGTTATAGGTGCGGCCGCGCTCATCATAGCTTTCCTGATCTTCATATTCCCGAGGATAGAACCAGAACATGGCAGGCAGCCGCTCACCAGGTGTATAGCCAGTTGGTAGCGTTACGTTAACCAAGAAACGGAACCCGTCCGGTCGTTCAACAACGAAACGTTGCCTGGGGGCATTCGTTAGATCGGGCGTGTAATCGATATTGTCAGTGAGTTGCGTGCGTTCCGCCCCGCTCACCAGGTACGATTGGCGGATTTCAGTTGGACTCTCACGGGATACGACAAAGCGTTCTGCGTCGACATCCAAGATAGCTGAGATCCTCTCATACTGACCGTTGTTGTCACTTTCATAAATCCGCTGTTTCTCACCCGTCCGGATTTCGACTTTATCAAGAAAAGTTGTAGGCCCTTCGGCAGCTGGGTCTTCATTGTAACTCGTGCCGTACAGGAAGACGTTGGCGCCGTCGGAGGATGTTTCCACCACACTAGCGGAGCCACCACTACTACCACCACCACCAAGTCGAACGCCGCCACCTACACGTCCACCTGCCATGACTAGTGATCCCGGGTTCGCATAGAAGTCATCAGAGTCATATTCGACAACGGTGTAGCGTGTATCAGGATCACTAAGGTCTACTGCGTATTCCCTCACGTTCCCTCTCCGACTTGTTCTGAAAAAGACCATGCCATAGTCAGCAGAAAACCGGTAACTCTGGATACCTGAGTCATGCGAGTAAAGGGAGTACTGGCTGTCTTCATCGAATGGAGGTGCCCAGAGCATCACATGGTCAGAAGCTCCTGAGTTTTCATCAGAATCAGCATCCTCTTCTTCTTCGTCACTCTCTTCCTCCTGAAGAAAAGTCAGGCCCTGACCATCGTTTCTCCAGGCGACCTGTCGTCTGTCTGAATCCCCACCGATTCCAGCCACACCTGGTGCTGCAGGACGGTTGTCACCCAGGCCAGTATTCATCTCAGTCACATCTAGCTCTGCCAGTACTGTTCCTTCTCGGTCCCAAATCTGCTCGACCCGTCCAAAGCTTCGAACTGGAACGATAAAGCTGAATGGCTTTTGAAGGAGCACGGTTCTCGAATGTGTACCCGTTGGTGAAAAGTCGAAGCTGTAGATCATTGCCGGATCACCGATTTCAGTCACTTCCCGACTCTCTACATCGATGGTTGCGAGTTGCCCGGTCGCATGCCATTCAAGCAGCGTTTCATCCTCTGGCGTTGCCATGAGACTTGCGTAAGTGCGGAGCATGTTCTCTCCGTCCTCAGTCTGTTTTACTTGAGGTCCACTAGGTGCTCCTATTAGGACGGGTCGCGCAGACCGTTCTGAGGGTACCAGGACTGTCGCGACTTCTTCTCCGTCCGCAGTCCATTCGAAGTTTGTGACCAAGGTTGCTAGCACTGGTGAGCGAGTCACTTGCCGGGAGTCACCACTTTCCGGATCAGCCACATAGATGTGAGTCGTTTCGTCTGTGTGCACAAAGAAGGCTAGGCGAGATCCATCTGGTGACCAGGTTGTGTTCGAGATTCGTGATCCTCGGGGCACGTCCACTTGCACCTCGGAACCGTCCGCTGCGGATATCACGGTGATGCCGATGTTTGTGCGGATGGAGAGGTTGCGATGCCGGTTAGCGGCATAGTCGATGAAAAGTCCACCAAGTTCATCAAAGGGCCTGGAGAAGCGGTCCATTGTGACGGGGCCATCACCGATCTCATGGATGAACCATTGTTTGTCGGGACTTACGTCACTGAGCGTCACGTTCAGGTAGCGAGGCGCCATGGCTGCTTCTGCGATCTCAGACGGTGGCGTTACCCACTCTTTAGCAGCAAGGATCGCCTCGGGATCGCGTGTATCCTGAGCGACTAATGCACTTGGTCCGATAAGTAAGCTCAGCAATAGTGCTGAGGTGCCAAACAAGATTTTCCGATGGACTCTGTTCATTATTTTGTCTCCAACTATGTCAACATCTGAAGCCCTGAAACTAGCTCGGGGGAAAACAAAGTGCATGCTGTCGAGCGTTCTGGATAGGCAGCTAATCATGTAGTGATAGTGTCGCTCTGCGTTGGGTGATACGAAGGCATGCGTTAGCTTCGAACTCCCTTTCGAAAAGGATTGATGATGCGACTTCAACCAAGGATTGCGCTTTTCGGCGCGACATTCGCGACCGTGGCCTTTATGGGTTGTGAGGGTCGTGTCGCCATGGACTCTGCAGACCTCGAAACATCTGACCAGAAAGCCTCCTACGGTATTGGCTTAAACATAGGTAGTCAGCTTACTGAGACTAAGGATCGCCTTGATAGGCCAGCTTTCTTGCGCGGGGTTGAAGATGCCCTTCAGGGCAATGAATCGGCGGTGCCTTCGGATGAACTCCAGGTTGAGCTCCAGACTTTTGCCGAAGAGATCCAGAATGCTGCCCAGCAAGACTTTGATCGTCTAGCCGCGGAAAATTCGGCATCTGGTGATGCATACTTGGCAGAGAACCGATCCAAAGAGGGAGTGATGACGACTGAGAGTGGCCTGCAATATGAGGTGCTCAGCCAGGGTGATGGACCGATGCCTGGATCAGAAGACCAGGTACAGTTGCACTATCGCGGGACCCTGATCGACGGGACTGAGTTTGATAGCTCGTACGAAAGAGGAGAGCCAGCTCAATTTGGGGTTGGTGGGGTCATTCCAGGTTTCTCAGAAGCCTTACAGCTCATGTCCGTGGGAAGTCACTTTAGAGTTGTGATCCCCTCCGAGATAGGATATGGACCGCAAGGGACTGGTGGCCCGATTGGTCCGAACGCGACGCTGATCTTTGAGATCGAGCTTCTGGAGATCATTGACCCAGCATAGGCAGCCTTAAGTCAAAAGCAGGGTAGATAAGAACTCGACGCCAGCCTAGCTGGGTATATCAGACGATCCTCAGTTACCTCCAGCTTCGGCTTTGAGTTGACGGTACACGTCGCGGGCTGAGTCAAATTGACCATATACGTGGTCTTTTTCAGCCTGTGAACGCCAGTCAGGCCATTCTTCTGCCATCTCTTGCAGCTTATCGATCCACGCTAGTCCGTAGTCTGCAGCTTCCGAAGAGCGGACCGGAGCTCTGTCCACGATGACCCATACTGGATTCGTGACAGCCTGCACATAGCCGATACCCATAGGAAAGGCTTCTCCATTAGCCCCATTCACACGTAAGTGATACCACCCCGAGCGTGTTGGCTGGAAAGCACGTTCAAATGAAACTGAACGCCTGTCGGTTGATAGAGGTATATCTGCAATAACCTCACCATTGAAGACAAGTTCTGCCTTTTCGAGAGGAGTGAGAGAGGTTGCCTCAACTGTGATTGTGACATCGTCACCACCAGAGAGATCGACTGTCTGTCCCGGTATCTGCCCTTCGACCTCGAGTTCCACGAGTGGGCCGTTCGACATGAAAGCGTGTCCGTCCTTCATTGCTTGCAGCCAACCGTGCATTGAGAGTTTGCCACCTGGGATCTTCACATATGTTCGTACAGAACCCACGATAGCGGTGTTATGTAAATTGCTGATGGAATCTTCCCCACCTACGAGTGCAACCCTGAGTCCATTATTCCAAGCAGCATATACTGGGGCGAACCCAGTTTGTGAGGCGGACCACTCTACTGCGTCAGTAGTAGCTAGAGCAGCATCAACCATAAAGCCTTTCGCACCGCCCAGCGTTCCATCAAGAGGGTCACCGCTGGACCATTGTGAGTGAACGTAGCCGGTGTAGGCTCCCTGTGATTTTGCTTTAAGAAAAATATCCGTGTTTGACGGATAGAGACTTTCGATCCCTGTACCTTCATATCCCGTAGTGAAGGGTGAGATCAAATGGTCTCGCATCCCGAACAGGAAGACATGACCGTAGAAAGGTGGGCGGTATTCCTGACCGACAACGAGCACACGGTCTTCGGTCGAAAGTGGGTGTGCTTGACCTCCTGGCACAAAGTACTGGTAGTCTAGGATACGGTTGTCTTTGTTTGCGATCTGCTCCAGAACGATGTCCTGGTCTTCTGCTTCCGACATCATCATGAGGTTCTCAAGCGAGTTATGTAGATTCCCTGCGTAGTTCGCGTGCACATGAGTTGAGCCGCTAAACCACCCTCGTTCCTCCATGTCGATCACTGTTTCGAGCTGGAGCGTGACTTCGGTCACTTCTCCGGCCCGGATCTGAGTTGTCATGCTCTCAGGCTGGTTTTCAAAGCCTTTGACTGCCAAGAGAGCAACCTCTCCCTCAGGGAGTTCCAGGACGGATGTGCCCGTATTGTGGAAGAACCAGAAGCCTGCCCTTTGCGCTATACGAGCGTATGCGTCGGTTGGTGCATAAAATTTTCCGTCGGATGCCTCAACATGGATTCGAGTTCCGGTCGCCTGACCGTCTGCTCCGACCGTCGTCACACGTAGTGTGCCTGTCGGATTCTTCCAATGGCGACCAGTGATCTCTACGTCGACAATTTTTCCGCCGTAGACTTCTAAGAGTTTTAGTTGTGGCAGGCCTTCACGGTTATCGATATATGCAATCCATTCGCCGTCCGGTGACCAGCGTGGGTGAAAGGCATCGTGAGTGAAGAACGTCATTTTATAGGGTTCACCACCCACAGTGGGTTGCACATAAAGGTTGTTGAATTGGTCAGCGGCACCTCTGGTTGATGAAAAGATGAACCGTTTTCCATCGATTGATACGTCTGGCTGCGTACGGTAAAGAGTCTGCTCAGCTAGTACTGTTTCGCGTTCTTCAAAACCGTCTTCTCGAGCGGGAACGCGAAAGACATTGCCACTTCCCAGTGGCACATCACGATTTGATACGAGCAGAAGATTCTCGCCATCCGGGAACCAGGCAGGCGAGATATGGATATCATCCGCGCCAAAATACAGGCGATTACGACCGTAGTTGTTGTCCCGCGTGACGGCTATCGCTTCACCACTAAAGTGCCCGGCTGAGAATGTCTGGATATAAACGTTGAAATAGCCAGAAGGTTCGGTTGATACGTATGCGATACGTGTTCCATCCGGACTAAAGCGAGGGTCAGTATAGATCTGCGTGTCGTTTGTCAGACCCACTGTCTCGCCAGTCTCAATGTTCAAGACCTCAAGTTGAATTGAGCGGCCGTGGTCATCGGCAGTGTAGACGAGCCAACGTCCATCGGGAGAATAGCTAGGAGACGAGTAGTATTTCGGTCCTGAAACCAGTTCCGTCGCCAACCCAGAAGCTACCTCGATGCTCCAAATAGATCCCTGCATTGCAACTGCGACAGCCTCTCCGTCTGGCGACCAACTTGGGTACCACGGTGTCGAACTTGGTGCCGGTGGGAAATAAAAATTGTGCATATAGTTCCCCCCCATCCGAGCACTCGGATACCCACCGAATAGGGTTTGGGCAGGAAGGGGTAGGGCGCTGGCCAAGACGAGCACAGCTGATGCAATTGCGAGTGAAGAATAGAGACGACGCAGCACGAGGGCCTCCGGAATGATGAACTGAATGGGCAAGCTTCGTGTCCTAAGCCACCTGTATCAAGTAGGGCCTTAGATAGTAGAGTACTACCTCAGTTCACAAGTAGGGCCTGACAACAGGCTCTATATGTGCGCAAGTTGAAGTCGTCAGCTTGATTAGTACTTTGGGATAAATCGATTCATGGGACTGATGTTGACCTTACTTCGAAGTTGGAGTTCCTAGAGTGTCGCCACGACTGTGGACGCATCGTGCGTCTCCGTGGAGTGCACTTCTTGTTGCAGTTCTCGGTCTCGGAGTGGTCTGGCTCTTAAGAGCATCTTTGAGTCCGCGAGTTGAAGGTGACTTCTTTTTCTCTGAGAGTGATCCTCAACTCCAGACTTCGCAGAGGATCAATGACACTTACCCATCGAGCCCACAGATCATTCTTCGGGTGGCAAGTGGACAGGGTGCGGAAAACTCCTATGAGGGGCGCATTGAGGCCCTTACGGATGAATTGTTGGAGATTGATGGAGTAGTCGGCGGATATAGTATCACGACTGACAACCCTGAAGGCAGTGCTCTCTTCAGTAGAATTTTGCTCACGCCAGATGCTGCTGCCACCAACATTGTGCTATCGGCAGACGAAACAGATCCCGAAGTCCTTATTCCACGCATTGAGGCGGTTATAGAGGAACACCAAGCACCAGAATTGGACATCGTTATGTCTGGTGTACCAGTGATCGTCGAGTTGATCAGACGGAATCTCTTACGTGATTTAATCGTTTTCAGTCTAGCAGCTGTTTTAGTGTTTGGTCTGCTGATTGCCATTGTTTACCGCGATATTGCCATTGTGGTAGGTACTTTGGCGACTTGCTCTATCTCTGTGAGCTTGACGCTCATGTTAACACAGGCAATTGGTCTCTCGATCGGGTTGTTAACAGCCAACCTGGTTACGATCGTTTTCGTCCTCACCCTCTCGCACGTTGTCTTTATGACAGCGAACTGGCTGCGTGTCGCTGAGGAGCAAGCTGACCGGGTTCTCGTCATTCAAAGTGCGATCCAAGACACACTTGAAGCCTCGTTCTGGAGTATGACGACTACGCTCCTGGGCTTCGCTTCACTCTTGATCGCAACAGCACAACCTCTTCGTGAGCTTGGGATCGCGGGCGTAATCGGCACGCTAACCGCTATGGTAACTGCTTACTCTGCTTACCCTGCGTTTTTGGGGCGATGGGCTAAGGTTCGCACCTCAAATAAGGTTATGGACCTCGCAACAATCTCAGTCCCTACTCGGACACGTACGCTTGCGGTTGCAGCAGGAGCCGTGGTGCTTCTTCTCGGCGCGGGTCTAGTCCGAGTTGATACTGATCCCGGACTACTCACCTACTTTGCTGAAGGTGATCCGCTCCGAGATGGTCTTGAACAAATTGATGCAGATGGAGGAAGCAGCACGCTAGATATCGTGATTCGCGATACTGAAGGAGCGCTTCTTGACTCGAATCCAGTATTCGAAAAAATGCAGGCACTACAGGCGTCCCTTGAAGAGGATCCCGCGGTTGGTGTTGTGCTGTCACCAACAGTACTGCTGGAGCATGCAAGGACTCTCCCGTTTGCAGGATTCTTGAGCCTAGGGCTCCTGCTCGACATGGCCTCGACTCCGCAGCTTGGTAGTGTCGGGTTGGGGTACGTCACTGCAGCTCGGGATGAGGGTCATTATTTCTTGCGTATGCGTGAGACCGTTGAAGAACCATCTCGTCGGGAGATCATGGAACGATTACGGATGGATGTAGTCGATGCGGGACTTGAGCCAGTTTTGATTGGAGGCCTCTATGATCTCCAAGCGCAGCTTGGAGAACTGATAAGGTCAAGCCTAAAGATTGGGATTGGTGGGCTCATGGCCTTATTCCTCGTCATTGGGTTCATCGTATCCCGTTCTGTGATGACGACATCTCGAATGTGGATCTGTCTGGCGGCTGTTCCAATTGTCGTACTCGGTGTTTTCGGCCATCTCGGTATCGCGATTGACATCATAACGTCTCCAGCTGCGAATATTGCACTTGCTATGGGTGTCGATTCGATGATCCACCTCGTTGTCCGTGTGCGTACATTGGATGCCCTAGGAGAGCCGCTGCCCTGGAGTAGGGCATTAGATCAAATCAGGACCCCTGTGTTACGGGCAAGCATGATTATTTGTGCAGGATTCGGGATTTTTGTCCTATCAACGTTCCCGCCAACGAGCCGTTTTGGTTTGGCCGTAATTCTGGGGACGGTGACGGCGGCGACAATGACGCTCATTGTGCTACCTCGGATCTCTGCCACCGCAGGACGTTCTGGCGCCGAGACGTGACAAAGAACAAGAACACGGTGGTGCCACGATCGAGTGGTCTCACCCGCCAACTTGGGTTATTGGGTCTCGCTGCAACAGGAATTTGCTCCATGCTTGGAGCAGCGATCAACGTACTACCATTCATGATCCAGCGGAGTGTCCCGGGGATAGGCCCTCATGTGCTTTCAGCGTATGTGTTTGCAGCGGTTCCCGCGATACTCGCTGCACTTGCCTATGCTATCCTGGCATCATCAATGCCCAGGGCTGGAGGTAGCTATATTTATGCGAGTCGTGGCCTTAACCCTTACCTAGGATTTGTTGCAAGTTTTTCTCAGTGGTTCGGGGTTTCTGTAGCAATTGGTGTAGTCTCCTACGTCTTGATCCCCTTCTTGAGGGACATCGTTTCGGCTATGGGGATCGACGCACTTGCTGTCGCGCTCGACACGGGAGCGGTGCGTGTGAGCCTTGCCCTGCTTTTCCTCTGGTCTTCTGTAGGGATCAACTTGCTTGGGCTCCGAGTATACGAGCGGATTCTGGTCCCGATGATGTTCGTAATGTTTGTTTTCGGGAGCATAGTAATTGTTGCGGGGTTCTTGTTTGATCACGGTGATTTTGCAGCAGGATTGGCCGTTCGGGAGGGCATCAGCGTACCTCCAGAGCCTGAAAGGCCATTTAATTGGACAAGCTTTCTCGCGGCTTCGGCTCTCCTTTTTTCAAGCTTTATAGGCTTTGACTCAATCGCTCAAGCCGGTGGAGAGGCAAAAAACCCTGGCAGGTCTCTTCCACTTGCGATTGGTATTGCGGTTGTATCAGTAGGCACATTCTATCTGCTTTTCACCGCAGCTGTTTACCATACGGTACCGTGGAGTTTCGTAGCTGAAAAAGCCCTAACTCAGGACCTTACAGCTCCCGGGCTGCTGGGCTATGTGCTTTCACCTGGTTGGACAATCCTTATTGTAGCAGGTGCGGCAATTGCACTCATCAATGATTTGCCAGCGATGCTCTTGTCGGTGTCTAGGCTTGTATTCGCTTGGGCTGAAGATGGTGTGTTCCCGAAAAGTGTCGCCCGAATCCATCGGACGCGGCACACGCCACATGTCGCACTAGTGCTCAGTGGTCTTATGGCCTCACTGAGCATCTTTGGTAGCCATTTTGCCGGCGATTTCTTCTTAGGTGTGGATATCCTCGTGACGTCCATGCTTCTGAACTTCATAGTTATGTGTGCTGCAGTTCTCGCGCTGCCCCATCGGAATCCGAAGATTGCCAGAGATGTGACCGTGCTTCAGTCGCGTCGATTACAGATACCAATTGCAGTGACTGGAATCATGCTGCTTGGGACCTTTTTGGTTGTGCACCTTTGGAAGGATATGACGGCTGATGTCAGCGCATGGTACCTACGCTCGACACCTCTGTGGATGGTTGTGATGGCGATAGCGACATGTATCTACATAAGGGAGGTCCGCACGCTAAAACGCGACGGGGTCGATACGGCGGTTCTCTTTCGGACACTTCCGCCTGAATAGCTTGATGGTAGAACGCACACAACTGGCAAGCGGGCTAGAGATCTCACGTGTCTTGATGGGGCTGTGGCAGATAGCAGACATGGAACGTGAAGGCATTTTCATGGATCCTAAGGAGGGTGCCCTTGAGATGCGTCGATACGTTGATGCAGGGTTCACAACGTTTGACATGGCAGATCACTATGGTACCTCTGAGTTGATCGCCGGTGAGTATGAAGCGGGTTGGCCCGGGTCAGGCGAACTCTTAACAAAATGGGTTCCAAGCCCCGGAACGGTTGGAAGAGAAAAGACGCGCGCCGCTGTTGAATTAGCACTGGAGCGCATGGGTCAGGAGCAGATTGATTTACTCCAGTTTCACGCTTGGAGTTACACAGACCCAGGTTGGCTTGACTGCATATTCTGCCTTCAGGAGCTAAAAGAGGAAGGCTTGATCAAGCAGCTCGGTGTGACCAACACAGATGCCGCCCACGTTGCGATGCTCCTCAACAGTGGAGTGGACGTTGTCTCAAACCAGGTTTGCTACTCGCTTCTTGATCAGCGAGCGAGACACGCGATGACCGACCTTTGTTTGAAGTGTGATATCAAGCTGTTGGCATTTGGTACGCTTGCAGGAGGATTTCTTACTGAGCGGTGGCTCCGGGTACCTGAGCCTGATTTCCAGTCACTTGAGACCTGGTCTCAGATGAAGTACAAACGTTTCATCGATGCTGCAGGCGGGTGGGACAAATTTCAAGTTCTGTTGGCAGCACTAGAACGAGTAGCAAAGCGTTTTGAGGTGTCGGTAGCAAACGTAGCATCTCGAGTAATTTTGGATGCACCGACAGTGGCGGGTGTGATTATTGGAGCACGCCTCGGAAGGGGGGAGCACATTGAAGATAACCTCCGCCTTTTTGATTTTGAGTTGGATGGACCTGCCCTAGAAGAGATCGAACACGCCCTAGCAGACTTCCAGCAAATTCCAGGTGATTGTGGAGACGAATACCGTAAGCCTCCATTCCTGACCGCTGCCGGGGACCTCAGTGATCACTTTGATGAGTTTCCTTCACCTTACCCTACGAGAGTAACCCAGGAAGGCCGGACGATTGCGCTCAGCGGTACCAAGTGGGAGGATGCAGCTGGTTTTGCTCGAGCATTGAGGCAGGGAGATCGCATCCTTGTTTCAGGCACAACAGCAACCCATAGAGAAACGCTTATAGGGGGCACTGATCCAGCATCACAAACGCACTTTTGCATTGATAAGATTGAGGGCGCCATCCAGTCTCTTGGTGGACGGATAGAGGACGTCGTTCGGACCCGGATTTATATTGCTGACCCGGAGATATGGGAGCCTGTAACCCGCGCACATGGTCAGCGATTTCGGCATATTCGTCCCACAAATACTCTCGTGAGAGCAGGATTAATTGGAGAAGGATATCTCGTTGAGATAGAAGCAGAGGCACTAGTCCTAGAGACGCCGGACTAAGATCCTCTGATGTGGTAACCGCTAGGGTGGCCACATTATCTGATTCCCGCATAAAGCTTATGAGACTGATCGAATCTTCGAGTAGATCTCCGAGTCCGGTGGACCCGGATAACTTTGTTCTGTCGGGTACATTTCAGCGTTTGTTGGGCCCTGACGACGATATGCCGGTGCGTCTTTACCGGGTGTACTTTGACCCAGGCGGTCGCACGAACTGGCATCGTCACGATGACTTCCAACTACTTCTCGGGTTGAGTGGTACTTGTTCCGTGGTAGATCGCTCTGGCCACGAGCTAACCCTAGGAGTGGGTGATCTCGCGATGATTGGTCCAGATGAGGAGCATTGGCATGGGGCAGCCCCTAACACCCATGGAGAGCATCTCGCGATAAATCTTGGGCTGACGACGATCTGGCTCGAATCATCCGCCTAGCCGATCAGAATCTTTTATAACAGCCGGCTGCAGTTTTGCTCTAGGGAGCTAGAGCCTATCTCCTGACCGCTGTCAGTTCCCTAATGACTCGTCGGAGTTCAGCTGCCTTGCCTGCGGACTCTAGTGAGATCCACATGCGCTCGATGGTGGCTGCATCAACTAATCCAGGGGGGCTACTACCTGAGTTAGGGACTGATAGTCCTTGGTCCGAGCGGAATTCGTCTACTGCCGAGATGATCTCATTATCGTAGAGTCGCCAGTTGCCTTCTTGCTCTAGGGTTTCAGTACCTGAGCGGTAGTAGTCGAGAGCATGCATGATAAGTTTCACCTGCCATACATCGTTACCCGTGTACTGTTGGAGCGTGCGATACCCTAGGGTTCCCGAAATCGTATTGTACACTCGTCGTAATTCCGCCACCGGAGCAGGGTGCTCACAAACATTGATATTTGCTGTGAGCCCGTCGGCACGTCTGGAGCGATCTTCTCTTGGATCGGCTACGATTACTGCAGCGGACTGCAGGCGGCCCATTCTCCGATCACCACCCACTTCCTGACCCGCCCCTAGCGCTTCGATTAGCCGATCTGCTAGATGACGTTCCGATCCTTCAGTTTCCTCGAAGGCCGCCGCAACGGCATCGATGACCTCCGGCCCAACAAGCACATTGCCTTGCGCTGCATAGTTAAGACCGGACTTATGGCCTGCCCAATAGCCAGGGCCGGTTCCAGTATGTTGAGCGGATGTACCATCTAGTGCCACAACACCTACTTGCCGACGTTGGGCCTCCGGGTCACCAGCCATAGCTCGGTCGAGAGCATCCCGAGGGGTTCGCCCCTCTTCAAGCATATCAAGCAACTCATTCCCGTAGGCCGTTCGTGTAGAGGCCTGTGTGGCCACAGCACCAACGCCCGCGCGTACCCAGGGTACTCCATTTCCTACACAGGGAACTCGTGTTGTAACGGCAACACCGGATTCGCCAGTCCTCGGATCGACTGCAGCGATAGAAAACGTATGAAAAACCAGTTCTTCTCCCCATGCGACTGGTTCCTGCGCCCTGAGATCTTGGTTTCCGGAGAAGGTAGCTAGTACTAGGAACCACAGAACGCCCGGAGCTATTCGGCCCCGGGCGTCTCGTGGGGACGTATTTTTAGCCGTCCACATCGTTGCCCTTCCAGTTAGTAGTTGCGTTTTCTTGCCTTATGCTAAGCGATCTCCTTCAGCGCTTGCATGAATCTCTCGTTCTCCTCTTCGTTACCAACAGAGACCCTGAGCCAGTCAAGCATCGGCGGGAAGTCGCGACCTACCGCAACCCCTCTTTCTCGGAAGGCAGACCTGAATTCGGATGACGGTCGAACCGTATGCATCATGAAGAAGTTGGTATTAGACGGTAGGACGTCGAAGCCCATTGATTTTACCCCAGCTACCATCTTTTCTCGGAGTTCAACCGTCTTATTCAAGACCCACTTCTCTGCTTCCTTGTCTTTTAGGGCTGCTGCTCCCCCCCATTTTACCAGCGCATTTACAGAGCCGGTGCTATGGGGACGCATACGATCGATGAGTTCTGGTTTAGCAATGGCATATCCGAGTCTCATCGCCGCTATACCATAAATTTTCGAGAACGTGCGTGTGACAATCACGTTGCGTCCCTCTAGGACATATGGGAGTGACTCAGCGTAGGACGGATCTTGGACAAAGTGGTGGTATGCCTCATCAACCAGCACGGGCACGTCCTCAGGGATGTTGTCCAATAGTTGTCTTACCTCTGCTGCTGTAACCGTTAGGCCAGTTGGATTATTCGGATTACAGAGGAAAACAAAGCCAACGTTGCGGTGATTGATCTTAATGGTACGGATCATCTCCGGGATGTTCTGCCGGTAGTCTTCCATCAGCGGCAGCGTGATTGCATCTGCGCGAAGGTCGGTGGCATGCCTGTAAACCGTGCTATATGTAGGTTCGACACCGACAACTTTCTTACCGGGACTCATAAATGTGAGCCCGACGACCTTCAGGAGCTCACCCGAGCCAGCCCCCATAAGGATATGATCTCTAGTTACCCCATGGTGATCAGCAATTGCCTGTTGGATGTCTCCATCGGGGTAGCCGTAGCGATTGGCATACTTCCAGGCTCCGTTCATGGCTTCCAACACACTCTTGGAGGGCCCCCACGGGTTTTCATTCGAGCTTAGTTTTGCTAGGGAGTCGTAGGGGTCATCTAGCTTACGTGCTAAAGGAAACCTTACTGTCTCATCGGTTTCAGCAGCCAAAAGCTCTGCGCCCGGCTTTAACCCTAGGTAACCCAGCGCTGTCGCTGCTCCACCCATGAATTGCCGTCGGGAGAAAGAACGCCTCTGGTCCATCTTTTACCTCCTGTAGTGGAGCCACTCAGTTGCCTGCGGGTTGGTTCATGCCAACACGCTTAGATCAGTTTCGGTTTTCTTGGGGTTAGACGCAACACCCACCCATGTAATTGACGTAGTCCTTGCCCCCTAGGAACCCAGTAGATAGCGTGTAAACAGGCTTATTTGGGGAGATGTATCCCATAATGAAAAATATCGTCTTTTCCACCGCTGCGTTGGGTATGATGCTCGTGCTCTCAGGAGCTCGGGCTGAAGTGGGACCGGTGTGGCAGAAAGCCAGTATTCATAAGGCTTCCCAGGGGGTAATGGGCGGCCATAAAGGCAGTGGAGATGTGTCACTGAATGATGTAATCCAGAACACTTGTGTACGGTGTCATAACGAGCGACGCCTAAGTGGAAACCTCTCTTTAGTTGGTTTCGACGCCGATGAAGCGGACCAAAACGCGGAAATTGCTGAACGAATGATCCGTAAGCTTCGCGCCGGAATGATGCCTCCGGTTGGTGCGAGGAGACCTGGGGGCGATACGCTCCAAACAGTTGTCGAAGAACTTGAGCGAGTGGTCGATGCTGCTGCATCACGAAACCCAAACCCTGGTGGCCGAACGTTCCAGCGCCTTAATCGTGCTGAGTACGAACAGGCCGTAAGAGACCTCCTGCTCCTCAAGGTCGATGCCAGCGAGTGGCTCCAGAACGATCAGATGAGTGCCAATTTCGATAATATCGCTGATGTACAGTCGCTTTCAGCCACTTTGCTCGAGTCTTATCTGAATGCGGCGAGCGAGATTAGCCGGTGGGCTGTAGGTAATCGGAGCGCTCCAGCTGTAGACCAAGTCTATAAGCTTCCAGAGTATATTTCCCAACACCCCTGGGACCATGTGGAAGGGGCTCCGTACGGCACCCGTGGCGGCATGGTAATCGACCACGTATTTCCGGCCGACGCGGAATATGTTTTCGCAATGACATTCAATGGCGGCCGTAATGCGCGGCTTGAGGACGTGGATGTATCGATCGATGGCGAGCGCGTCGCACTTCTTCACTACACGCGTTCTGGAGCTGGGGCGGATGGTCGTGGCGGGTCGGGGGTCAGGACGGAGCCAATCATGCTTCGGGCAGGGCAGCATAAGGTTTCAGCCGCGTTTGTCCGCCGTGGAGATGGTCCGTACGAAGATCTCCTTCGTCCGCACGAGTGGTCATTGGCTGGTGGCGGTTCAGGCGGGAATGGGATTACATCGCTACCACATTTGCGAGACCTAATTGTCAGTGGACCCTATAACACAACTGGAGTGTCTGAGACTGCTACTCGCTCCAAGATTTTTTCTTGCCGACCGACCGTGCCGAGTGAGGAATTATCGTGCGCCAGGGAGATAGTGTCCCGGCTTGGTAGTGAAGCGTATAGGCGCCCTCTGTCAGACAACGACATATCAGGTCTCATGAATTTCTACGCAGCTGGCTCTGCTCGTGGAGGTTTCGAGGGTGGAGTTAGAAGGGCGCTTGAGGCGATACTCGCGAGTCCTCATTTCGTATTCCGGTTCGAGCGGGAGCCTGAAAACAAGGATCCCGGTGAAACGTATCGGCTCGCGGATGTGGATCTTGCCTCACGGCTTTCTTTCTTCCTCTGGGGAATGCCCCCAGATGCTGAATTGCTTGAGATCGCAGCAGAAGGGAAGCTTTCGGACAAAGAGCTTGAGAGGCAGTCACAGAGAATGCTTGCAGATCCCCGTTCCGAGGCGCTAGGAACGCGTTTCGCAGGGTTATGGCTGCGGCTTCAAGATCTCTACAAGGTTCGCCCGGACCCCAATTTCTATCCGAATTTCGATGAGAATCTTGCGGATGCAATGCGGCGAGAAACAGAGCTCTTCTTCTATAATCTCGTCCAAGAGGATAAGAGCTTTTTGGAGTTATTCAGTGCCGACTACACGTTCGTTAATGAACGCCTAGCCAGGCACTATGGAATTCCTGGTGTCTCAGGGAACCATTTCCGGCGGGTTGATTACCTAGAGGATCAGCGCCGAGGACTTTTGGGTCAGGGAAGTGTGTTGGTGCTGACCTCGATGGCGAATCGCACTTCTCCCGTGCTCCGTGGGAAGTGGGTGATGGAAGTCCTGTTAGGCACGCCGCCTCCGCCTCCGCCTCCTGGAGTACCTGACTTGGATGAGACTGGAACTGTCTCTGATGGAAAGTTCCTCACGACGCGTGAGAGAATGGAACTGCACAGAGAGAGCCCAGCTTGTAGCTCCTGTCACAGTCTCATGGACCCCATTGGCCTTGCACTGGATAACTACGATGTAACAGGTCGTTGGCGACTGCGTGAAAACGGGAATCCGATAGACACTCGTGGGGACTTCTATGATGGAACCCCTGTGTCTGAACCTGTCGAATTGATTAATGCACTTCTAAAAAGGCCAATTCCGCTGGTTAGAAATTTCACGGAAAACCTGATGGCATTCGCTCTCGGACGACGTGTTGAGCATTATGATCAACCTGTGGTCCGAGAAATCTCGAAGAATGCAGAGAAAGATGATTATAGGCTGTCATCCTTCATTATGGGCATCATTCAGAGTGATGCATTCCAGATGAAGCGAGCAGCGTTAGATAGCACAGCTGAAGGGGAGGAGCAGGTTAATTCCTCCAACTAAGAGAACTATGCAGTAAGACATAGGTCAGGAGACCAAAAGATGCATTTTATTACAGGTAAACACATCGAGCGACGGACGTTCCTACGCGGTATGGGTGCCAGTGTTGCCCTCCCGTTCCTTGATGCGATGGTCCCAGCCGGGAGGCTGGGCGATTCTAGGCGTGCGTTCCTCGCAGCTGATAAGATGCCCTTGATTTGTATTGAGGAAGTGCATGGCCTAGCTGGCTGTAATGACTGGGGTGCGACCCAACTCCTGTATGCTCCTGCAACTGTAGGTCGTGACTTCGAGTTAATCGCTGATCACCCTGCAAAATCTCTCGAACCATGGCGGGACTATCTTACACTGATAAGTAATACCGATGTCAGGATGGCTGAGCCGCTGTCCGCGCCGGAGGTTGGAGGGGATCACTTCCGGTCCAGCGCAGTGTTCCTGACCCAGTCGCATCCGAAACAGACACAGGGTTCGGATCTCTGGGTAGGAACCCCGTCTCTGGATCAGATTTACGCGAAGCGCTTTGGTCAGGACACACCGCTTCCTTCGATGCAATTCTGTATTGAAAATCTCGATCAATCTGGTGGTTGCACCTACAACTATTCATGTGCCTACACGGATACGATCAGCTGGTCCTCACCCAGTGAGCCGATGCCGATGATCCGTGATCCTAGGGTAGCCTTCGATATGCTATTCGGTGCTGGGTCCAGTCCTGAAGAACGTGCTGAGCGGCGAGCTGACCGGGCGAGTATTTTAGACTGGATTGCTGACGAGGTCGCGTCTTTGCGTCGGGATCTTGGTGCTGTCGATCGGCAACGTATGGACCAGTATCTCGATAATGTTCGAGAGATCGAAAGACGTATCGAGATGGTTGAAATAAGAAATTCTAGTGGAGAAGAGCGGGCATTGCCTGAGGCGCCGGCAGGGGTCCCTGATACCTTCAAAGAGCATATGGAAATGATGTTTGATCTCCAGGTGCTAGCGCTTGAAACAGAGATGACACGAGTGATCTCATTCAAGACTGGACGGGATGCGCAGAACCGTGTGTTCCCAGACAGTGACTCAGCGAGACCTTTCCATCCGGCTTCACACCATGGCGGGCGTGAGGAGGCGATTCTCGAATTCAATAAGATCAACCAATACCGTATGGCAACGCTGGGATACTTACTCGAGAAGATGCAGAACTCAGTGGTTGGGGACAGCAATCTGCTTGAGCAGTCGATGATTATATGGGGCTCTCCGATGGCAGACGCCAATATCCATAACCATCGCCGTTGTCCATTGATCTTGATGGGTCATGCGAGCGGGCAGTTAGCTGGCAATGTCCACCTGCAGGCGGCGGACGACACACCAATGGCTAACGTGATGCTCACGCTACTCCACATGCTTGGTCATGATGAAATGGAGAGTTTCGGAGACAGTGACGGGGTTTTCTCCCTTGCCACACCACCTGTATCTGCGACGTCTTTCTAGCTCACAGAATAAATGAGAGACTGAACACGAATGCTGAATGAAGCTGGAGGAAGAGAATGAACCAGGGTCTGCCCTTTAGGGTTCTTGGGGTGCTGGGTGTGGTCATGGCGCTTACTGCGGCCACACCACCTGAGGCACCGGTAGCTGATGCTGCGATGAAAGGTGATCTAGAAACTGTGCGTGGTCTCCTGAGGCAGGGGGCGGATGTAAATGGAGCACAGGGCGATGGAATGACGGCACTGCATTGGGCTGCTGAGCGTGCCCAACTAGAGATGGTTGAGGTACTTCTTTATGCAGGGGGCCGAGTTGATGCAGTTACGCGTATCGGTCAGTACACTCCTCTGCATCTGGCAAGCAAAGCAGGAAATGAGCTTGTCACACGTCGTTTGCTGGAAGAAGGTGCCAACGTTCAGGCCAAGACTTTCCCGGCTGGTACGACACCCATCCATCTGGCGGCGGCTTCTGGGCAGACCGATGTGCTAGAGGCGTTAATAGAACATGGTGCGGATGCGAATGCCCTGGAGGCATCTTCGGGTCAAACGCCCTTAATCTTCGCGTCGGCGCTCAACAGAGCTGCCGCTGCAGTTTACCTACTGGAACACGGCGCAGAACCTGGACTCTCGACGACAGTAATCGATCTCCAGGAACAAGGAGATCTGGACCGCGCTGCTAACCAGCGACAAAACGAAGTCCTTGACGCTATTCGAGAGGCCAGTGGCTCTATTACGCCAACTCAGGTGCAGGCAGCACTGCGTGCTGGCCGTGAGGTTCTAGAGAATGGACTTCCTGAGGAAGAAGAGGAAGAAGAGGAAGAAGATGGAAGAGGCGGGTCGCCTAGCATTACAGCGACTGGAGGAATGACAGCGCTTTTACATGCAGCTCGTCAGGGGCATTTGAAAGTAGCGCAGGTACTTCTTGATGGTGGAGCTAACGTTAACCAAATAAGCCTGAGTGATGGTACGAGCCCGCTCCTCATGGCTACAATCAATGGCCAGTTCGATATGGCCATGCTGTTGCTTGAAGCTGGGGCAAATCCCAACCTGGCATCTGACATCAATGGTATTGCACCACTGTGGAGTGCGGTGAACAGTGAGTGGCAGCCTCGGACGCGGTTCCCTCAACCTCAGGAACACCACCTGCAGAATGCTACGTATATGGAAGTTATCGAAGCACTACTACAGAGTGGAGCTGAGCCTGACGCACGTACGACGATGCATCCTTGGTACATGGTTTACGGAGGCTGCGGAAATCGAAATTGTGGCTTGGTGGATACAAAAGGTTCCACGGCGTTCTGGCGGGCAGCCTACGCGGCAGATCTGGAGGCGATGCGCCTGCTAGTTAAGTATGGTGCTGATCCAAACATCCCAACAATCGCTCCAGAACAAAGGCGAAGGAGACCCCGAGATACGGGAGCTCGCTCGGCACGCAATCAGATATCCGACGATTCCAACTTCAATCCACTATCTGCAGAAGAGCGGATAGAGGTTCTTACTTCAGTACGCAACGAGCTACCAGAAGCTGAAAGAGCAGAATTCACGGATGAGGAGTTAGCGGAAATCTCAGACGACAGGCGACAGGAACTCGTTAATCGCGTAGAGCGAGCAGATTCGGTCCGTGAGGCAAACGCTGACCCGTCAGGCTTACCACCGTATGTAGACGGGGGCCCAGGAATATTCCCGGTCAATGCTGCCGCGGGTGCTGGATATGGTGAAGGGTTTGCAGGCAATGCACATCGGGCGATGCCCGGTGGTTGGATTCCATCAGTGAGATACCTTATAGAGGAACTTGGTGCTGACGTTAACCAGCCAGACCACAACGGATACCGTCCGCTACACAATGCAGCGGGGCGTGGTGATAATGAGATGATTCTATATCTCATCAGCCAGGGGGGCGATGTTAGTGTGGTAAATCGGCGTGGACAGACCACCGCTGACTTGGCGAATGGCCCTGTCTCACGAATCCCACCGCATTTGAATGCCGTGACTTTACTTATGGGTCTCGGTTCCAAGAACAACAACAACTGCGTTTCGTGTTAAAAAGTTCTATGACTAAAACACTTTGGGGCTGCCGGACGTTGTAGCAGAGCAGAGGTCCTGAAGAGAAAAAAGAACGCTCCACGAGCCAGATAGGTCCGTGGGGCGTTTTTTAGGTCTCACGGTGATTCGATTTGTCCGGCAGCTTTAAGGAATCGTCGTGCTAGCTGAGCTACCCGGTCTTCACCAGTAGTTTCAGCTTCCTTAAGGATCGAAAGAACACACTGGACCAGTGTTGGATCACCCCAGCTGTAGCCTGTAGCCACCTCAGCACTTCGAGAATCTCCCTGATCCGCTCCTTGAATGAGCGCCCAAGCCGCTGCCTCGTTGTAATAGGGTGACTCGGGATCCGGAAGCTGATATGTCGGGGTTGGCTCATCAGGATCTTCCTTGATAAATGCCCGGGACATTTGCTTAACCCTGATTTGGCTCAGGAAGCTGTATTTCGGGGTCCTCCGGATGTGGACGATATAGAACTGCGATGCGCCCGATCGTTTGAATGACGTGTACTCCTGAGACTCCAGAGGCTATATCATTTGCGATACTCTTGATGGATTCAGGTGCCCCTTCCTGAGCTCTAATCTTAATTAGCTCACGCTTATTGAATGCCTCTGACGCTGACGTGAGCAGTTTTTCACTGACTCCTTCAGTGCCCACATGTACGACTGGCTTTAGTCGGTTTGCAAGACTTCGGAGGTGTGCGCGTTGTTTAGATGTCAGTTGAATCATACAAGGAGCATGACACATATCCGGCTAGCGGTAAACTGGAATGGAATTGCTAGTTCTCCTTGTTATAGACCTCATTGTGTTTGGCTCAGATCGGAGAGTACCTAGACTCTCGCGGGACGACCGGAACCAGCTCATTTTGGACTGAGACTGATTAGTTCCATAGGAGAGCCTTAAATGTTTTCATCCAGGTATCGGTTTATGATTGCAACGGTATCGGGTTTAGTGGCCGCGCTTGCAATGCCGAGCGGATCTATCGCCCAAATCCATACAGGTCAATTGGCTAGCTGGAAGAGTGAGCTTGCTGAGGCGATCGACGGGAGAAGGGGATTCACAGCGAATATCGTAGATCAGATTTTCAGCTTTGCTGAACTAGGCTTTCAAGAGTTCGAGACCTCAGGCTATCTGGTAGAACTCCTTCGGGAACATGGCTTCACTGTGGAAGAGGGAGTGGCCGGTATTCCCACTGCTTGGGTTGCTACTTGGGGCTCCGGGCAACCCAAGATCTCTCTCGGTACAGATATTGATAACATTCCAAAGGCATCTCAAATGCCTGGAGTGGCTTGTCATCTTCCTCTTGTTGAGGGAGCTCCTGGGCATGGGGAAGGACATAATTCTGGTATGGCTGTCCAGATTACAGCTGCTCTTGCAGTGAAAGAACTTATGCAGCGAGAAGGGCTAGAGGGGACGATTCAGATTTGGCCTGGGGTAGCAGAGGAGCTTGTCGCTACAAAGGCATATTACGTCAGGGAGGGCATGTTTGAAGACGTAGATATCGTCCTTTATGCTCATGTGGGGAATAATCTATCGACTAGCTGGGGTATGACTCCTGGAACAGGTCTTATTTCAGCAATGTTTACTTTTGAAGGGTCTGCCGCCCACGCTGGAGGGGCTCCTTGGAGGGGGCGAAGCGCTGCTGATGCAGTAAATTTGATGGAGGTTGGTTGGAACTTCCGCCGTGAACATCTGCGCACTCAGCATCGGTCCCATTCTGTAGTGTATGACGGGGGAGATCAGCCCAATGTGGTACCATCTAAGGCCTCAATTTGGTTTTATTTCCGAGAGAAAAACTATCCTCAGATCAGAGATCTTTTCGTGATCGGAGATTCGATCGCAAAAGGCGCGGCAATGATGAGCGGTACTGTTCTCGACGATGTACGCATCATTGGTAGTGCGTGGCCTGGTCACTTTAACCAGGTGATTGCTGAGGCTATGTATGAAAATATCCAGCAGGTTGGGCTCCCGCAGTGGACTGAGGATGACCAACGTTTTGCTCAGGCAACACAGAGAGAAGTCGGCAGCTTTGAGTCTGGGTTAGCTACAGAGCTTTCGATTCTGAGGCCTGCACTTACCGAGGCACAGAGGACTGCAGGGTTTGCAGACGATATTGGGGATATTTCTTGGAATGTACCAACAGCGACGCTCTCTTTCCCATCCAATATTCCTGGTCTTCCGGGCCATCACTGGGCTAATGCAATTGCGATGGCAACCCCCATCGCTCATAAAGGAGCTACGCAGGGAGCGATGGCTCAAGCCATGACTCTTCTCGATTTCATGGTTCGACCTGAACTAGTTGATCAGGCTTGGGACTATTTTGAGAACATCCAAAACCGTGAAATCCAGTACACGCCATTTATCCGGCCATCAGACCAGCCAGCCACTGAAATGAATGCTGAGATCATGGAGGATTTCCGAGAGGAAATGCAGAAGTATTACTATGATTCTGAGCGCTACGATTCGTATCTCGACCAGCTCGGCGTTTCATATCCTACACTTCGACAACCCGATGGGCGTTGCACCATCGGCTCAGTCAGTGAGCAGGGCAATTGAACTAGTGGTTGTTTAGCGGGGTTGCCGGAGTTGGGTTCATGACTGGCTTCGAGCTTAATCTAGTGGAGGTGCCTTCTCGCTCAGGAGATCTAATGCCGCGTCAGCTGTCTGAATATCGGGTTGATCTACGAGTAGTGCGGCGAGTACACCTGTGGTATTGGCTACGGCAAAACTAATCCCGTTGAGATTCCGGGAGTTTGGGACTCCTGGAATCGGTCGAGGATAACCAGACGCGCTGACAACACGGACCGAAGAGGCTTTAGGAGATTCTGCGGTCTCTATCACGGAGACGCTCTCCCGGGGATGGTCCCAGTTGAGGACTACCCCTAAAACACCTTCCATGCATCCGGGATACCAGAATTCTTCCTCATTGGCTCTAGCCGACACGATGATTGTTCCTCTTTCGACCGCACGTGCCACAGCTGGAGCTAAATCGTAAGCACGAATCTCGTTGGGTGTGCCAAGGCTCAAGTTGACGAGACGCATATGATGCTCTGAGGCCCAGTCTAGGGCTTTTACAAGTATTGGCACGCTTGTCGCAAGCTGCTGATCAAAGACTTTCACTACAAAGATTTGCGTGTCTGGGGCTTTTTCATAGATCGCTGACGTTACTGCGGTTCCGTGCCCTAACACATCTGTAAAATCTTCTTGTTCGTTCCCCTCGGGATCAAGAGAGATACCGCTTTGTACTGCAGGTAAGTGAGGGTGTGGAATATTTACTCCGCTATCTACAACTGCGAGGGTAATGGGTGTGTCCTTCATGGTAGGATTTGTCTCATTCAAGCATTGGCAGGAACTAGCCGGTCTTGACGTCTAGAAAAATATCGCTGAAGGCAGTCCCTTGAGTCTCTAAGTCACTCGGCCGTCCGTCTTCCGCCACTCTTCCATTCTTGAGTACCACGACTCGGTCAGCTTGTCGGGCAAGGTCAATCCGGTGTGTGATGAGCACAGTCGTTCGGCCGCGCATCAGAGCATCATAACCCGAAAGAACAGCAGCTTCTGACATGGGATCAAGTGCGCCAGTTGCCTCATCGAAAATGAGCACTGAAGGTTCCGCAAGGTAGGCGCGCGCAATCGCAACACGCTGGCGTTCACCAGCTGACAGCTGACTTCCTCGTTCACCAACGACCGTATTTATGTCTTCCGGCATCGAATCCATAAGGTCTGAGAGTCCCGCTGCCTGTATTGCTTGTTGCACATCTGCGTCCGTCGCTTCCGGTCTCGCATAGCGGACATTTTCAGCAACCGTAGCATGGAAAATAAATGGTGACTGCTCGACAACCGCGACGTGCCTTCTTACCTGTGAGAGAAGTAGGTCACACAGATTCGTTCCATCCAACAGGATGTGTCCTTCATCTGGATCGAGCTGGCGAGAAAGGAGATCTGCGATTGTTGATTTACCGCTTCCGCTGGCCCCGACAATCGCTAATACCTGTCCGGCGGGGATGGCTAGATTGATACCTGCGAGTACCTCTCCTCCACGCCCGAAGCCATAATGAACCTCTTCAAGGGTTAGTTCGCCCTTACATTCGGGTAATGATTTGGCTGGGTTAGCCTCGACAACCTCAGGAGGGCTATCTAGGAGTTCGTGCACTCGGACCAAAGATGCTCGTGCGGTAGCAAGATTAGAGTACAGGCCCATTAATCCTTGGATAGGTGCCATCAGACGCATTTGGTAGGCCATGAATGCTACGAAGGTGCCGAGAGTCGTTGCTCCATCAATCACACGATATCCGCCGTATAGAAAGACGATACCCGAACCGGTAGTGAGCAAGAGGCCTGGGAGTCCACCAGCTAGATAGGTAAAAAGCCGCATAGACAGTAGTGCATCGACGAACGAGTCGTTCTTGTTACGAAAGCGATCAACCTCACGCTCCTGTGCATTGGCTCCGACGACTGCTCTCATGCCCTGAAGCGTCTCGATCAAGAAGGTGCCGATATCTGCGCTGCGTTCGCGTAGGTCACGAACTCGGTCCTCTAACTGACGCCGATAGCGTAAAAGAGCAAAGAGGGCGGGGGGTAAGGTGATAAGCCCAATGAAAAAAAGGCGTACGTCAAGATAAATCAGCATCCCCACAGTTCCGACTAGTGCGATGAGTTGACCCAGCCACGCAAGAGTCGCCTCGGCCGTAACACGCTGAATCTCTCCGATATCTCCATTGATCCGGGATACAACATCTCCTAGTGGGGTCTTCGCGTAATATCTCGGAGATAACCGCTGCAGGTGGCGGTAAAGATCCAATCTCATGTCGAATAGGATGTCAGCTGACACCTTCGTATAGCGCATCCCACTCAGGATGTTCATTAGGAAAGAAGCTGCTGTGATACCGACAAAGAGGCCTACGATGTTCAGAAGTGCGCTAAAATCCTGGGCTACGAGGGCATCGTCAACCAGAAGTTTTGATAGATATGGGAGTACTAGACTTAGCCCAGTACCCACGAGTGAGAGCACGACCACCGGCAGGAGTGCCCAGCCGTATGGGCGTACAAACACTAGTGCCCGCTTGAAGTGCGGATCTAGAATTTTGGCCACAGTTTTTCTGGATTCAGGCGCCTAAGGCTAGCCTGGACGAAATAGAGGAGAGGCCTAGCGCTTTGTACCCGTGATATCAAATGCTCCCATATCAGACATAAGGCTGCCCTCAAATCCACCATCCTCAAAATTGAGTGTAATATCGACGGTAGCTCCTTCTACTCCGATTCTGCACTTCATCACATTTCCTTCGACCGTGATATCAAACAGGTCGGCGGGTCCCTGAGATGGCATCTCGGGAGGTAGCTCGAGCGCCATCGATCCCGTCAATCCATTATCGGAGTTTTCGATCGTCATTGTACCGGGAAGTTGGAAGCCCGCTTCAGGAATATCGATCGTGATACCATAGACGCCGACGGGATCAACGTTTTGGGCTTCGAGTGTGGTCCCTAAGGACATAAACCCTATGGAACTAAGGGCTAGAAGCTTTCCGAGTCGGTTCATCTTGGTATCCCCCTTACTAGTGTAACTCATAATTTGAAGTCCCCTGCTTCGGGAACCAAAACCTCAGTAGTTATATCCTCATCAAGAATGATGCTTTGGTTAAATGAAATCTAGCGCTTTGTCCCGGATATCGTCCCTCCACCCAAACCGTCTAAATCGAATTCTCCGCTAAATCCATCATCTTCAAAATTCACTTCGAACGCGACCAGCATACCCTCCGCGTCTACGTTGAATTTCATCTCTGAGCCTTCAACCACGATACCGGATAACGAGGTAATTCCCATGTCTGTATCGACTGATCCCCTAAGTCCATTATCAGAATTCTCAATGGTCAAGGTTCCAAACATCTGCATTACCTGGCCGTCAAAATCAGCATTGATCGTAATACCATAGACGCCGACGGGATCAACATCTTGGGCTTCGAGTGTGGTCCCTAAGGACATAAACCCTATGGAACTAAGGGCTAGAAGCTTTCCGAGTCGGTTCATCTTGGTATCCCCCTTCTTGTTGTAACTCACGGTGTAAAGTTCCCGGTTTCGGGAATCATAACTTCAAACGTTGTATCCTCATCAAACACGATCTGCTTTATATAGTCAAACGTTTCAGCATCGTAGACGTCAATCGTATTACCTGCGTTATAAATGAAAAGGTGCTCCCCATCAGCGCTCACCCCCAAAGTCATGCGGGGTCGACCTGCGAAGGGCACTCTTTTGGATACTCGCTGATTGACCAGATCAAACTCCCAAAATTCGTATTCTGCAATATTGCCTTGTTCGAGTAGTCCATAGGCTTTCTTGCCATCCGGAGCGAGTGTGAAATTCCTAACTGGCCTAGCTTCTCCAAGTGTGAAGAATTCCACCTTTTTCTCTGAAAGCCGAACTTTGGCAATACCCATCAACCGCCGGTTCTGAACTGGATCTGTCATCCTAAAGAGGCTGGTGGCCACACCCTCTTCATCATAAGGCTGAGGGGCCGTTCCGAACCTGCTTCGTCCAACCCCAGATTCAATCGGAGTGGATATCTGCCATCGGTCAACTTCCTCGTAGCTGCTTCCATCAAGTGCGATAATATCTTCAGCGAACATGTAGAGTATTTCGCCATCGGGCGAGTACTGAAAGCGGATGGATTCGCGCTCTTGACCATCGGGCCATGGGATGGTGTCCGTGACGGTTTTATTCGTCAGATCATATTCAAGCAAGAATGGCCCTTCGACCACATACCTATCCCTCAGTTTGGTATATCGTTTCGCAAAAATCACCGCCTTCTCGTCTGATGGATGAGGTGCAAAACCGTTAATGCGCACGGTTACATTGCCCTGGGACAAAGTGAACTCATCCACAACCTCTTTTGTCTTCAGGTCCACAAGTTCCATGTGTAGTGCGGTTCCGTCACGCACATAAATCCTGTCCTTACCTTCATTTACGACGATATCAGCTGGGGTGTGATACCTCATCTCTATCCGGTCAACGACCTGTTCACTGGCTTCATCCCAGACGAGTATATCTCTGGTATAGGTCCCAAGATACCAGAGTGCGGTTTCCTGGGCCTCGAGCGTGATGGATGTCCCTGCCATCAGGATAATGAGCGCCCATACGCCGCTATCAAGCATCCGAATCATGTCAGTTGATCCTCTAGCCTACGGAAAAATTAAGTCCAGCTTACGCCAGTCTTTTTGAGCAGACGCGCACTTGCTTGTCCAATCAGGAGAATGGTTGAGCTGGTCTGGCACATGTGCTGGCCAGAAACATGATAAGTGACAGTCGAAGATGTCTCTTTCCACGGGCTGACAGAGCCCTGCTGTACCGCCAGCAGAGTCTGCTTCCCACCCGGGTGCGAAGACCAAGGAGCAACCCAAAGGAAAATTGGGGCCGTTCTGTTCATGAGGAGGGCGACTTTCGAGACCTACGACGTCAAGCTCGCTAGGCTGTGCTTGCTCAGCTTCGTGGGCCACCCAAGCTTCGATCCGAGCAGCTTTCTGATTGACCGCTTTAATGTGCTTCACCGGCTTCTCCTATATTCGTACTTATGCATCGAAGCGATTAAGGAACTTAGGATTCTTTTCTGCAAGTGCACCATAAATTTCCAGACAAGTATGTGTCCAACTTCTTACCCATGTACAGTAGTGCAAATTAGCGTGTGAGGAGGTTCCGTATTGGACGTGAGCTTCATGATAACACCCACCTGAGCAGATCGGTCGCGCCCAGCATGTGTGGCAGTCAGTCTTACTCGCGATATGGTGGTCCACTAGGAATTCCTCTTGCTTCTCCCGGTCGATACCCTCTGAGATAGATCCAATTGTGTGTTCGGGAGATCCGGCGAAGCGATGACAGAGCGATACGTCACCATCCGTGGCGACGCCCATAAGCCCAAGTCCTGCTCCACAACCGTATGCCTTACTCACGCCCTTATGGATCTCTTCAAGTGTGTCTTTGACATTTGAAAACCCGTGGTGCTCATCTCTTAGTGCGCACTCGAGCCATTCTTGAGCAAGTATCTCAAATTGTTCGAGCATTTTGTCTTTGCCGTCGCTCGTGATGGCGTAATCTCGTTGGTCTTGAGTGGTTACAGGTGCAAGGCCAACCTCCCAAAACCCCATATCCTCCGTCAGGTGCTGGAAGATGCTTAGTACATCCATGTTCTTTTGTGTCAGTGTGACACGTGCGCCGATTGGGCGTGTCTTATGACGTTTTAGGAGTTCCTTGATCTTGGGCTCGATCACGTCATAAGAGCCCTTTCCATTATGGAAAACCCGGAGTCCGTCTTGGACCTCTTTCGGTCCATCAATCGATATTGTGACTCCAATTTGATTATCAGCGAGCCACTCGATGATCTCTGGACGTAAGAGCGTCGCGTTGGTCGTTAGGCTGAACTCAATACGTTTACCTTCTTCAGCAGCACGGCGACGTGCGTATGCTACCGTATCCTGCAGCACTGGGAAGTTAAGTAGAGTCTCCCCACCGAAGAACGTGATATGTGCTACCTCCTGTCCCCGAGACTCTTCTAGCAAGAATTCAACGCTTTCTTTAGCAGTTTCTTCTGCCATAAACTTTGGCTGATCCCCGTACTGCGTATCGACGATCTTGTCCTCACCGTACTCGTAGCAATAAGTGCATGCCAGGTTACACTTATTGGTCACATTTAGGACCATTGTTGTAAGCGGGAACCCGGCGGGGGGTAGGTCGTTCGGCACCAGATCTTTTGGCGCACCGACGTCTCCGATCGCACGTATCTCAGTCAGTTCATCTATCGTTTCCAGTAATAGGTCGATATTAAACTGACCGGAGAGTTCATTGATCAACTCAGTTTTGACTTTTGGACCCTTGCCGAGTGCCTCTATGATCGCGTTCGATGGCCCTTCCATTCGGAAGATTCCAGCCGAAGGAACCATATAGAGGTAAGTGACCCCATCTGCCTTGAAAGGATGAAACTCTCGGAGGGCGAGAGTTTCAGCGTCTGTTGTAATGACTGAGGAGTTCATCCTATTAGCCTTTGATTGTTAGCGGGTCCAATTGGTCTCCATGGTTCGAAGCGCATGTAGAGTGGGACAGTCACCAGCAGA
Source organism: uncultured Gemmatimonadales bacterium (assembly GCA_913045345.1). GTDB lineage: Bacteria > Gemmatimonadota > Gemmatimonadetes > Longimicrobiales > Gaopeijiaceae > UBA1142. Next base: position 53,060 of record CAJWPN010000002.1, read on the forward strand.
TGGGCACGGGCCCGTAACTCCCTGCCTTCCTGGGTAAGATAGGTGGCTAAGACCCAGACATCCCCGATATTGTTTCGATCGCCGGCCCGATCTGTATTTACTCCGTCCAGGGCAGGGGTGAAGATCCCTTTTGAGTTAATGGAGCCGACGAAGTCTATGTCATCGTCACCGAACGTTGCCGTGTACTCCTCTAGGCTCCATGAGACGTTAACGCGACCCAATTTGAGATCATCATCCGTCCCGTTTTCATTGTCGGGGCCGTTGTTATAGCCGATTGCTTCGAAAGTCTGATAGCCCTTTGGGAAGTTCGCTCCACCAACCCGTGCCATGCCCGACTCTGGTGTGACAACAATTCGATCGATTCCGTCGTGGACTATAATCGCATCCTCTAGGGTCGACTCGAATGCGAAAAAATCACGTGCTCCTAGCGCTGCGTCAGCGTCAATGGTGAGTTGGACCACTAGCTCATCAGTCTCAGATTGTTCGATCCTCCCAATCGAGACTCCTGGGCCAAAATCTAATCCTGCACCATCCCGGGTGTCGCTAAGGGACCCTCCATAAATTGTGACCTCTGTAGTTTCTCCGCGCCTCAATGCCTGTGGGTAAACCCCTGTAACGATGGGTGCCGCACCGATTCGTTGTAGTGTAACATCTGGCCCTATCTCATCGTATGCTCCTGAAAACCATCTCCCAGACATCCGTTGCTGGTCCCTTTCAATGAACATCACTTCCCGAAGTTCATCTGCTGTTCCGGGGTTTGAGCGGCCACGCCATTGATAGCCTGTGTAAACAAGCCCTTGTCCTGAGCGCTCTACGGTGAGCCCACTTTCTGCGTACACGTATCGTGAAGAAGATGTAAACGCATCCGTGCCGCTCTCAGTAGCTCTGATCGTAAGAGTGCCATAGATCGGTCCCTCTCCCGGCTCGTATCCTGAGATTACCCATTCTCCTTCTAACTGAGGAGGGCGCTTATTGGCAGACCAAGCTGACCACTCCGGAGTTAGTAATGGGAAGACCTCCCCTAGGTGATTTATCGCCCTATCCATTGGGTGATTCGACTGGCCTTCAAGGTTTTCTTCACAACCTGGCTGACCTGTGCAAGCGTTTCCTCGGAAAGCTTGGCGGTCTACCAGCGGGTATAAACCCCGATGGGTTGCCATAAGGAGCGCCCATTCATCTTGGGTGCGTCTCTGGGTGATAACTCGACCCATAGAGTGGCATTGGATGCATGTGAATTCAACGGCTGAATCACCTTCATAGTCATGTTCGATAAGTCTCCGCTCAACCTCAAACAATCCTGGCCGGAGTTCTTCTGGAGCTAGGCCCTGCTCATTAGAGAGATAGCGAACAATATCGCGTGCTTGTTCTGAACTTACATTCACGTCATGCAGTGCCACCATTCTACGTACTGAGGTTTGCCACCCCTCAGGCGTTTTTCTCAAATATGAGATCCGACTCATACGGTCTTGGTCATCAACGGTATGGCAGCGCGAACAGGCCTGGACGGTTGTGCTATGAGTTATCGCATATCCCTCGGTTGTCTGTGGGTCCTGTTGGCTTTGCAGAGTAGGTGTCCACACGACAAATATGCTGAGTCCCACCATTCCAAGTGCAGATAATCGGGCACACAGAGAAGTTGGCATTCGGTGTCGGGTTTGAGGAGATAACATCCTAGGGCTGGAAAGGTCCGGACCGCTAGGGCATACCAAGCAAAAAAATATGTTATTTCCCCGATTAACACTATTGATCAGAATGTATGAGTAGGCCCGCAGCAAATGCAGTCGAGAGACCAATGAGGAAGTCGGGTAGGCTGACTGGTGCCTCTTTTTCGTTGTATCCGTTCCAAATATCTGGTACTTGATCGAATTGTGGTGCGAGTTCAACGAGTCTTAAGAGGTCTACGCCCCTTACGTAGCGGATACCTTTCGGGTAGGTGTCGTTCATGAGGTGGCGTTTCATGACAATCCTTTGGGAGCGTATGGCTGGGCGTTTGATTACGCGAAGGTCAGGATTAGCCCGCGAGTCGAGTAACTCCACTGATCGGATCCTCTCATGGGCCGCTTTTACCAGGTCAGAATTGATGTAAGTGCCTTCGAGATCCTCAATCCAATCGGTGTCATTAGGGCCGCTCACTGACCCAGCTGCTGCACGGGCGGCCTCAGCTCGTGTGGTCCAATACGGGTGGCCATATACCGATGCAGCTTCCTCGAAAAACTCTGCTGAACGATGTCTGTAGCTCTGATAGACTGATTGTTCTCGGTTATCGAAGAAATCCAAGGCCAGGTCCGTCATTGGTGCATCAATCAATGCGGTATGCACCACGATTCCCGCTAGCCATCCAGAGGCAAGGGCTTTCTTGACGCCGTAAGAGGAAAGCGGATCAATAAAGGAGCCTGAATCTCCGACCAATAAAAGACCTGGCCGGCAATATTTGCGCGCATGGTAGAGTGAAGATGAGCAGGCCCACGAGTCTCCTTTTGTCTTCACGTGGTCTAGCATCGAAGCTAGATGGGTAGTTTTAGCAAGTTCACTCTGGATTATCTCACTGACTTCACGTCCCTCTAATTCAGCATGGCGCTGGTCGACCATCACAGTGAAACACCGAAGTGTGGGAGAAAGCGGTACGGACCATGCCCAGCCGTCTTGATAGCTTTCTACTAAGGTGTGATTTCCTGTTCCATTATCCCATCCGGATGGTTTTTCGAAACGCTGAGTTATCGCGAGTGTTGTAGTTGATCGGTCTGTTTCTCGAACATCTCGGGCAAGGAACCCGTGCCGACCGGTTGCGTCGAGGACCCAAGGAGCTTGGATCTCAACCATTCCACCGTCTTCTGTTTCACAGCTGATTTTCCAACACGTCTCAGATTCGACTGCTTTGCGGGCTGTCATACCGATAAATACTCTAGCGCCGATCGCTTCAGCTGCAGAAACCAGAACACGCTCGAGTCCGGTCCGATCTACATGGTAACCGTCTCCGTCCCCGCTAAAATTTTCGCTCCGTTTCTCGTTGTCTGCCCACCAAACGCTGTTCCCGTTATTCGGGAAAAAACCAGCTGCGTCAGTCGCCTTGAGCACGCCGAGTTCCGAAAGGAGGCGTCGAGCTGAAGGTGGAATCGATTCGGCAAGGGCACCAGCAGGTGTATTGGTAGGTCGAACTAGGGCGACTCGATGGCTCCGTTGAGCGAGGAGTGTCGCAGCCGCTGTCCCGGCAGGACCTCCGCCTAGGACGAGAACGTCAAATTCTCGTGTTTTCACGGGTCCATACCTTGATCTGCAGAGAAGTTACTGAGGTTCTGCTCTATGCCCGCGGCGCACAGCCGCAAGCGGATCCGCAACCCCCAAAGTCCTGCGACTCACCTGAACCCGTTATGGGGACTGGTGCGCTAATAAGCTTTGTTACAGGCGTGTCGGAAGGTGTCTCGCCTCTCCCAACTCCGGCGCGCTCCACCAGGTCACCCCAGGTTTCGATCTGTTCACTCATTTTATGGCGAATCTCAAGCGTACAGCCGTTTGTTTCGCAATGGTATTCGTAGTAGGGCATGCTCTAATCTAATTAGGTATTTCTGTTCTATCGCTATATGTCAGTGTTCAGGGGATAGACACTATCTGTGTCCATCTCCTGAACACTGGTTTGTCGTTTGGCTGTGTAAGTCCGGATTAGCTGTAGATGAATATGGGCCTAGAAAATCGAAGATCTTATGTATACGTCGGCTCGGGCCCAGGAGACCTCGAATTCCGCATGGACCTCATCCGCTTCTTGGTTCTTTCCTTGCGCTCGAAGAGCACGTTCCAGACCGAAGAGTGACCATCCGTTATGGGGATGATCCTTTAGCTCGGCACGATAAACCTCAGCAGCTCGAGCGTCCTCACCAGCTTCTAACAAAGCGTCACCAAGCCAGTGTCGTACAGAGAAATTCAGTGGCTCAGGTTCGTCAAAGACGAGTCCGTCTTCTAGTTCAACACCTTTCTCTAGAATCTCTATTGCTTCTTGAACATTCCCGTTCGCGCGCAGGATCTCACCTTCCAGTATAGAGGCGACAATACCGAGGATCGATGCTGCAGAATGTCCCCGGATCATGTCAGTACCGTCTTCGGCTCCCTGTTTCACCTGATTTAGGTACCACCGGGCGGTTCCCTCGTCTCCAGTACGAAGAGAAGCGTATCCCTTCGAGAAATCCCACAGGCCTCTGGGTGTTGTTCCGTCAGGTGCGTTGTCTAGTTCGAGGATTTCTTCGAAGTATCCAAAACGGAAGAGAGTTAGCGCTTGATAATAACTGCCTCCGCTCATCATTGCCGCGTAATGTTTTGCCGCCTGAATTGCTGCTGCACCCTGACCATCATTGGAGGCGGCAAACAGCAGCATGTGGAGGTTATGCGAAGGATAGATCGCAAATCCATCCCCGTACTCGGCTTTTAAATCAGAGTGCCAAGCTTCTGTATTGCCCCGTACGGCATCACCCCAGCGTCCAATTCGATTAAACGTGTGGGACGGCATGTGCTGAATGTGGCTCGCTCCTGGGATTGAACTTCCGAGGTGTTCCGCACACGCCTCTGCCTTCCCTGGGACATCAGTGCGTTCAGTTGCGTGGATATAGAGATGGCAGGCACCAGGGTGTGTGATGTCCTTTTCAAGGACTGTCTCAAGGACCCGGTGAATCTCCTGGATTTCTGGATTTGATATCTCCCACCACTCACGACGCGGTTGTAGCAGCATCAATGCTTCTCCCGCGAGAAAGCCAAGGTCTAGGTCTCGAGGATTCTCGGCGTAGAGTTCATTAATTTTTTCCGCCCACTGTTCGTCGAGTTCACGTCTTCGATCTCGGTCATGTTCGTATTCATATCTTTCGGCCATCGCGTTGATCAGCGCATGCTCCACGGGATTCGTATTTCCTTCCGCAAGCTCATGTGCCTTCTGCACAGCTGTGTATGCAAGGGGTGCGTCACTAGGAACCATTGGCCCATTGAGATAGGGACCCCAGGCCCAGGCTTCACCTAGGTAGCACATGGCGCATTTGGGGTCTTTTTTCCACCCCTCGCGGAAAGATCTTGCCGCTAGGTTGGGATCAAACGCATACAGGAGTTGGATGCCCTGGTCAAAGTACAGCTGTGCTTCAGCTGAGCTCGTTGTGATAGAACGAGCAAATGGTCCTAATCCTCTCCCATCATGATGAAGTGGCATCTCTTCATCAAAGCCAGAAGGAAGGTCAGGGCCATTCTCCTGGGCTACAATCGGGGAGGCGGCGAAAAGCAGGACTAAAGCTGTGAGTGAGGTGCGTCGATACATGACGGAAGCACTCCAAATCTGACGTGAACTCAAGGTGGGAGAATTTGCCTATGGCTGCCTAATACGTCCAGCATCGGGTGCAAAGGATCTTTCGCACTAGCCGAGAACCGAGCCGTATAGCAGGTTGAGTTAGTAGTTGGTATTGCTTGAGGAACCCCATTCAAATACAGGGCAGGAGAACCGATGGCCAAGAAGTCTAGCTCCCCCCTCTCTCGTCGCGCTTGGATCACTACGGCGTCCGGAGTGGTTGCGGCCGGCTTGATCAAAACCCAGGCTGACGCTGTAAAGATCGTTGCTCAAGAGGTGCCAACCCCGGCACAGGACCCTACGAAAGTCCCGGGGAGGTTGACGTCAGAACTTGGTCAGAGGGCTCCAGCGGAACAGCCTCGCCGGTTGGTGCGGTCTCCGAATTTATCGAGTTCTTCAAGGACTCCGCTGCAGGATCTCTACGGAGTCATTACACCTGCTGACCTGCACTTTGAACGACATCATGCGGGGATCCCAAACATTATCCAGGAGGAGCACGAACTACTAGTTCATGGTATGGTAGAGCGCCCGATGGTGTTTAGTATGGCTGATCTCAAGCGTTATCCGCAGACGTCACGCATTCGGTTTGTTGAGTGTTCTGGAAATGGTGGAGGTGCCTACAACCGAGACCGGATGCCGACGGAAGTTACTCCACAGTCGCTCGACGGTCTCCTGAGCACTAGTGAGTGGACCGGTGTAGTACTCTCGACACTTCTTCGTGAGGTGGGTATCCGCAATGGAGCAAGTTGGATACTGGCTGAGGGCAGCGATGCAGCCGTCATGTCCAGAAGCGTTCCACTTGAAAAGGCCATGGATGATGCGATGCTGGCATACGGTCAGAATGGCGAGGCAATCCGTCCGGAACAGGGCTATCCCTTAAGGCTGCTTTTGCCGGGCTGGGAAGGCAATGCACAGGTCAAGTGGCTGAGGCGCATTGAAATTACTGATCGCCCTACGATGACTCGGGATGAAACTTCCAAGTATACCGATCCGCTTAAAGGCGGCAGGGCTCGCCAGTTCAGCTTCGTTATGGACGCCAAATCCATCATCACGTTCCCAGCTTTCCCTTACCAGCTTCCGGATCCTGGTTGGTGGGAGATCAAGGGGCTTGCTTGGTCCGGTCGTGGTAAGATCACCCGGGTCGATGTTAGCACGGATGGTGGTAGTAGTTGGACACCCGCGGAGCTTCAGGGGCCGATTCTCTCAAAGTCAACGGTTCGTTTCCGGCATCTCTGGGATTGGGATGGTCGAGAAACCCATATTCTTAGTCGTGCGGTTGATGAGACAGGATATATACAACCGACCGTTCAGCAGCTTTGGGAAGCACGTGGCGAGAGAACGTCTTACCATCATAACCACCAGCGGGTATGGAAGGTCGCTTCTGATGGTGCGGTGACTTTCGGTTTAGGAGATCTGGTATGAAAAAGCTCAGTGTACTGGTGGTCTCCTTACTTTTTTCTGGATGTGATCAGGCTGATCTCCCTGTCATGACTAGTGATGTGCTGCCGACCGAAGTGGCTGATCGGCTGCCCCCCTCAGCACCTCGAACATTTGGGTTTGGGGGAGAGGCAACCGATGAACGCATTGCCCTATGGGACATAGATGTCAAACCTGATGGTGAGGGGCTCCCTTCCGGCAGTGGAACGGTCGCACAAGGCAAGCTCGTTTATGAAACTCAGTGTATTGCTTGCCACGGAGCCACAGGAACTGAGGGCCCGTTCGATCGCCTTGTAGGGACGGAGCCATGGGAAGAATGGCCAAGCGCGAGGGTTGTGGGTGCGTATTGGCCTTACGCGACAACCTTATTCGACTACATCGTGAAGGCGATGCCTCAGTTGACTCCGGGCACCCTGACTGCTGATCAGACCTATGCGGTCATCGCATATGTCCTAAATATGAATGGTCTAGTGGCTGATGATGCCGTGATGAATGCGACGACTCTCCCCGCTGTAGAGATGCCAGGTCGTGATAGGTTCGTGGCTGACGATCGGAGGGGAGGGGCTGAGGTACGCTAAGCGCCATTGATCCAACTTGTGCTCTTAAGTGACTAATAATCTCCTGGTGGTACTAGGAGATTAAGGTCCTGAGGCATCTGTGTGGCCATATAGGCGAGAAGTGCCTGAGTTGCGGCAACCTGGTTAACTGGGGTCAGCGCCAGACCGAATAGGGCTTCGTCACTACTATCATCCAGACTGCGGATTGCAGTCAATTCAAGCGATTCTCCCTGGGTCAGTTTCACGATATGGATGGGTGTTAAGAGGATTGAGATCTCTATAGGGGCTCCAGTCCCGGAAGCCCCCTCCCAGATGATATCTCCAACCTCAATAGCTCCGAAGTGGATGGCGTAGCGGTCCTCTCCGGCGAGTGGTTCTGGAAGGGTTGCTCGAATTGTGAGCGCGGGCGCATAAATGAGTTCAGGGTGATTGAACTCAAATCCAATAGAATCCAAGAGTGTTTGGAAGGTCTGGATGTTCTCGGGAGCCATATCTGCCCGAGGACGGATATCCGGACGGAACGCAACTGAAAATGCGACGTTACCCTGTCTCGCAAAGGCAACTGTGCTTGCTCCGTCTAGTTGTCCATCAGGTGCCAATTGCAGAGGCCCAGGTGAAGTCCAAGGACGAAATTCTTGCACATCCCAAAGATCTTCAGGAGAATCCACAAAACGATACGCACCGTCAGAATTAGCGGGCTTTGCGGCATCACAAATCAAGTTTTGTTCTGATCCACAAGCTTCTATAACAGCACTTCGAATCAGGACTGCTCCTTCGCAGGAGCTGGCCTCGGGCCCAAAGTCGCCAGCGTCCTCTATTATGCCTTGGGCTTCAGATTGAATCCCCTCTAGCGTTGCCTGGACGGTGCCCTTGATTAGCTCCCGGTCGACTGCTCTCTGCTGCTGGATTGTTTGCTCGTTTGTATCCAAGAAGCTTTGGGCTAGCCGTCCATCTGATAGGAACCAATCTCGCACTGCGGCTTCGGTAGGATCGTTGACGTTGAGGGAATCCATCACAGTGCGGTCCTCGATCGAAATTGCAGCAGCGATCTGACGCAATCGTTCAGTACGAATGCCCAGAGGCTGAAGTTGGAGATTCAGTTGGTCCAGTTGAGTCAATACTGGCACGCACAATCTCGAGCGCTCTAACTCAATCTCAGCGATGCCAGCTGGAGGTGCATCCTGCGCAACCCCAATCACCGGTTTCGATAGCACTGCAAGTAGTAATATCAGCATCATTTGCAGATATCGTTTTGATAGTCTCTGCTTACTCAGGATCTCTCCTGGCCCATCGAGGAGTGTATTCACAGCCTTCTTAATCCGCTGTCATCGTCGGGTAGTAAAGTTAGCTTTTCAGATGTCGCTATACTCTTTCTCATTGCCACCTCTAGTCTTCACTGATAAGTGGGTTCAGGCCCCGCTCTGCTAGTATCCGGTTGAAGTTGACTAAACCATCTTCAACTAAATCGTCGAGTTGGGCTCTCGCATTCATGAGGATCTCACGCAGTACCAGGTGAACTTCACCATGTTGATCAGTCGGTGAGAAATCTGCCGAGTTAACGCTATTTGATAAATGGCGGAGCTTACCTAATACCTTGGCTGGATAACGAACCCCGTCTTGTCCTGTGCCAGTGGTGCGCAGTTGCATCAGGTCTTCTTCGATCGTGATGAGTGCATCATCTAGATTACCGGCACTCTCTATGAGGTCAGCTGCGCTTCCTTGGTCCTGGAGTACATCCACCAAGTCATATAACTGACGCCGGAGCCACTCAATCCGGTTGATTGCATCTGCGGCAGCATCGTAATCATTTCGGATCTCTTCATGTAAAGAAAGTTGTGCGCGGATGCTTTCCATAGTCCCATCGGAACTCGGATCCTGCAGAACATTGAGTTCTTGGGTGAATGCTTCATCCCCCACTTCAAGGGTTACGGTGTACGTGCCTGGAGGATGGCGGACTGCCAACCCATTTTGGATTTGCACGCGTTCTGGCCCGTAGTCGACCCAATCAGCGTAAAGAGGAGGTACACGCCGTCGGATAGGCGTACTCTGCTCCCCCTGAAAATCCCAGAATATACGATTGATTCCTGCAACACTCGTTCCTGTGAGGGTCCGAATAAGTGCTCCATTTGCATCGTTTACTCGAATGGTTACCGGACCACCTGCTGCTTCAGTGCCCAGCCAGTAGTTGATGTATGCCGCATTGGGAGGGTTTTCTCCGATGCTCATATCAGTGGTGTGAGCTGCGGGTGCAGTGCGACTATTGAACCGGTATGCGTCTCTTGGATCGAACAAGTATGCTGAAGACGTCCGCACGTCATCCGTGAGTTGCTGCAAAGGTGTGAGGTCATCCATGATCCAGAAACCTCGACCGTAAGTTCCAATAACGAGGTCGTTGAAGTGTTGCTGGACGACGATTCCGTACATTGGGGATGGAGGTAAGTTGTTGACTAGGGCCTGCCAGTGATCTCCATCATCGAAGCTGACGTATACACGATTCTCGGTACCCAGAAAGAGTAATCCCTCTCGCACTGGGTCTTCCTGGATACTGCGTGTGAAGCTCAGGACATGGTCGTCGATTCCTTCCGTAATTTTCGCCCAAGACTGTCCGTAATCTTCTGTTCGGTACGCATAAGGAGTGAAGTCACCCACTTGGTGTGCTTCAACTGCCAAATAGGCCTTACCTGGGTCCCATTTCGACGCGTCAATCCCTCGAACAACACCATCAGTCGGCCAATCCGGCAAGTTTGCGGTGACGTCGGTCCACGTGCCTCCGTCATCACGACTAACGTGAACCTTGCCATCGTTAGATCCGGCATAGAAGACCCCTTGTTGAGCAGGTGATTCATCAAACGCATAGATCACGCAGCAATACTCAACTCCGATATTATCAGGGGTCAGCCCACCACTAATTCCTTGGCGGCTCTTGTCATTCGTGGTGAGATCTGGGCTTATAACATCCCAACTTTGTCCTCCGTTCCTAGTGCGGTGAACATGTTGGCTAGTCACAAGAATGGTGTTGTTGTCATGAGGTGAAACAAGGAGTGGGAAGGTCCACTGGAACCGGTAGCGCAAATCTTCAGCTGGCCATCCACCAGTGCTTTCCGGCCAGACTTCAACACTACGGAACTGCCTATTGCGCTCATCGTGTCGAACCACGATTCCACCTCGAGCACCCGAGCCAGATGCGCTTGACCAGACAATGTTTGAGTCTGTTGGGTCAGGGGTCGCGAACCCGCTTTCGCCTCCGCCAACTTGATGCCAGTCACCCCTTGGGATTGGCCCTGGCCCACCGCCTCTTACGGCATAAAGCGTATTGCTGGGACCTCTATAAGACGGCCCGTCCTGGCGGTTTCCGAGCACGTTATATGGGACTGCGTTATCGACAGTCACATGATACATCTGTGAGATGGGAGGTTCGGTTGTCAGATATGTTTTCCCCCGATTAACAGATACATGGATTCCCTGATCGTTACCAATGATCAACCGATCCGGGTTTTCTGGATCGATCCATAGATCATGGTAGTCACCTCCCGGACGCTCGAGGCCTTGATGCTGTATATAAGTGAGCCCGCCATCGTAAGAACGTGATAAAGCGGCGGTGAGGAAGAAGACTTCGTTTTCATCATCTGGAAAGACGCGACAGTTATTGTAGTACGCTGTCCTCCCTCCAAGATCACGACTGTGGTTCACCAAATCCCAGTCGTAGCCACCATTATCAGAGCGCCAGAGTTCTCCATCTTCGGTCTCTTGGCCGTGCCAGGGTACTCCGTCTCCAGTCTCGATCAGCGCGTATATCCTTCGAGAATCAGCCTGAGACATGCAGATATCGACCTTGCCAACTGGGAGCAAGGGAAGCCCGCGACCTCTGAGTTTGGTCCATGTGTCGCCACCGTCGCGTGACATGAAGATACCAGAGCCCGGACCCCCGCTCTCTCTACCCCAAGTATTCACAAGAACTGTCCACATACCGGCAAAGAGGACGCGCGGGTTGTTAGGATCCATTATCACGCTGGAAGCTCCGGTGTCTTCATCTACAAAGAGCACATGTTCCCAGGTGTCACCGCCGTCCAGCGTTCGGTAAATTCCACGTTCTTGCTGGGGTGCGTGTGCGTGCCCCAGGGCCGCTACGTAGACAATGTCAGGGTTCCTAGGGTGGATTACGATGCGGCTTACGCGGCCAGTCGCATCAAGGCCCATGTGCTCCCACCGCTCTCCTCCATCTGTCGACTTGTAGACGCCATCTCCTACAGTGACGTTTGAGCGGATATGAGGCTCCCCTGTGCCTGCCCATACGATCTCGGGATCAGAGGTTGAAACCGCTAATGCTCCGACCGAGTGACTGTCTTGGTCATCGAAGACTGCACGCCAGTTGATTCCGCCATCCTCAGTTTTCCAGAGACCTCCCGAGGCTGCCCCTGCATAGTAAACGAGAGGGTCACCGACGACTCCTGCAACTGAAGCGATCCGATTACCGACGACTCCAATGTGCCGGAACTCGAGAGCTGATAGTTCCTCGGAGGGGAGGGTTTGTGCCGAAAGCCCAGCAGTAGTGGCGATGGTGACACTACCAAGCATTACTATGAGGCGCTGAGGCAAGGACCCAAGCATCTTTGGGCCTCCTATTTTAAGGTGTATAGGTGCAGGCCAGAGCGACTACCCAATCCGGGCGCTTGCTGGTCTCTGTGCTGTCTCTTCGTCTCCATCATAAGTGACAATAATTACTCACCACCGGGTCCAGCTGGCTTCCTGTAATCAAGAGGAGGATCGCGATCACCAAGCAGCGGTTCATATACCCACCCCTCCGGGATGCTTGCAGCGTGCTCAACTTTTGCGGCAGTGACTAGATCTGGGCGAGTGAAGAGGTCCACCGCTGTCATCGCGAGTGTTTTTGCTGCTACGAGCATGCCTTTCTCACCGATTGTCGTTCCTCCGGCAGCAATCGCTTGCCATGAGTGTGCCGATGTACCTGGCACCCACGTCGCTGTAGTGACTCCTCCGGTCGGCACCATCCAGCTGACATCTGCAACGTCGGTCGAACCTCCACCGCTTCCTCCAACTTCGAGTGGTTGAATCTCCATTGCAGATTCTAGGGATGGGGCGTCATCCCCAAGCGTGCGGTGGAGTATGTCAGCGAAACCATACTCTTCGTCATCATAGATTACTCCGCCCACTCTTGTCAGGTTTGCGTGCATCGCTTCTTGAAGAGCGAGATTTGGCAGAAGATTGTAGAGGCCATGGATTACTTCATACTCCATGGTTGTGCCTGTTCCAAGTGCGGCACCTTCAGCGGTAGCAGCGACGCGCTCGAAAATCGATTTTACATTCGCGGGATCTGGATTTCGCACGTAATAAAAGACTTCGGCGAAGTCTGGGACTACATTGGGTGCAGCACCGCCATATGTGATCACATAATGAATCCGTGTCTCTTGCGGAACGTGCTCACGGAGCATGTTAACCATGTGGTTCATCGCTTCAACACCATCGAGTGCCGAGCGACCCCGCTCGGGAGCACCAGCAGCGTGCGCTGATATTCCTGTGAACCTGAACTTTGCCGACTTGTTTGAGAGAGAGCTTGATGCATCAGCTGAGTTCACATCACCAGCATGCCAGTGGAGCATGATATCGACGTCTTCAAAGAGGCCAGCTCGAACCATATAGACCTTGCCAGCGCCTCCCTCCTCGGCTGGAGTTCCGTACAGGCGGATTTCTCCTTGTTGGCCAGTTTGTTCCATCCATCTCTTGGTCGCGATCGCTGCTGCGGTTGACCCGGCTGCAAAAAGGTGGTGCCCACACGCGTGTCCTTGTGGCTTGCCTTCGATTGGTGCCCTGATGGGCTGTCTGTCCTGAGTGATTCCTGGAAGAGCGTCATACTCCGCCATGATTCCTATAATTGGGCCATCACCATTTTTCCAGCTTGCCAGAAACGCTGTCGGGATGCCCGCTACTCCAGCCTCGATCTCAAAGCCTTCCCTGTCTAATGTTGACTGTAGGAGGGCTGAGCTTTCCGTCTCCATGTATCCGAGTTCAGCAAGTTCCCAGATTTCTTGGGCAATATCACCATAAGAGTTTGCGTTCTCATCGATATAAGCTGCCACCATTGTCTTTGCGTCTTGGGCACCTGCCAAACTGGGCAGTGCAATGGTTACGGCAATCAGTAGGACCGAGACTCGGCATCTTATCATCACTGTTACTCCGTTATCAGGTTCTGTTTAACAAAGAAATCCACCTTACTTATCTGCCTCGCGTTCGGACTCTAGCCGGTCCACGAGCAGTGCCTTCCCAGTCCGGATCGGCGGCACCGGTCCAGGTTCTGGTCACTGGGTCAAACTGTATGCCATGTACGCGCCCGAAGGCCCCAGTACGAGCTGTTTCAGCGACCTCAATACCAAGGTCCCGCATCTCTTCCAACTCCGGGGTTGTCCAGCCTATACCCGGACTGGTCTCAGCGCTATAACCGCCGCCGCGTGCAGCTACAACACGTGGCTCTGCCAGAGCCTGTGGTAAGGACATACCGAAGTCGATGACACGTGTGATTGCGTGCACGATTGCAGGTGGAATCATTCCACCACCAGCTGCACCGAGGACTAGGATAACTTCACCGTCTTTAAGGACTATGAATGGGCAAATATTCGACCGCGCCCGTTCCCCAGGCTCCATCCGACCTAGATATCCGCCTAGAGTAGATGCATATAGAAAACCAAGGCCTGGTGTCACGACTTTCGAACCCATATTCGGGCCAAGCGTTTGTGTGAGAGAAACGAACATGCCGTTCTCGTCCGCAGTCGACAGGTGTGTGGTATGTCCCCCGAACAGGTCACCTCGATCTTCTAGGGTCGGAAGCGAGTTGCTGTCTGTAGTTGGAGCGGAGTTGCTGGGAGACGCTACATGTCTTACAAGCTGATTCGCCCAGTCTTTTGAAGTGGCCCGAGCAGCTGCTGTATCTGTGCCGAGCACACGCAACTCTCTTGATGCGAGACTCAGTGCCTGTCCAGTGACTGCGAACCACTCTGCTTCGCTCATCGAGGATGGTTCAAAATTCTCCATGATCTGAAGGGCTTGGATACTAAGGACTCCAGCTGCTGGGATGCCCATTCCAACAAGCTCATACCCTCTATAACTACCGCGGACAATACGGCTATCTTCAGCTACGTAATCATTGAAGGCTTCGAGTGTGACAGCACTGCCATTTGCAGCGAGGTCGGCTGCCATTTTTGTAGCAATTTCGCCTTCGTAAAAAACCTCACGCCCTTCACTTGCAATCAAGCGTAGCGTTTTCGCGTAGTCAGGCTGCACAAGCAACTCCCCTGCGCGGTATCCATTTTCGCCTCCCCTATAGTAGGCGTCGATAGTCCCGGGGAATTCTCTGGCCTGAGCCAAGCCTGAGGCCTGCCTAGTTGCATCTTGCGGTAGTACACGGAACCCGTTTTGTGCCAAATCGATGGCTGATGCCATCAAGGTGCCGAGTGGAAGCGATCCATGTTCTTCATGAAGCTTGAGTAATCCGGCCAAAGCACCAGGTACACCGATGACCGGATATCCGTATGAAGCTTGAGGCGCCGTGTCGTAGTCATAGTCCCAAGGCGCCTGAGTAGTCCCGTCGATCCCATGAAATTCACCGTCAGGTGTCCTAATAAGAATTTGGTTACGTCCTCCTATACTGTTCATGGTCGGTTCAACCACTGCGACCGCAAACCCAGCCGCGACTGCTGCATCTGCTGCATTACCGCCTAATTCTAGAATTGCTACTCCGACGTCAGTTGCTAAGGGATGTGCGGCTGAGACCATGCCTGCATTGGATTGGCCACTTTGGCGCAGGCTCTGAGAAGCAGCTGTGACCGCCGATAAGGCGATCAGGATTGGCAGGACCGCGAAGATCAGACAATAACGGTAGGGATGCATACGAAATCTCAATATATGAGGAGTTAGAACTCTACCCAGAGAATACCTTTGTGCCTGGTCATGCACTACCCGGCACGGGAAGCGATACTTTCTGAGTGTACAGTAATGAAGCTTAGGCTTGCTCCTTTCTGGTCACTAGAAGTTACAGATTAATAGTGATAGCTCGCCGCCCTTCTGATTGGGTGACATCTTTCGCTGCCACGAAACTGCTTTGCTCACCCGGAGGTCGATGCAACTCTTCTTGGCGTTCCAGGATCCGTCTTTTCTAGCCGCGGGTCCTGCTCGACTCCGTGCTGCGATGGGAGCGGTACTTATCGTAACGGTTGCGTGGACTCTGTCGACGGAGCGGTCGAAGATTTCTTGGCGTCTGGTTGCTTGGGGGCTCGTCCTGCAATTCGCCTTCGCAGGCGTGGTTCTCCAAAGCCCTCTCGGTGTGGCATTCTTTGACTGGGTAAATGGCCTCGTTAGTGCGTTGCTAACTTATGCGGAAGAGGGGGGTCGTTTCATTTTCGGTAACCTCGTCTCGAATAATGTTCCTGTTGGAGTCGTCGATGGAGGTCAGGGGTTCACGGAAACCCCGGGGGTCGTGGCTCGTACTGGAGCTTTCTTCGCATTTCGAATTTTCCCGAACATCATTTTTGTATCATGCCTGATGACGGTCCTCTACCATTTAGGCGTCATGCAGAGGGTTGTGCAGTTACTAGCATGGATCATGCAGCGCACTCTTCGGACGTCAGGTGCAGAAACCCTGTGCGCTGCGTCAAATATTTTTGTTGGACTCATGGAGTCACCACTTGCCGTAAAGCCATTCATCCGTGGCATGACAGAGTCAGAGTTGATGGCGGTCATGACCGTGGGTATGGCAACCATCAGCGGTGGTGTCCTCGCTGCATATGCTGGCATGATAGGGCCCTTCTATCCTGGTGCCGCCGGTCACCTGATTGCTGCATCAGTGATGTCAGCTCCAGCAGCTTTCGTGATTGCAAAACTACTTGTGCCTGAAACGGATAATCCTGAGACCCTGGGAGTGCTAGGCGTCGAAGTTCAGGTTGAGAAACCAGATGTTAATATCATAGATGCTGCTGCCCGTGGTGCAGCAGAAGGGTTAAAACTCGCACTGGTTGTTGGCGCTATGCTGATTGCGTTCATTGCCCTGGTTGCTCTTGTGAACGGTGTGGTGGGCTGGGCTGGTAGCCTAGTCGGATTCGACGGTCTTTCGATCGAGGGCATGCTGGGATGGGTTTTGGGTCCAGTTGCCTGGTTACTTGGAGTAACCTGGGTGGATGCGGGTGTTATAGGACAACTGATCGGGGTGGATTTTGTCCTCAACGAGTTCGTGGCATTCGGACAACTTCAAGGGCTACTTCAGGGAGGTGCCGATCTGCAAGAGAGATCTGTGGTGATCGGGATTTACGCGCTAGCGACTTTTGCAAACTTTGGGTCGGTTGCAATGACAATTGCTGGTCTCGGGGAGATCGCTCCTAGCAGAAGACAGGATCTAGCAAGACTGGGCATGAAGTCGATGCTAGCAGGACTATTGGCTGCTCTCCTGACAGCGACCTTTGCCGGCATGCTCACTTGACCCAATATCGGCCTAAGGTTGTTGGGCTTGGGACTGTATCACTCGACACCATTGAGATTGGCGGCCACACTGAGAAGGATGTTCTAGGGGGCTCTGCTCTCTATTTTGGAGCCGCTGCTAGATTCTTCTCTAATGTCACATTATTAGGAGTCGTAGGAACGGACTTTCCAAATTCAGAGCTTGATCGACTCGATGAAATCAACATCGATACTTCAGGCATCTCGACCCGACCCGGAGAGACATTTCGTTGGCATGTCCGGTACGAGTCAAACGGGGAAAGAAATACGCTTTCGACCAACAGGCCAAGCGCGCTTGGCCACCCTTCGATACCTGAGTCGAAATACAGACCGGATGCGCTCTTTCTCGGTAGCACAGATCCATCAATCCAGGCTTCAGTGTTATCTGAGGTAGGAGAACCATCCCTGGTAGTTCTTGATACAATGAGTCACTGGATCAGAGACCGACGCGAAGACTTTAATACGGTTTTACGCTGCGCAGATGTTGTCCTTCTGAACTCAAAGGAGGCGAGCCTGTTAGGTGATGGAGATCATCGGTCCGCAGTTGATCAGATCTTAGAAGCTGGATGCACTTGGGTGGTCATAAAACGCGGAGACCAGGGAGCGGTCGCCTTCAGTCAGGAGAAGTCGGTTAGTGTGTCGAGTATATTGCCTCGCTACGTGACTGACCCAACCGGAGCAGGGGATGCTTTCGCCGGAGGCCTCGTATCAGCGCTTGCTGGTGGTAGCGCGCGTTTAGTTGATATGCAGATTGCGATGCGTAGAGCTGCGGTGATGGGTTCTCTGGCGGTTGAGTCATTCTCGATCAAGAGTCTATTGGAAGTGACTATTGATGAGGCTGACTCAAGGGCCAGAGAAGTTACAGTGCATGTGTCATAAGATCTGTATAGCTCTTGAGTTTTAACCCTATTAGAACTGACTATTCAGTCTAGGTGAGATAAAGGGAGAGCGAATGTCGGAGAAAAAGAAGCGATTAATCGTCGTAGGTGACCGTGTGTTGATCCAACCCGAGGAAGGTGAAGACCGGACCAAGGTTGGTTTGTATCTTCCCGCCACTGCGATGGATAGTCAGGCGGTACAGGGAGGTACAGTGGTTGCGACAGGTCCCGGAAATGCGGTGTCTGCGCCTACCGAACTGAGTGATGAGCCCTGGAAGATAGGGAGTCCTGAGCCCCGTTACGTCCCACTGCAGGCGGAACTTGGTGATTATGCAGTGTTTTTCCGGAAAGCAGCTGTTGAGATCACTTTTGAGGGAGAACACTACCTAGTGGTTCCGCAGGCTGCGATCCTAACGCTTGTCCGGGATGAGGATGACGGGGAAATCGACATTCCATCCTTCTGAGGGTCATCTCGAGAGAGTAGATACCTCCCAGTCACCACGCGCAGAGATAGTTGATCTAACTAGATATAGAAGTGTTATCTCTGACTGGGACCTATTCAGGCAGTTTGCTGCAAATCCTGAACCCACTGTTTTCAGAGTCTGTAGGCGCCGTGTCACTCCAGAGGAACTTATCGACCGTTTGACAGAGCAGGGTTTTCGGGTGCGCAAGAAAGATGGACTGCCGGACTTCTATGAGGTCGAAGAGGGTCCGCGGCCCGTATCACTCACACTAGAACATTGGCTCGGTCTATTCTACGTACAGCAGGCATCGACCGGGATTGCTGGTCCTGTGCTTGACCCTCAACCTGGAGAGCGTGTCCTAGATTTGTGTGCCGCACCAGGTGGTAAAACCACCCATATGGCGGAGTTGATGAAGGACAGGGGATGCTTGGTCGCAAATGAGTTGAATGAGAACCGAACCCGTGGTCTTCTCGGTAATTTGTATCGGCTTGGAGTTTCCAATGTTCTTGTTGCTTCGGGGGACGGTAGGGAGGCGCCAGAACAAGCTCTATTCGATCGAGTACTGGTCGATGCTCCGTGTTCGGGAGAAGGGACTCTCCGGCGTCGAGCTGGCAGGGCTCCACGGCAGTCGTCCTCATTCCTTGGATATGTGACGAAGGTCCAACGGCGGCTTCTTGAGAAAGCGATTCGAGTTACGAAGCCAGGAGGGACGATTCTTTATGTAACGTGCACATTTGCACCCGAGGAAAACGAAGCTGTTATCAATGGTATCCTTCGTGATCATCCGGTCGAAATTGACCCAATTAAACTCCAGATACCATGTGCTTCTGGGCTCACCTCTTTTGAGGATCAGAGATATGATTCTACGCTAGAGGGCTCAATCAGGATCTATCCTCAGCACCTCGATTCAGGTGGGCTTTTTATGGCGAGATTGCGTCGCCTCGAGGGCAGCGTCGGAGGGGATGGCTTAGGTGCCGCTGAACAGGGGGCAGAAGGTTGGAATGCTGTGCCAGAGCTTTTTCCCGGGAATGATTCTTCTGATGTCGCAGAACTCGTGGGACTTGCCACGGATGATCTTAAGAGTCGTTTCGGAGTGAGTCCTGCGCGCCTGGATAAGTGCAAATGGATTCTTCGTGGTCGTCGCCTGTGGCTGCACACGATGAGAGAATGGCCGGTTGATGCTTGGGAGACTGGTGTGTGGCGACCGATCTCTATTGGATTTCGTGCGGTAGAGTTTGACTCCCGGGGTCGCCCAAGGCCTACCAACGACTTGCTGCGTTGGCTTGGCCATGAGGTGCATTCACGTATCGTTGATGTGAATAATACTCAACTACACCACTTGCTTACGCAGCAATCAGTACCTGTCCCGGGAGATCTCTTGGGCCCTGTAGCACTTCGTCGTAGCACGGACACTCTAGGCCGTGGAGCGATGACGCGAGATGGTTTGAAGAGTGAGATTCCGCGTTCTCGTGCCATAGATCTCGCTCGGGCGCTGGATATTGATTAGCTGCGGTTGCTGGGCTGTCAGTGACCTTCTCGATTTCTGGAAGAAAGAAGGTGTTCCACGAACTGAGCATCTGCGGGGGCAAGCGGAAGCAAGGCGAGTGTATTTGGGCCAAACCAGCCTACTTCCGAATGTTCACTCAGCAATGATTCATTGCAGATTTATACTGATCCCGACCGCGATAGAAACCGCTCCCAGGGCTATAAGTCCCAGATAGAGTGGGCCCGTGAACTTGATCCAATCTTCATAGCGTACACCGGCAGCCGCGAGAATCGCCATGAGTGCGCCGTTTGTGGGTGTAACCAAGTCACATAGCCCCGCCCCGTACTGGTAGGCGAGAACAGTAACTTGGCGAGAAATTTCCAGTAGGTCAGAAAGAGGAATGAGCACCGGCATCGTTAGAACGGCTTGCGAACTCACGCTCGGTATAGGTACATGGATTGCCGCCTGTGCTACGACCATTCCAAGTGCTGATGTAAGGGACGGAAGGCTCTCTAGTGGCTGGAACATCCCATACACAATCGTGTCAATGATCCGGCCATCTAGAAGCACGACATAAATCGTTCTAGCAAATCCAATCAGGAGCGCAGCATATGCCATCTGGCGGAATCCATTTACATAGGCCTGGGCGATACGACTTGGTCCCATTCCGGAAACAGCACCCGCAAGCACACCCATTATGAAGAAAGCAGCGGACATATGATTGAATCCGATTCTGGCTAAGTATCCCATCAATACGAATGTGCAGAGCAGCATCGACAGGGTGACCCAGTCCCTCGGCCCCAACGAATCCTCTGGATCTTCGGTTCTGCCAATCTCGGGTGCAACACGGGTCCGGACAGCATATCTCATCGTCATCCCAATCCAGAACACTAAAGCGATTAGGAGGAATACGACTCTAAAGGCCCAGCCTGACACAGGTATCACACCAGCTGCGTCTTGGGCGATCAAGACTTGGAACGGATTGATTGGACTGAAGGCAGATCCTACAAAAGCCGCGCCGGCACTTATTGCCATAGCAACTAGAGGGGTAAACCCTAGTCGGGAGGTTACGATCAAGACAACAGGGATCAGGGGGATGATTTCCTCCTGCATGTTCTGAACGATGCCACCGGTGGCGAAGAAGAGCGAAATGGCGGCAATGATGAGCAGGTCTCTTCCCTTGAGTGCACGAACAAGAGATGAGATTCCTCGCCTGAGGGCTCCGGTTTCGTCCACTACCGTTAATGCACCCCCGATCAAGAATACAAGGAAAATCACGCCACCGGCGTCTACCATCCCACGTGGGAGCGCCACCATAGCAAGAAACAAGTTGACCGGTGTCTGTTCCACTTGTTGGTAGGTTCCAGCGACTACAGCAATTTTCCCGGTTTCTTCATCCATACTCCGCTCAAACTCACCTGCCGGTAATACATAGCTCGCCATGGAGGCGAGGATGATACATCCGGTGAGCAGGACGAGTGGATGGGGGACACGGAAACGGTGTTGGACGTCAGTCATCAGGTGCGCTGGGCTAGGGATTTAAGGGCGTAGCTTGAATCAACTTGATGAAAACGATCTCCAGCTTGGGGCCACAGGCGTCTGTCCGCTAGCGAACTGAGGTGAGTACGTGTCAGAGCGCTATCTATCAGCCGGAGATCGAGAGATCCATAAGGCCATGACCAGCAGCAGGGGAAGTGCGCTAAATAGTAGTAGGTGCCACCCTAGTTGGGGTGGCGCTGACTCGATCGTGAGATCTGATGCATAGACCAGGTCACTCAGGGGTGAGTTGTCACCGTTGCCTGAATTTGCGGCTACGTGGAATACGACACTGTTTCCGGTTGAAGGAGCGATCCACTCCATAGACCAAGAAGTTGAGTCGGATGCTGGCATACGTGAGCCCTGACGAGTCTGGTGAGCGTACCGTACACCGTTAGTGCCTATGCTAACTGCGATCCGGTCGTCAATTGGATGGATTTGACCTGCATTAAGCCCCTCCTCACTTCCAGTTCCATAACGGGCTGCGAGTTGAAAACCAGCCAGGTCGGTTTCTTCAGCTTCGAGAAGCACAGTCAAGAGATAGCGCTCACCTCGAACGTATTCACTTGGGAGCCCCTCAATGGTGACGTCCCCCCCGAATGCATTGAGGTCACTACCTTGGTGACAAATGACGCAGGTGGGTTCTCCGAACCCTCCGGTGTGACCAGGCGGTGGCACTTCGGGATTGAAAGCGGGAATGGCCGCCACCCCCGCAAGCACAAGGGCGGCGGCCATCGTTGTAGATATACCTCCCATCAATGGGAGACGGCTCGCCTCCGTGGTGGAAGCTTGGCTACCCCAACCGTATTGGTGTCAGCGCCAAACCATACGGAGTTAGTTTCAGCGTCGAAGTACATGTGGCGGATCGTGCCACCTCCGCTTTCGACTGAGGTCTGGCTGAAGAATTTACCGGTCATAGGGTCGAAGCCCACAAAATTATTTGGCTCTACACCGGTCTCGACAATCCAGATGCGGTCTGAATCATCTACTGCCATACCGTAAGGTCGCGACTCAGCTCCATTCGGGAATTCAAACTCAGTCACTTCACCGGTTTCAGGATCAAGGCGTCCCAACGAGCCGCGAGTCCAGTCTCCGTACCAGATGATATCATCAGAAGTAATTCCGATTCGCCGTGGGCGCGCATTTTCTGGTAACTCATAGGTTTTGAACTCAAACGTCTCTGGATCCACCGTCCCAATGTGATTCGTGTTAAAGAGCGCGATCCATGGACGATCTTGAGAGTCGATCACGATACCGTAGGGGCGGCTGGAATTACCACGGCGAGACGCTTCAACTTGCAGGGATTCCAAAAGGCGGATTTCACCGGTCTCTTTAAAAAACTTACCTATATAGTTCGCTTGTTGAGCGGTGAACCAAAGATCACCTTGAGAGTCAAAGATAAGTGTGTGAGGATCGCGCACTGCCTCGTTAGGCATCCTGTATTTAGTAATATCACCGGTATTTGGATCGAGCATGCCGATATGTGTAGCACGATTACCTGAATACCAGACCATTCCGTCATCATCAACGACTAGGTTGTGTGGTCCCGCCCCTTCTTCGAGGTCGTATTTCTTAAATTCCCCTGTCTCGGGATTGAGTACTGAAACGTAGTCAGCTGTCTGGCCGACAAACCATACTTGCCCGTTAGGGCCTACCATGGGGTCCCGAGGCCGTGAGGCTTCGTACGGTACCATCCATTCTGTCAGTTCAGGATCAGTATTGGTTTGGGCTATCCCAGGTTGCACGGGCAGAGCCAATGCCACTAGGAGTGCGAGAATCAGCATCGGGGAAGCACGCATGCTTGCCTCCATAAAAGAGGGTGCGACCAAGCGGTGTAGGCAGCGGTACTTCGCCCGCAGCCCGCGCTAACAAGGTGGGTCGTCTCTATAAATCACGCGAGTCCCTGCGTCAGTTCCAAGCTTAAATTGACAGATGAAACGGTGACGCCTCGCCCGTAGAAACGTGTGGCGATAGCTTGGCCTCGCTTCTTGGACCGTCCCAGGATCTATTTGCAAAGCCATTTTTGGGTCTTCAGTCCCTCCTTCAAATCTCCGTGATGAGTAAGTACGACCAAGATATGGAGCCCCGCGGGGCGAACCACGTGGCGCTTACACCACTGTCATTCTTGCAGCGGACTGCCAGCGTGTATCCTGACCGGGCTGCTATCCGCTATATCGGCACTGAACAAAGCTGGTCAGAGACCTTCCAGCGCTGCTGTCGCTTAGCTGACGCATTAAGACGGCGGGGGGTAGAGAAGAATGATACGGTTGCTGTGCTTTGCCCGAACACGCCTGCTGCGGTCGAGCTTTCATTTGCCGTTCCAATGGCTGGCGCAGTCCTGAATATGATCAACACCAGACTCGATGCGGAGATGGTTGGCTTCATTCTGGATCACGGAGAAGCCTCGATGTTCATGGTTGACCAGGGTCTGGCCGAGGTGGGTGAAGGAGCTTTGCGCTTTGCGACAGTAGATCCACTCGTCATCGATATCGAGGACCCCACCCAAGCTAAGGGTTCCTCGATAGGGGAGGTGACCTATGAGGCCTTGGTCGAGGAAGGCTCAATCGATGCAGGCTGGTCTTTTCCACCTGATGAGTGGGACGCGATCGCGCTGAATTACACGTCCGGAACGACAGGAAATCCCAAAGGAGTTGTATACCATCACCGGGGGGCATATCTGAACGCACTCGGAAATGCCCTGGAGTGGTCCCTACCGCAAAACCCTACATACCTCTGGACACTTCCGCTTTTTCACTGCAACGGATGGTGTTTTCCTTGGACCGTGGCTGCAGTTGCTGGTACAAATGTCTGCACCCGAGGGGTCGACCCGGCTGAAATCATCGATCTAATCGAAACAGAGGGAATCACACATATGTGTGGTGCTCCGATCGTTGTGAATATGGTCACGACTGAAGTAGAGCGGCGCGGGGAGCGGCTTCCACACTCGGTTCACATGATGACAGCAGGAGCGGCTCCTCCAGCTGCTGTACTTGATCGAGCAGGCCGAATCGGGCTTGAGATCACACATGTATATGGACTGACGGAGTGCTACGGACCGAACACTGTATGTGCCTGGCATCCAGAGTGGGATGAGCTGCCCGCAGAGGATCAGGCCGTACTCAAGGCCCGGCAGGGTGTGCCATACGTGGTTCAGGAAGAACTGGCGGTATTGGATCCGGAGACCATGAAGCCCGTTCCATCAGATGGAGAAACGATTGGTGAGATCATGATGCGTGGAAACGTGCTTATGAAAGGGTATTTGAAGAACCCGACTGCAACAGCTGAGGCATTTTCCGGGGGGTACTTTCATACAGGGGACTTGGCAGTACTTCATCCGGACGGGTATGCGGAGATCCGTGACAGGTCCAAGGACATTATCATTTCAGGGGGTGAGAATATCTCCTCGATTGAAGTTGAGGGTGTCCTCTACAGACATCCGACGATCTCCGCGGCAGCTGTTGTTGCAAGGCCGGATGATCATTGGGGAGAGACGCCCTGTGCGTTTGTTGAACTCCGTGAAGGATCAGATACGACCGAGTTGGAGATCATCGATTTTTGCCGAGATCATATGGCACACTTCAAAGCTCCCAAAACTGTGGTTTTTGGGGAATTACCGAAGACATCGACTGGCAAGATCCAGAAGTTTGTGCTCAGGGAGCGCGCTCGAGATCTGAGCGACTAAAAACTTCGGGCTTTCTCTAAGACTCTATCGGAGGATGCTTACAGGATCATTCGCTGACCCAGCTGGAGTCAGGAACAAAAATAAAGAGTATCCGCAGGTTGTCCCCTGTGATCCGAGCGCTGCGCTTGTTGCCAGAGCCTGCTGAGCAAAACTGCTACCATTCATGCCCAGGATACTCCCTACGCCCCCAAGATTACCTGCCATTCCGATCTCGATCGGGCCTAGTTTCTGAAGCGTGCGAGATGGGGTTCCATTCGCAATCGGTAGAATTTGGCTGAGCCCTAATGGGACAGCGAGACAGGATCCATAGGGTGCTGGATTACGCCCTTGAAAGAGGCTTTGTGACATTGAGTGGGGTTGTGACCGTGACCCAAAGCCAGTCCAGAAGTCGAGTGTAGGTGCGTGCTGATACCCGCTAGAGATCTGACCACCACGATTAGACCGACTCCAGCTTCCGAAGGGGTTTTCGGCTCCGTCTTTATCAGCTCCGAGCAGACCCAGGCCAGCATTGACGGCATGAGCACAGCCTGTCATTCCAAGCAGGAGTGCGAGGGAAAGGACAATTCTTCTGAGTCGCAATTGCTCTTTCATACTTCAACTCCAGGTCTTGGACGCATCTGGATCCGACTCACACAAGATACGATGCGGTTCGGGTTTCGTCACCCAAGTTCTTATGGCAAGAACCTTCACTCGCCTCCGTATTCCGCTCGCAGTGTGACTTTACGCACCTTACCTGTAGCACCCATCGGCAGCTCATCCACAAAGATTACATCGTCCGGTAGTTGCCACTTCGCGAGTGTTTCTGAGAGGTACTCGAGTATTGATTCTTTGGTTGGGGAACTGTCCGGTGGTGCGACTGCGATCATGAGTGGCCGCTCGCCCCACTTTTCGTGCGGGACGCCGATGACCGCTGCCATAACGATGTCGGGGTGTCCCATCGCTGTATTCTCTACATCAATAGAACTAATCCACTCACCACCTGATTTGATCAGGTCTTTGGTACGGTCGGTGATCTGGATGTAAGACTGGCTGTCAATAGTTGCGACATCTCCTGTGGGAAACCATCCGTCATGGGTGAGACTTGATTCTTCTTCTTTGAAGTATCCGTCAATCACCCAAGGGCCTCGGACTTGTAGCTCACCAAATACGACTCCATCATGGGGAAGTGGCTTTCCATCGTCGTCCACAATCCGGACCTGAACACCGAATGGCGGCCTGCCTTGCTTAGTCTGGAACTGTGAATAGTCCTCGACAGATTGTGCTCGGTGAGATGGCAAAAGAGTGTTGACTGAACCGAGTGGGCTCGTCTCGGTCATGCCCCAGGCATGTCTAAACTCAATACCGAACTCGCCTTCCATTGTTGCCATGAGTGCACGAGGAGGTGCAGCGCCTCCCACGACTACCATGTTGAGAGATTTCGGCTTTGAACCAGTATCCTTCCAGTATTGAACGAGTGGGATAAATACTGAAGGCACTCCCGCACAGTACGTTACATCCTCTTGGGACATCAGGTCAGAAAGTGCGTCAGCATCATATCGTGGACCTGGAAAAACTATTTTTGATCCTGTGGCTGCCGCTGCGTAGGGAATGCCCCAGGCGCACGCGTGAAACATTGGCACGATGGGAAGCACTGTACTTGCTGCCCTGAGGTCAAACACATCGGGCATGCAGACTCCAAATGCATGCAATACTGTCGACCGATTGCTGTATAGTGCTCCCTTTGGGTTTCCAGTCGTGCCGGAGGTATAGCAAAGTGCTGCGGCAGCGTCCTCATCAAGATGAGGCCAATCAAAATCGATATCGCCATCGATGATAAAGTCCTCATAGGAGACTGCGTTACCCAAGGAGGTTGCCGGCATGTTTTCAGAATCTGTGAGCACAACAACGGTTTCCACATCAGGAATTTGTTCGGCCACAGCTTCAATCAGTGGAACAAAGGTTAAGTCTACAAACAGAACGCGATCCTCCGCGTGATTAACGATGTAGACCAACTGAGTGGGATGTAGCCTCGGGTTGAGTGTGTGGCATACACCACCAATACCAGACACCCCGTAATAGACTTCAAGATGCCGGTGTGTATTCCAGGCCAAGGTGCCTATACGGTCACCTTCTCTGATTCCCTGAGTCACCAGCGCACTCCCTAATCTTCTAGCACGTGCACGGGCATCACTCCAGGTGTACCGGTGGATTGGTCCTTCTACAGTGCGTGTGACAATCTCTTGGTCAGGGTAGACGTCTCCCGCATGCTCGATAAGTGATGAAACGAGTAGGGGTGCCTGCATCATACGGCCGCGCATGGCTTGTCTCCTCATGTGCCGCGGTATAGAACGGGAAGCGAAGCTACCCCTCTATCCGATCCTCTGGCAATCCAAAAATAGGTCCCTCTCAATGATTACAGAGTGGTTAGATGTGTCGAGTTCCAGCCAGTACCAGTAGGATCGATCGTGTATTGTTGAATGCAAAACTCGTTTGAAGGATGGAGATTACAAAAAGGATGAGTACGCGGTGGGTCGTTAGTATACGGAGGGTGTTGAATTGTATTTTTGTGCTTACAGCCGCCTTGGGCACCTATGCATGCTCGTCACCTACAGGCTTCGGAGGCCCTCTCGACTCGACATGGTCTCAATGGCTGACTCCAGAAGATGCCGGCTTCAGTCAAACTGCTCTTGAGACCCTTCCAGAGTACCTCTCCACACTCAATACGACAGGTCTCATGGTGGTCGTCGATGGAAAGGTGCTGCTGCACTTCGGTGACCTAGAAGAGCTTTCGTATGTGGCGTCCGTTCGTAAGAGCATTCTCGCGATGCTCTACGGACCTTACGTCGCTGATGGTACCATCGACCTAGATCGGACGCTGGAGGAGCTGGGTATGGATGACCATGGGGGCCTCATGGAAATCGAACGGCGGGCGACAGTGCGACACCTTCTTACAGCAAGGTCGGGCGTTTATCACGATGCTTCGAATAGTGGAGATGATTCTGATTCTGCACCCGCGAGAGGATCCCAAGAGCCTGGTTCCTATTTTCTCTATAACAATTGGGATTTTAATGCAGCTGGGGCCGCGTTTGAGTTGATGACGGGTGGAGAGATTTTCGATGCTCTAATGACGGATCTTGCAGAGCCTCTGGGGTTCGAAGATTTCCAGCGCTCTAGACAAGAAAAGAGGGGAAATCTCGATAGGTCCATTTACCCTGCCTACCACATGTGGCTATCAACCCGTGATATGGCTCGGGTGGGGCAACTGATGTTGCAAGAGGGCAATTGGGATGGCCATCGGCTGATTCCAGAAAGCTGGGTACGCGAGGTTACGTCCTTGGTAACTCACAGAGAGCAGATGAACCCAGAATCCAGGCGCTCCGGTGCATTCGGGTACGGCTATATGTGGTGGATTTGGGATAGCCCTTCGGTTTCGCCTTTTTACTCTGGAGCGTATACCGCGAAAGGCGCCTACGGTCAGTACATCACTATTTTGCCGGCGCTTGCAATGGTAGTAGCACACAAGACTGCTGTTGGGGATGGTCGCGGATATAACTCTACGTCCTGGTCCGGATACCAAGGAGTCCTCAATCGTTTACTTGCAGCGAAGTGTCAAGCGAGTTGTAACTAGCGAGTTGCTCATTTACGGGAGGGGAGGTGATCTGTGTTCTCCTAGAGCGATCTTCTGTCATTCCTTAGGTTGCCTAGCATGAGTCAACAGAACCTGCTGTTAGAGGAACTAACTTCCCCTGAGGTCAAGCGTGCGTTGCAAGACGGCTACGCAACTGTTGTAGTCGCAGTTGGTGCGGTTGAGCAACATGGCCCTCATTTGCCTTTATTGGTTGATGCAGTCCGTGGTGACCGTTTAGCACTGGAGGTGGCTCGCCGACTGGGTGATGCTCTCGTTGCACCGACTATTCGCGTGGGCTGTTCAGAGCATCACATGGCTTTCCCAGGAACACTCTCGATACGGCAGCAGACCCTAGAGGCGTTATGTACAGATTACGCCGTAAGTCTCTCTCGTCATGGATTTCGGCGTGTGTGTTTTGTGCCTTCGCACGGTGGCAACTTCGCTCCTCTTGCGGACATGCTAAATGATCTTCGCTTGGCAGTGGGGCCAGATTGCGAAGTTGATGCCTACACAGATCTGGTTGGCTTCATCGAATGCTGGAAGAGTGCAGTTGCATCTGAGGCCCCCGAACTTGTCACTCGCGTAGGTGGACATGCAGACATCGCAGAGAGTTCAGAAATGCTCTGTATAAGGCCAGATCTGGTGCGTGAAGATCTGGCAGAAGAGGGCTACCTGGCGGACTTCGATGACGCCTTATCTGAGCGGATTTTTAGGGACGGTTTTCGTGAGGTTACTCCGAATGGTGTCCTAGGGGACGCCCAGGGTATGAGTCGCAAGATAGGGGAGCGGTGTATCGAACATGCAGCTGACGGCATAGCTGCTGCGCTCCAGAAGTAGGATTAACCGCCAAGAATTCTGGCTTCAGGGCTGCTGTTCAATACTCCTCAGACCCTAGAGTCGATTAGCCGGATCCCATAAGTGGGTCGGTTACTCCTAGGACGTGAATTGCCAAAAGTCCTAGGACACCCAATACGAGTAGATAGTAGATTGTAGGAAGGATTGTTTTCCGTAACGTGTCACCTTCTTTACCGAGAAGGCCTACAGTTGCAGATGCGGCGACGACATTGTGGATGGCGATCATATTCCCGGCTGCCGCTCCTACTGCTTGGAGTGAAACGATCATGACTGTCGACATGGCTAGCCGCTCAGCAACACCGTACTGGAAAGCTGCAAACGTAAGGTTACTGACCGTGTTCGAGCCGGCGATGAAAGCGCCCAGTGCTCCGGTTACTCCGGCGAAGAAAGGCCATACCTGCCCGACGTTTTGCGCCACCCACTCAGCCATGGCGAGTGGCATCGATACGATATCTAACCCGTTCACGTCCGAGTTGATGTAGACGCGTACCATAGGAACAGTGAATACCAGTACTATGCCGGCGCCTACTAAGACCTTGGTAGACGACTTCATAGCTTCGGTCAGATCCGATATCTCCATTCGATGCAGAACCGCCGTAATGCCCACGATGACCAGCAATACAAAGCCTGGTAGATATAGTGGTGTGGTCGAAGCAGTGATCCCGGACCCGAGAATATCGGACCAGGTGATGGCGACCGACTGGAGCCATCCACGAACTGGTACCAAGATCTCCGTGCCTGGTATCCTTTCAAGCCTCGTGATTACGAGGATCGCACCGAGAAGTGCGTAGGGCGTCCAGGCCATCGCGGTAGAGATTCCCCGTCCCTCTGGGACGTCAGCGAGTTCTTCCTCTAAACCACTGATCCAAGACTGATCCCAGGTCCTGCGCTCAGGGAAGTCCCATGTGTCCTCAGGAAGGAGCCATCCTTGGCGCGCTACCCAAACGACGATAATGAGGCCTACCGGTGCTCCGAGAAGGGATGGGAATTCGGGTCCAAGGAAAGTCCCAAAAAGGACGTACGGGATCGCGAAGGCGAGCCCTCCAAAGATCGTGAACGGCAGGATGGAAAGCCCTTCGGTCCATGACTTATTCGCACCAAAGAAGCGCGTCGTCATAATGACCATCCATGTGGGAATAAGGAACCCAGCGATAGCATGGAGTATGACGACCTTCGCAGTCACAAGGCGAAGAAAGTCATTCATCGTGAGGCCGGCAGCAGTCAAGTCAGCCGTGAAGTCCACGCCACCGAGGCCGTTCTGAACGCCTACGAGGACGGGTGTTCCGACAGCTCCAAACGTGACGGCCATGCTCTGGATCATCATGCCGAGCATCACTGAAGTCGCAGCAGGAAAACCGAGTGCTACTAGGAGAGGTGCTGCTACGGCAGCCGGAGTTCCAAAGCCTGCCGCTCCTTCGATGAAAGATCCAAAAAGCCAGGCTACAATCACAATCTGGACACGGCGGTCATCACTCACGGCATGGAAGGAGCGTTTGATGGCGGCGACTCCTCCAGAGCGCTCAAGTGTGTGTAATAGTAGGATTGCACCGAAGATGATGAACAGCAGATCAAAGGTGATAAAAAGCCCTTCGATCGAGGCTGCTGCCACCCGAGAAGGAGTCATCTGCCACGCTATGAATCCTACGGCGACAGCAGCAACGTAAGCAGCTGGCATGGCGTGTTTGGCCGCAATACGGAAGCCGATGAGAAGGACCCCCCCGAGCGCGATTGGGAAGAGAGCGAGCGCGGCTTGTATACCCAGGTTCATGAGTTCCCCGTTGTTCGTTTTGCGACGCCGACCTGTGCCCAAAGCTCAGGCCCGACGCGTCCTAGGTCTAGAACGGTACAGCTAATGCGCTACATAGGAACTTCATTAGTGGTGTACCGACCTTGAATAGTCTTGCAAGCTCCTGTGGGAGTGCTGCATCGGTCAAGAAAGACTGTGAAACATCTTTTGTTGCGATGTAATCCTTCCACTTCAGTTCCTCTATCAATTCGTGATTTGGCTCAAACCCCTTGGGGGGACGTTTCAGGCGATCCCCTGATAGTCTGAATACATCCACAAACTTTTTGTTTTGTGAAGCCTTTTTCCATGAGCAAGGGTTTTCAACCATATGCTCCCGGATTGCACGGAGCGACTGTGGATCAGGATGCCATACACCCAGCGCCACGAAAATAGACCCTGGTTCTATGTGCAAATAATATCCAGGAGCATGGACATCCTTTGCCGAATCGTGCCGGAACTGGATTCCCGTCCAGGTCTTATAAGGGCTCTTGTCTCTAGAGAAGCGTGCATCTCGATAGATCCGGAATAAAGACCGAGGTGTAGCCATGAAGTGTGGGCTAATGCCCTTGAGTTCTGCTGCAAAGGCTGCGATGAAGCGAAGCGCAGGATCCTTCACCAGATCTTCGTACCTCATCTTATTTGCTGAAAACCATTCACGGTTGTTGTGTTCAGCCAGTTCTGCCATAAAAGAGACCGTGTCCTGAGTAAAATATCTTTCGTCCACGATTCTCGCCCTCCACCTAGATTGATTTTCCCTTGAGAAAGGGAGGGGGTACATCTCTGCAGACAAGTGTGCTCGCGTGACACAACACTTCACGGCATCTTTCCCGCGTACCCTCACGGAGATGCAGTTATGAAGCGAGTACTGGTTACACTGACTACGATTTCAGCGCTGGCCATCCCCCTCGGTGCCCAGGAGC
This sequence comes from uncultured Gemmatimonadales bacterium, assembly GCA_913045345.1. Taxonomy (GTDB): domain Bacteria; phylum Gemmatimonadota; class Gemmatimonadetes; order Longimicrobiales; family Gaopeijiaceae; genus UBA1142. The sequence continues at coordinate 85,077 of CAJWPN010000002.1, forward strand.
CAGTAGATCTGGCGATGATCGAGCGGATTAAGGCTGAAGGCTTAGAGCGATCGGAGGTAATGGAGCATTTCAACTATCTGACAAATGTAATTGGGCCTCGGCTTTCGGCGACGCCGGCGTACAAACGAGCAGCAGACTGGGGCGTAATGAAATTTGAGGAATGGGGGCTTGAGAATGCTCATTTAGAGTCATGGGACTTCGGTCGTGGCTGGACACTTGAAGGGCTGACGCTTGAAATGAGGAGTCCGCGATACTTCCCTCTTTTCGGATATCCTGAAGCGTGGACACCCAGTACTGATGGGGTGCTGGAGGGGTCTCCCGTGTATATCGGAGATTGGACAACAGATGATTTACGCACTCGCGGATCAGAGTTGCGAGATAAGGTCGTGCTTATTGCACAACCACAGGAAGGATTCATAGAGGAGGATAGGCTTCAGCCCGCTGACTACCAGGAACCGGTGCGGATTGGTGCCCCTCGGTTCCTACCAACTGAGACTCCAGCTGACAGAGGTACTCTCGCACAGCTGCTCCACGATATCGGAGTAGGAGCAGTGCTCCGGCCCAACCAGGGACAACATGGGACAATTTTTGTGCTAGGCCGGGACAACCCAGACACCGCCTCACCAACGGTGATCCTAGCTTCTGAACACTACAATATGATTGTTCGCATGATTGAGGCTGGAGAACTAGTTAGCCTGAGGATTGCGATCGAAGGCCAATTCCACGAGGACGACACTAGGGGCTATAACGTTCTTGCTGAGATTCCAGGTGCTGATCCGGAGATCGGGGATGAAGTCGTTATGGTCGGAGCACACTTGGATTCTTGGCACTCCGCTACGGGTGCCTCGGATAATGCCGACGCAGTGGCTTCGGTTATGGAAGCGATGCGCATCTTGGAAGACTTAGGGGTAGAGCCACGGCGAACGATACGTGTCGGACTCTGGGGTTCTGAGGAGCAGGGCCTGCACGGCTCCAGGGAGTATGTCGCTAGGCATCTGGGCGAAGACAACCCGGACAACCGTCAAAACCTTTCGGTCTATTTCAACCATGACCCTGGGACAGGTGCGATCTATGGTTGGTACATGGAGCAGAACGCAGCAGCTAAGGCAATTTTTGATGCCTGGCTCGAACCTTTGAATGACATCGGAGTCCGTAAGAACCTGATGGACAATATCGGTAGTACGGATCATCTGTCATTCACACGAGCAGGCCTTCCAGGCTTCAACTCTCTCCAAGATTATCGGGACTACGATGTAAGAACGCACCACACGAATACGGACTTCTACGAGAGACTGAGTGAGGAGGATTTAGCTCAGGCTGCAGTGGTGTTGGCGACGTTTCTATACCATGCGGCGATGCGTGACGAAAAAGTCCCAAGGGCTCCAATCAGCTGATCCAGATCGTATTAGGGATAAAGCCGCTCACTTTCCCATCCGTCCGAAGATCGCTTGAAAAGTACCCGGTCATGAAGTCGGTCTACCCGTCCTTGCCAGAACTCAATTTGCTCTGCCTTGAGACGATAGCCACCCCAAAACGGAGGTAGTGGAACATTATCACCAGAGAACTTTTCACTATAAGTCCGAACTCGGGTTTCCAGTTCTGCGCGGTCAGAAAGATTCTCGCTCTGCTTTGAAGCCCACGCACCCAACTGGCTTGCCCGCGAGCGCGTTACAAAATAATCCCTACTTTCGTCATCTGGGACTTTCTCAACTTTGCCTGATATACGGACTTGCCTTTGTAAGATTGGCCAGTGAAAGCAGAGTGCAGCATATGGGTTTCGATCTATTTCAGAGGCTTTTTGGCTTCCATAATTGGTATAAAACGCAAACCCGTGTAGGTCGACATCCTTTAAGAGGACCATCCTGACTGAAGGCCTCCCATCTGGGGTGGATGTCGCAAGTGACATCGCCTCCGGAAGTAGGATCCCCGACTTCTTAGCAGCTTCAAACCAGCCCCGGAAAAGGTTGATAGGATCCTTGTCCTCAGTCCCGTCAGGAAGCCCACCCACAACCCCTCTTCCAAAGGTAAGGAGGGTCTTTATAGAAGAGATAAATGACATGAAGAAAAGGTGTTTAGTCATGAATAATGCCACAAGGAGCGGTTGACTGACACTAATGTCCGCCTATCTTTCTGCGATGAGATTATCCCCCCCCAGGGGGGATGGGTTAAATGCGTAGATTGTGCTTAAGGTATAAGGCAGGTCCGGATGATGGATGAGCGGAAGGTGGACATCTTGCGGCGACTGAAAAGTGTAGAAGGTCACGTTCGGGGTATTGGACGCATGGTTGAGGAGGAAGCGTACTGTATTGACGTGGTCAATCAAATCTTGGCGATTCAGAGAGCTCTTAAGAAGGTGAGCAGTCGCATGCTCGATCAGCATCTGCAACACTGTGTAACCAACGCAATTCAAGGAACGGACAACTCACAAAAGGAACAGATCCTCGGAGAACTCATCCAGGTATTCGAGGCGAGTAACAAAGCTTGAGGAGAAGATATTGATGAAGAATCGAACGGTTCAGGTACCTAATATCAGCTGCGGACATTGTGTGGCAGCTATTCAGAGAGGGGTCTCCGAGATCGAAGGCGTCTTATCGGTTGAAGGTAGGCATGACACCCGGGATGTTACGATTTCGTGGAATTCTGAGAAAACGAGTTGGCAAGAGATTGAGGGATTGATGAGTCAGATCAACTACCCACCAGTTGGTTAGCCTTAGGTTCAGTAAGGCGGAAATACATGAGACTGGTATGACGGTAGACTCCTCCAGTACTCGACAACTCACGCTCCCGATTACTGGGATGACGTGTGTGAACTGCGCAGCCACGGTTGAGCGGGCATTGTGCCGGACCGAAGGGGTTGCTGGTGCCTCGGTGAACTACGCAACTGAGCGTGCCATAGTGGAGTTGTCAGAAGAGGGAGCCACCTTTGAGGATCTGAGCGTTGCAGTCGAGCGGGTGGGATATGGGGTTTTGCAGGCGGATCTGGATGAACTCGACGACGTTGAAGCGGCGGCTCGGCGAAGAGAGCTAGAAGACCAAACCAGAAAATTCTGGATAGGGGTAGGGTTCGCAGGCCCACTCTTCATACTCAGTATGGCTCGAGACTTTGGGTTTCTGGGTTCTTGGGCTTATGCACATTGGGTGAATTGGTTGATGTTCGTCCTTGCGAGCCCAGTTCAGGTATACGTTGGCTGGGATTACTACGTGGGTGGCTGGAAGGCCCTTCGGTCTGGATCGGCGAATATGGATGTGCTCGTCGCCTTAGGATCCACAGTCGCCTTTGTGTATTCAGTAGTTGTCGTTGTAATGCTCAGTGTTGGAAGCACTCTGGCAGGTGAGCATGTTTACTTCGAAACCGCTGCACTCATCATCACTTTGATTAAACTCGGCAAGCTTCTGGAAGTCCGAGCTAAGGGGGACACAAGTGAGGCAATAAGGGAGCTCATAGGACTTCAGCCAGATACAGCTCGTGTGGTTCGGCAGGGAGTTGACTATGACATACCTATCTCAGACGTCGTAGTCGGTGACTTATTGCTTGTACGTCCCGGCGAACGCATACCAGTAGACGGTGAGGTTGTCGATGGCCTGTCTTCCATTGATGAGAGCATGCTGACAGGGGAGAGCATGCCAGTTGAGAAGGCCCCCGGTGATGTCGTTGTGGGTGCAACCATGAACAAATCCGGCGCCTTTCACTTCAGGGCTACAAGAGTTGGGGCGGATACTGCCCTTGCTCAGGTCATTCGACTCGTGCAGGAAGTTCAAGGGAGTAAGGCTCCGATCCAACGGTTAGCAGATCAGGTGGCCGGTATTTTTGTGCCAATAGTAATCATTGTCGCAGTTCTGACTTTTCTTGTTTGGTGGGTTGTAGTTGGGGCTGATTTCTCTGTAGCTCTTGTGCGCTTGGTAGCAGTGCTTGTGATTGCTTGTCCCTGTGCTCTTGGTTTAGCCACCCCAACTGCAGTGATGGTTGGAACCGGTAGAGGGGCCCGTCAGGGAATACTGTTTCGGAGTTCAGAAGCACTCCAACGTGTGAGACGACTTGGAACAGTTGTATTTGACAAAACCGGAACATTAACGCGGGGTGAGCCAGAGATCCGAACGGTCATAACCCTGGATAGTGATGAAGCGGAACTCCTGCGTCTGGCTGGATCTGCGGAATTGATGAGTGAACACCCCTTAGGTGAGGCCGTCCTCCGTGAGGCCCAAAGCAGATCTTTGAACCTGACTAAGCCCAGCTCCTTTAGAGCAATTCCCGGTCGGGGTGTGGAGGCGATTATTGGGGGTGCAGAAGTGTTGGTTGGAAACCGAGTTCTTATGTCAGAACGGGATATCGACCTCACGGAGTTCGAGCTGGCGAAGGAGAGTATCGTGGCTGGAGGAGCTACCCCTTTGTGGGTTGCGATTGACGGTAAAGCAGACGGAGTGCTGGGGGCTGCGGACACACTCAAGGAAGGATCAGCGGATGCAGTTCAGGAGCTTAAACTAGAAGGATTAGCTGTGATTATGCTAACCGGTGACCAAAACGCCACTGCCGAAGCAATTGCCTCCAGCATTGGTATCCATGAGGTCAGGGCAGAAGTGCTTCCGCACCAGAAGTGTGATGTCATTCGGGAACTCCAGGCTGACCACGTCGTTGCGATGGTTGGTGATGGGATCAACGATGCTCCGGCCTTGGCTCAAGCAGATGTAGGCATCGCTATCGGTACCGGTACGGACGTGGCGATTGAAGCTGCCGATGTAACGTTGATGGGAGGAGATCCAAGATCAGTGGCTACTGCACTCGCATTGAGTCGGGCAACCATGAGAACGATCGAGCAAAATCTGTTCTGGGCGTTTTTCTATAATGTGGTGCTGATTCCGGTAGCAGCTGGTGCCTTCTACTCAGTAACTTTCTTGCCCATGATTTTGAGATCGCTACATCCAATTCTCGCTGCCCTGGCCATGGCGCTCAGTTCGGTGACTGTGGTTGGGAATAGCCTCAGACTGCGTCGGACGGATCTACGATGACATCTTGGGAAGGTATTCCCGATATTCTTGCAGTCATTGAGAGCGCAAAGGCTCGAAATGGTTACCAAGCACTCCAGAGCTATGTTGCGAAGATGTTACCGGAAGCTGATAAACGGGATAGAGATGAGGCAGTTGAAGTTGCACTTGAGGTTATTGAATCAGTACCGGTATTTCTAGCGAGTGCTCGGCAAGAAGCTGAGGATCGAGGCTTATCATCTGTCGTGAATCCTCTGCTTGATTGTGCTGAACACTATTATCTACAGCCTTTCGATCTGATTCCAGAGATGACTCAAGGACTCCCAGGTCTTTTGGATGATTCTTACCTCGTTATCAGAATCTTACAAAACCTTGAATACGGGTCAGAATCCTTTCTGGATTGGGACTTGGACTATCCTGTACGCTTCTTGGATAGGCTCATAGATCGATCAATCGCAGATCGCCTGGACCTGATCGCTTTTCAGGCGATGGAAGAATTGGCTCTCGACCGCGAAGAGCTTTGGCAAAAGATCTCACACCCGGCGTGATATCCGAGTAAGAGAAACGGTCGCTGCTGCTCACCGAAGCAAGCGGCAGCGACCGTTTTGTTGATGCTCCTAGATAAGAAGCTTAGATCCAGCCTTTTTGACGGAAACCCTTGATGGTTTCAGCCCAGCGGTCCATTTCGTTTGGAAGACCAAATGAAAGCCGGTTATAGTCAAGCATTGGCGGGAAATCACGACCCACCAACAACCCTTCATCGGCCATCCGGTTTCTGTATTCCCGGAGGTCACCCTTAATTCGGTGCATGATGAAGTTGGTATTTGTTGGAAGGTAGTCTAGTCCTAACCCATCTAACGTTTGGTGAACAATCTCTTTGGACTCTGCATTCATCGTGACTGCACGCTCGACCAAGCCTTTGTCCTTGAGAGATGCTATACCTGCTGCACCTGCAACAACGCTCGGACTGTTTTGGACCGTATGCTCATTCAGTCGCCTGGCGGTTGTCGGGTGAGACACTGCGTAACCCAAACGAAGTCCAGCCATCGCAAAGATCTTAGAGAATGTGCGAATTACGATGACGTTTGGTTTCTCTTCTATCCACTTCATTGCCGGCCAGAAAGAGTCATCTGAAGCATACTCGAGATACGCCTCATCCATCAGGAAGGTTGTCGTTTCAGGGGCTTCAGCGATCCATGCATCGATATCACGCGATGATGTGATTGTCCCCGTCGGGTTATTCGGATTACAAAAGTACACGACCGATGGACGACGCATTGAAGATTCGCGCATGCGACCGATATCATGCTGCAAATCCTCGGTCAGCGGGATCGTTTCAACCTCGAAGGGCATAGTGTCCTGATAGTCTGAGATATCCTCAAACGTTGGCTGTGCTATGATCAACGGTGTGTTTGGTCCCTGGAACGCCTGCACTGCTATTTGAAGGATCTCAGTTGAGCCAAAACCAAGCGTCAAGTTATTAACGTTAACGTTGAGATAACCGGCCAATTCTTCCAAGAGTGGCCCTCGGTACCCATTAGGATATCGATTGGCATCGACGAGGGATTCGATAACTGCTTCGCGCGCATCCGGTGACAGCCCCAGAGGGTTCTCATTTGAGCTGAGCTTGACCGTTCCATCGGCAAGTGTTTTGCCAGTCCGCCAGCCTGGCGTACGGTCCAGCATTGCTGCAAGGGTGCCGCCACCCCCGCTGACCCCCGCGATACTCGCGGCCAGACCAGTAGTTACGAAACCTCGGCGATCCATATTTCCTCCTGAGTGAGCGTAGGCTGATGCAATCTTATTGCGACTGCGTTGGATTGAAAGGGCTCTTCCGTTTTTCACGTGATTTTCAATCCTAAATACAGGATTTTTCCTTCACTTGAGCAGTAGAGTCCTACACGTTGAACCTTACGTGCATGATGTCGCCATCAGAGACAATGTAGTTCTTACCTTCTACCTGGAGTTTCCCAGCGTCCTTCACCGCTGACTCGGAGCCATAGTCCATAAACACTTCGTAGGGTGTTACTTCTGCTCGAATGAATCCACGTTCCAAGTCAGAATG
>CAJWPN010000003.1:0-71404 GCA_913045345.1 uncultured Gemmatimonadales bacterium
CTGACGTCGGGGTTAAGCGATTGCTGTTCGCATCATCCCCAATTTGGCCGTACAGGTTCTTGCCCCAGCAATAAGCCTCGGAAGATGCAGTCAGCGCACAGGCATGACTCCCTCCTGCAGAAATTGACTCCCAACTTTGTGCTGAGGCCACAGACGTTGGTGTGAGTTGATTTAAAGTAGTGCCGTTACCGATCTCGCCGTTTGTGTTCTCTCCCCAACAGAATACGCCATTTGCATTCGAGAGAGCACATGTATGATGGCCACCTGCAGAAATCGATTGCCAACCAGGCTGGCTGCTAAGCAAGGTCGGCAGTGGGCGGTCGGTTTCTGTACCGTCACCGAGTCGACCAAAAAGATTCCGACCCCAACAGAGTGCCTCATCGGAAGTGGTTACCCCGCAGGTATGGATTTCTCCAGCAGAGATCGATCTCCATGTATGCCCACCATCGACTGCCGTCGGAACTGACCGATCACTACCCGTGCCGTCACCGAGTTGCCCCCAACTATTACTTCCCCAGCAGTAGGCTGTCCCAGTGACCATAAGGCCACAGGAATGAATTTGACCCACCGTGATCGATTCCCAGAGCGCAATCGTGACCCTGCCCTCAGCCTTTAGAGCTTCTACAGCCACTGTAATCGTCGCAGATCCGACTCCGTATGCCTGAATCAGGCCACCAGAAGAAACCCCAGCGACACTGGCATCTGAGGTAGTCCATACGACAGGGCTGTTATTTATCGCGTTTTGGTTCTTGTCACGCACGGTCGCTATGACTCGGGCCGTATCACCAAGACTGTAAAAGTGCACGACTGTATCCGAGAGCTCGAGGCTTGTGGGGGTTTGGATGACCGTCACGCTTGCTGTTCCGCTCGCCGAGCTGGCCGAAGCTGTGACTGTCGATGTCCCGGGACCGACCGCGGTTACAAGCCCCGAAGATGAGACTGTCACGATTCCCCGGTCTGCCGCGGTCCATGTGATCGTATCGTTGCTCATTACTCTACCATTTTGATCTACGACCGTCGCGGTCACGCGGAGCTCCTCACCTAATGCATCGAACGCGACTTCCGAGGGAGATAACCTGATTGTAGTGGCGACAGACGGGGCCGTGAGCAAGTCGCATGCTGTTAGTGACAGCACGGCGACAAGCACGGATCGACTCACTAGAGTGCGTGTGTGGGGCGGGGATCGCATAAGGCTAACATCGGACGGACTTGCTGCACTGCAAACACTTTCGCTGAAGAGAGGTCGAGCCCGTCTACCCTCTATATGGACTCAGGTCCGAGATATTCAAGGTCCAGCGCCACATCGAGCGCTGGGGCCGAGTGAGTAATCCAGCCCACAGAAATCATGTCTACACCGGTTTTAGCGACTTCGCGTATGGTCGCGATCGTGATTCCTCCTGAAGCCTCTGTCCGACACCGCCCATCGGCTAGGACTACCGCCTCTCGCATCTCGTCTATGCTCATATTATCGAGCATGACGATATCTGCTCCTGAAGCGATTGCAGACTCGAGTTGTCCTAGTGATTCGACTTCGATCTCGATAGTGGCGCTGGGCCCAACCGAAGCTCGAGCTTGCTGAACAGCTGCTTCAGTTGATCCAGCTAGAGCAATGTGGTTGTCTTTGATCAATACCGCATCATAAAGCCCCATTCGATGGTTTTGCCCTCCACCAGCTAGAACTGCCGCTTTTTGTAGTTCTCTAAGCCCTGGAACTGTTTTCCTTGTATCCACTAGGTCGGCACTTGTACCTGAAATTTGATCAACAAGTTCTCGTGTAGCTGTCGCAACCCCGCTGAGTTGTCCTAACAGGTTTAGGGCGACTCGCTCTGCGGCGAGCAATGAGCGCGCTGAGCCCGTTACGATCGCAAGGAGGGCGCCTGGCTCAACGAGGGTCCCATCTTCAACAAGTGATTCAGTATGAAGTTCAGGATCGACGATGGTAAACGTGCGAAGCATTACTTCCAGCCCGGCGATGATTCCAGCTGTTCGAGCTACGACATGTGCCTGTGCTGTTGTTCCCTCTGGGATGACTGCGCTCGAGGTGATGTCTCCAGAGTTTCCTAGATCTTCCTCAAGAGCTAACCGAAGGAAGCGATCCGCGTTCGTGTTGTCGGTCAGGCGCGGACCTCCAACATCCGCTCGACCGAAGCACTTGCTTGTTCAGCTACGGTCGGATCTACAATGACCTCATGCTTCATGTCGCGCAGACTGTCTCTGATACCTGTGAGCGTGATGCGTTTCATATGCGGACACAGGTTACAGGGCTGAGTAAATTCAGTCTCTGGGGATTCAGCAGCAACGTTATCGCTCATCGAGCATTCGGTAACCATGACGACTTGTCTTGGCTGCTCGGTCTTCACCCACTTAATCATCCCCGCTGTCGATCCAACGAAATCTGCTTCTTCGAGCACATCTGAGGGGCACTCGGGGTGGGCGATGATTTGAATGCCCGGGTGCATGTCTCGGTAGACACGAAGCTCTTCGCCGGTAAACCGCTCATGCACCATACACGAGCCTTCCCAGAGTATGATGTCTATATCGGTTTGGCCGGCGACCCATTGGCCGAGGAATTGGTCAGGTAAGAAGATGACGCGGTCAGTGCCCAAAGATTCAACGACCTGGACTGCGTTGCCTGAAGTGCAGCAGATATCAGCCTCTGCCTTTACCTCGGCGGAGGTGTTTACGTATGTGACGACCGGAACGCCTGGATATCTTTCACGAAGCAAACGGACATCGGCACCAGTGATCGCATCTGCCAGTGAGCAACCGGCGTCCATATCAGGGATGAGCACCGTTTTGCGTTGATTGACGATCTTTGCAGTTTCAGCCATGAAATGCACACCAGCCATTAAGATCACTTCCGCATCGGTTTTTTTGGCCAGCCGAGCAAGTGCGAGAGAATCACCCTTCATGTCTGCAACACCGTGATAGATGTCTGGCGTCATATAGTTGTGAGCCAACACGACAGCATTGCGGGACTCTTTAAGCTCCTCGATTTCCTGAATTACCGGTGCTAGCGCCGCAATCTCAATGTCCGGTAGGATGCCGTCGAGGCGTTCACGGGGACTCATCCATGTGGCCGCAGGACTCACGATAGCTCCCGCGTTCTAGTTGGTGCTGAGAAAGACTGTAACTGAAACATGTCAGACTGTAATACACTCTGGGCTAGCGTTGGATTCAGCTAATGCTTGCTTATGCGGTCCTGTTCCGCACTTTTCATTCTATTGAGTCTGTCTCTCAGTTAGCGAAAAATATAGCACACGCTTCGAGCCGGCGTCAGCACTCGCAAGAAAGAAGAGTCGGATAAGGTATTTTGAAAGTTGTCACTGTAGATGCTGTGGGTAACGTCTGGAGTGAGGTAGTATCGGCAGGAAGTACGTTTCTCGTGTCAGCGATGAGGCAAGGAGCTTCTCATGTATAGACGGTACGGTATTATGGGTGGGGCCCTTCTCTTGGGGGTCCTGGGATTCTTGGCCGCGTGCGCTGATCAAGTTAGTGAACAAGAATCCAGCGGGGTCCAAATCCCAGTCTTTGAGGTGAATCCGTTATGGCCCAAACCACTCCCAAATCATTGGGTTATCGGATCAACGATCGGTGTATCTGTAGATTCTCGAGACCATGTTTTTGTCATTCATCGACAGTCTACGATTGATGAGCGCACTGAACTCAACGTGCTCCACGAACCAGCTTCGGCAGAGTGCTGCTCTCCGGCCCCTCCTGTTTTGGAGTTTGATCCGGAAGGCAATCTGGTGGGCTCGTGGGGTGGGCCGGGTGACGGATATGATTGGCCATCCTCGAACCACGGGATCACGGTCGATCACATGGACAACGTATGGATCGGGGGTAATGGTCCCGATGACGGACACATTCTGAAATTCACGCGTGACGGAAACTTCTTACTGCAACTTGGTCGGCCGGGTGTTGGCACCGGCAGCAATGATCCGGAAAATTTTAGTAGAGTTGCTGAAGTCTCAGTTGATCTAGGCGGGGATGAAGTCTTCGTCGCAGATGGCTACGGTAACAGGCGTGTTGCGGTACTTGATATCCAGACTGGTGCACTGAAACGCTATTGGGGCGCCTACGGGAACAGGCCTGATGATGCACCTGTCCCTCCCTACCGCCCTGAAGATCCTCCTGCACAGCAGTTTCGGAGCCCGGTACACTGCGCTGAGATATCGGACGACGATCTGGTTTATGTGTGTGACCGTGCCAGCAATCGGATTCAGGTATTCGAGCGAGATGGTGCCTTCTTAAAAGAGGCTTTTGTAGCGATCGAAACACTTGGGTCCGGGTCAGCCTGGGATCTCGCATTTTCCCGAGATCCAGAGCAGCGGTTCCTCTATCTAGCAGATGGCTCGAACAAGAAGGTTCATATCCTCGATAGAGAAACGCTTGAGGTGCTGAGCACGTTCGGAGACGGTGGCCGCCAACCTGGCCAATTTATTGGTGTGCACAGCATCGCAACCGATTCTGAGGGCAACATTTATACGACAGAGACCTATGAGGGAAAAAGGCTACAGAAGTTTGTCTTCCGAGGACTTGATATAGGCAGGGAAGGAGATCAAGGCGTGGTCTGGCCGAACTAAGGTGGTTGAATCTGTCAGAAAGGGCTTGACCCTCGACCTAGGGAGGCATCTATAATGGATCTGGCTCGCGAATATAGACTTGCACCGTAAGGCAATCTAATGAAGAGAATGGCGTTGTTTCTGATAAGCATCAGCTTAATGGGAGCCGCAGACCTGTATGCTCAGTCATCGACGGATCTTGGTGACTTGATGCGACGTGGAGACGTCTACCTAGATCCTGAAACCCGGGAGCCCTACACCGGTGCAGTTTTTGCGAGATTCGAAGAGGGGATGATTAGCGAAAGTGGGGTCCTTGAGAATGGGAAAAAGGAAGGTCGCTACGAGTACTTCTATCTCAGTGGCCGTATCAGGATGCTTGAGACCTATAATTCAGGGATTCTTGAGGGTCTCACGGAGACGTATTTTAAGAATGAACAATTAGCGGATAAGGGCACCTACCGAGAAGGTGAATGGGATGGGCCCTATGAAGCGTATTGGGTACGTGGATGGTTGGCGGAGCGTGGGAATTGGAAGCTGGGAGAACGATGCGGTGATTGGATTAGTTTCGGCCAAACGATTATGTACCCAGCCTGTCCAAACGAGTAAGTAACAGGAAGGGTTCCCTTTACTACCGTGGAGGGAGAGGTAAGGCTCATTGATAAGGGGGTAGCAGTATGACGCTGTCGCGACGAGATGCGATCAAGGTTTCTGGTTCAGCTGTAGCAGGTTTGTCGATGGGCGTGGTGAATCCCGAGAATGTTTTGGGCCAAGCCGCACCCGAACAGGAATGGCCAGATCAACTCGTCGAGGGAGACCTCAGAATCCGGGCTGAATTGCCTCTCAACCCGGATGGTTCTGCGCCGGAGCACCCGGAGAGTGCCGCCGGAGAGCTAATCGGAACGATTTGGCGTTTTTCATCTGATAGACGGCAGCCCCCAGCGGATATTGATTACGATTATAACAACCTTCGGATCAGGCTTGATTCACGCGGCTTAGCAAAGATGAGTGGTACTCTGAAATTCAGTGATCTAGAAGCGCTACCTCGTCATTCGATGGTCACGCTTCTTCAGTGTGGCGCCCCTCAGCCAACGGGTATCGTCAAATGGACTGGGGTGAGGTTCAGTGATTTTGCCGACATGATTGGCGTAGGCGAACCTGCTCACTACTGTCGTTTGATCTCGCATGATGGCTACTACATAGATGAGGAGATGCCAACGCTGCGCCATCCTCAAGTTATGCTTGCTTGGATGATGAACGACGAGCCTCTTCCGCCGGTCAATGGAGCACCGATCCGGTTGGTCATTCCGTTCAGGTATGGTGCACGCAGCATCAAGGCGATTTCCGAGATTACGTTTGCTTCTCCTGGATTCTCAGCACGAATCGGGGACTAGCATATAGTATCCAGAAGTACATGACGGATTACTCATAAAACGGGGCCTGCATCATGATACACCCTGACCGCCGCACGTTTATTAGTCACGCGTTCGGTGCAGGCGCCTTATTTGCCGCGGCTCCTGCCAACGCTATGACGCCAGGTAGGGTGGCTATACCACCCAAAGGTCATGGGGCGGTATTAGATGAAGCCTATTGGGGTTTGGTCAAGGAAAGTTTCCCACTTAGCCCTGGTCTCGTGTTAATGAACGCGGCGAACCTGTGTCCTTCTCCGTTTGTGGTTCAGGAGGCGGTTTTTGAATGGACCCGGGATGTGGACGCCGATGCTTCGTTTCAGAACCGCGCAAAGTTCTCATCCCTACAAGAAGCAAGCCGAGAAGCGGTAGCACGCCATATCGGTGCCGACGTGGAAGAAATCGCACTAACACGGAACACTTCCGAGGGAAATAATACCGTGGTATCGGGGCTCAATCTGACGGCTGGTGATGAAGTCGTACTCTGGGACCAGAACCACCCTACGAACTCAACCTCTTGGGACGAACAGGCTAGCGTAGAGGGATTTGAAGTTCGCCGGATTTCAACACCACCCGCGTCAGAATCTCCTGGAGAACTAATCGATGCATTTCGGAGTGCAATGACGAGTAGGACAAAGGTACTTGCCTTCAGTCATGTATCTAACGCGACCGGTGTTCGTATTCCAGCTGCAGAGCTGTGTGGTTTGGCTCGTTCTCGAGGCATCTTAACTCTTCTCGATGGTGCTCAATCGTGTGGGGCCTTGAATATGGATATGCACGCGATAGGGTGTGACTTCTACACGGCAAGCAGCCATAAATGGCTGATGGGACCCAAAGAGGCTGGGATTCTTTATGTCCGAGCAGAAACGATTGATCGTCTGCGGGCTTCAGATGTTGGCGTAGGCTGGTCACGTGCCCTAGAGGGCGGCGCGAGGAAATATGAATCTTTGGGCCAAAGAGACGATGCCTGTGTAGCGGCGATCGAAAAGGCGGTTGTGTTCCACGAGAGAATCGGTGCTGATGTGATCGAAGCTCGGCTCTTAGAGATCACACGGGCTCTCAAGGTCGGACTTAGGGAGCGGATACCAAGGGTTGAATTCCACACGCCGATGGGGGATCAAACAAGTTCTGGAGTTATGGTGTTTCGGGTGCCAGGTGCCGACATGAGTGCAGCCTATCAGGCCCTCTATTCTGAACACCGTGTAGCTGGAGCCGGCCGAGGGGGAGAGTTCGATGGAATTCGACTTTCACCCCACATCTATAACACGCTCGCGGATGTCGACTACGTAATCGACGCGATAGCCGGGGTGACGGCCTAAGACTAGTAAGATGTTCTAAGTCCGGTGTGCGGCTTGCCCGCTTGAGCGATTCTCTGGCATGTTGCCACCGCTCCTGGCGTACCTCCGAACCGTAACTCTCACCTTAGCCCTCCATGGCCCATATACCCTACGTGCCGTATGACGAAGCTGAGGGTCTCCTCGCTGAGCTGTACGAAAGATTTCGGGATAGTGATGGGATGTTGGATAACATCATCAGGATTCATTCACTGAATCCTCGCTCGATGAACGATCATATTGAGCTTTATTCGCATCTAATGAGGGGTCCTTCTCCTTTGAGCCGGACCCAACGTGAAATGGTTGCAGTCACAGTGAGCGCAGTGAATGGTTGCTTTTACTGAATCAACCACCACGGAGCGGGCCTCCGTACGCTGCTTGGGTCGGCCGATATCCCGCGTGCACTGGCTCGGGATTATACAACGGCGGAGTTAGCCCCCGAAGATCGAGCAATGCTGGATTATGCTGTAAAACTTACGCTTACACCCCACGACATAACGGAAGTGGATATCTCCACTCTGAGTTCATCTGGGTTCGACGAAACCGCGATACTGGACCTTTGCCAGGTTGTCTCTTACTACAACTATGTAAACCGGCTGGCAGACGGCCTTGGAGTAGAGCTAGAGAATTATTGGGAGGCAGAAGAATTTACGATGACTCGAGAAGAATTCGATTCGCGCTTGATGGAGACAGAGTAGGAATTGTCGACCATGGGTGAGGTAGTCCTCGATGGACTTTCACTACGTCTCGAAGACGTCGAGCGCGTGGCTTTGGATCCATCTATCCGTGTTCGTTTAAGTGATGAGGCGGCTGAACGGATGCTCGCTTCACAGAAGTTTATCGAGGAGTTGGTTGATGCTGGTGGGCCCGTCTATGGTGTAACCACCGGCTTTGGGCGGCTTGCGGACATCGCAGTTGCTCCTGATGAGAGAGAGGCCCTTCAAAGGAATCTTGTGAGGAGTCACGCCTCTGGAGTCGGGTCCCCAATGGATCGAGCTTCGGTACGGACATTGATGCTGCTACGAGCGAATGCACTTGCTAGAGGGAGCTCAGGCTGCCGAGTGTTGGTTGTCGAACAGCTCTTGGAGTTATTGAATGCTGGAATCCATCCACGTGTTCCCGAATTCGGTTCTGTTGGTGCCTCTGGAGACTTGGGTCCTTTGGCCCATGTGGCGCTCGGATTATTGGGGGAAGGTCTAGCGGAATATTCGGGAGATGAACAATCAGTCGAAACAGCTATGGGGACAGAAGGGATTGCTCCACTTACGCTAGGACCGAAAGAAGGGTTGGCCCTGATCAATGGAACGCAGGCAACGACCGGCCTCGGTGTGTTGGCCCTGAGTGCAGCTGAACGTGCAGTCGAGGTTGCAGAGATCGCCGGGGCGATGTCGCTAGAGGCACTCTTGGGTACCCCGGAGCCATTTCGAAAAGAGATTCATGAAGCGCGCCCACACAAAGGGCAGGGGGTCTCGGCTTCAAGATTGCGCACGCTCTTGGCTGATTCTGAGATCCGTGCATCACATCAAGAAGATGATCCCCGTGTACAGGACGCGTACTCGCTTAGGTGTATGCCTCAAGTACACGGAGCTGCACGAGAAGCTTTCGGATACGTTCGAGGTGTGCTTGAAGTAGAAGCGAACAGTGCTACGGACAACCCACTCGTGTTCCCCTCATCCGAGGTAGTCGTGAGTGGTGGGAATTTTCATGCACAGATCGTATCTCAAGCGCTCGATCTACTGACGATTGCAGTGACTGATCTAGCCGCGATTTCAGAGCGTCGAATTGAGCGGATGCTCAACCCTGATCTATCGATAGGGTTACCGGCGTTCTTGTCAAAACGTGCTGGTGTCGAGAGCGGATTTATGGTTGCCCAGGTCACTGCAGTAGATCTATTGAGTGAACTCAGAGTCCTGGCACATCCGGCGAGTGTTGACTCGGTCACGACGAGTGCAAATCAGGAAGACCATGTGTCTATGGGTTTGGGTGCCGCCCGAAAGGCGAAGCGAGCTGTCGGATTGCTCGAGCAGGTATTGGCGACCGAATTGATGTGTGCTGCACAAGGAATTGATTTCCGGCGTCCTCTTACCGGAGGTCGCGGTGTGGAGATCGCTCACCAAAGGATACGGGCGGTTGTGAGTGAACTCGAACATGATCGGTCTCTGGGGTCGGACTTGGATGCACTCACTGACCTTGTGCGCTACGGTGACCTTTCACGTATTGCTGCTGAGCTGGATCGATGACAGATGGTGGTACTCGTAGTGTAAGGGCCCCTCGAGGTACTGAGGTGTCCTGCAAAGGATGGGTGCAGGAAGCTGCTCTTCGGATGATTATGAACAACCTCGATTCTGAGGTTGCCGAACAGCCGGACGACTTGATCGTGTATGGCGGCACCGGAAAAGCTGCACGGAGTTGGGAGGCGTTCGATGCGATCGTTCGTAGTCTCAAGTCCCTTGAAGCCGATGAGACGCTTCTGATTCAGTCGGGAAAACCTGTGGGTGTATTTCGTACCCATGAATTTGCTCCGCGTGTGTTGATTGCTAACGCAAACCTCGTCGGTCGGTGGGCCACCTGGGAGCACTTCCAAGAATTGGATCGCAGGGGCCTCATGATGTACGGTCAGATGACGGCCGGTTCTTGGATTTACATCGGTACCCAGGGCATCTTGCAGGGCACGTACGAAACGTTCGGTGCACTAGCACAGAAGCATTTTCAGTCTTCTCTGAAAGGGCGTTGGGTGCTCACCGGTGGAATGGGAGGAATGGGTGGTGCACAGCCCCTCGCCGCGACCATGAATGAGGGCGTCTTGCTCTGTGTCGAGGTGGATTCTGAGCGCATTCAACGCCGTCTTGATACTGATTACTGCGATCGAATGACGGATGATATAGACGAGGCTTTGGGTTGGGTCCAAGAAGCCACGGCATCCGGTACAGCTCTTTCCATAGGACTCGTCGGTAATTGTTCAGAAGTGCTTCCTATTCTTGTCGAGCGTGGTGTGACTCCTGATGTCGTGACGGACCAAACTTCAGCACATGATCCGCTTAACGGTTATGTACCGACTGGCCTCTCAGTCGCTGAAGCGGCGGCATTAAGGGCATCTGACCCCAGTGAGTATGTCCGGCGCTCGATGGACTCTATGCGCGTGCACTGTGAAGCGATCGTAGCGCTGCAAGATGCGGGAGCGATCGCAGTGGACTATGGAAATAACTTGCGGGGCTATGCGCAGGATGCGGGCTTTGAAAATGCATTCGCATATCCAGGTTTTGTGCCAGCATACATCAGGGACCTCTTCTGCGAGGGGAAGGGGCCATTTAGGTGGATAGCACTCTCAGGTGACCCGAACGATATCTATCGCACGGATGAGCTTGTGCTTGAGATGTTCCCCGAAGATGAGCACCTGTGTCGCTGGATCAAGATGGCACAAGAAAGGGTCACTTTTCAGGGGCTGCCCGCTCGAATCTGCTGGTTAGGTCAAGGAGCGCGAGCACGCTTTGGTGTTGCGATGAATGAATTGGTGGGCACGGGCGAGATCACCGCACCAATCGTGATTGGCCGTGACCATCTGGATACTGGCTCGGTTGCATCTCCCAATCGAGAGACCGAGGCGATGAAGGACGGGACTGACGCTGTAGCTGATTGGCCGATTCTTAATGCACTTCTCAATACAGCGTCTGGAGCGAGCTGGGTATCATTTCACCACGGTGGAGGAGTCGGGATTGGGAATTCACTTCACGCCGGCCAGGTACTTGTCGCTGACGGCACAGCAGAAATGACAGAGAGAATCGAGCGTGTGTTAACCAACGATCCAGGGATTGGTGTAGCACGGCACGCTGACGCGGGTTATGAACTCGCTCGAGAAATTGCGAAACGAGAAGGTATTCAGATTCCGATGGATGCAAGCTAACGCTTTATAAAGAGCATAGGTCATGGTAAAAACTAATCTTTGGACCCTCTATACGTCTCTTCAGGGACGGATCTCGAAAAGGACCTTCTTGCTTTGGGTTTTCCTGCCGATTGCAGTCACCCGGATGCTAGCGGGCTCAATTGATACGGTTCTGTATGGAGCACCGGGCAGCCCTTCAGAACTTGGTGGCCCGTGGGAAAGTGCCCAGATGCTGTTGACATTTTGGCCGTCGGTCGCTGGTACAGTCAAACGTCTCCATGACTTGGAAATCAATGCCAAGCACCTTGCGGGCATGTATGGTGCTTGGGCTGTGGCAATCACTCTCTTTCTTTTCAATAGAACGGGATCTGATCTGGTTACCCCGGGTCTGTGGGCAGCAATGGTTACAGGGATCTTTGCGCTTATCTACACGCTGTACCTGCTGATCCCTTGCTGTTTTCAGCGAGGAGTTGAGGGGCCGAATAACTATGGACCTGACCCACTCGAGGAATAGGACATTATTGAGAGCCCCAGTCTCCTGATACGCTTGAGCGCTAGAGGGCACACAAGCGGGCTTCGAATCTTCCCCTCCTGGCATTTGGGAGAGGTAGTGCCATAGCTTCGCCGTCTTGAAGCTCGAGATCCCCCCGGATGGAGGTCAATTAAATGTCGATGGTCGTAGTTACCGCACAGGTCGATGATGTCGCACAGTGGGAAGAAAACTTCAGGACCCACGGCGATCTTTTTCTCAAGCAGACAATTAGCAGGGTTGATCTGGGATCAACGGATGAAGATTGCGTTGTGTGCATATTTCATGTGGATGACCTAGATACATTCTTCGAGGTCTTGGGTTCTCCCGAAACCGCAGAGGCAATGGAAGAAGACGGCGTCGATAAAGAATCGGTAAACGTGTTCGTGGTAGACCGACGTTACGATCCCTAACTGAACTCGATCCTGCGAGCCTCGGGATAGAAGTAAATGACAGATGCGATTAATCAGAACCTAGATCAAGAAGAAACAGTTACCCGAAGTTATCCGAGCATAGCTCAGAGTTGGGTAATTCTAGGGATCATGATAGGAACGGCCCTGTTCTTGGTCCCCGCACTGGTATTCGGTGCACTGGTATCCGGTATCGATTTTAGTGGCATGAGCTTCGGTGCTCAGATTCTTATAACCACACTTATGGGTACCGGCATTCCATGCTGGATTGTCTACCGTATAAGGAAGAAGAAAACAAACATCGGTTCATTCAGTTTTACGATTAAAAATCCACGAATCATTCCCCTTATCGTTCTTGTTGCCATACCGCTGAATCTGGGTATAGCAGGCCCTCTCGTAGAATTAGTTCAATTGGGTCCAATGCCGGAATATTTCAGAGAGATGATGCGTGAAATGGTACTGTTGCTAGCCAGCGATCAGGGGCTTTGGATGTTTATAGCCTTGGTGATTGCTGCGCCTGTTCTAGAAGAACTGATCTTCCGGGGGATCATGTTGGATGGGCTCCTGAGAATCTATTCTCCTACGAAAGCAGTAATTGTCTCCAGTCTGCTGTTTGGTCTGATCCATCTCAATCCCGCACAGTTTGTTGGAGGTGCCCTCGTAGGTGGCTTTATGGGTTGGGTCTATGTCCATACCCGAAGTGTTATGGCCACGATTCTCATCCATGCATCGTTCAACCTTACGGCCTTCACTGAGGGATATTTCATAGATCTAGAGGAAGCGATCGACATGTCGTACGCAGAAGTTCTTGGGGGATGGACGAACTATGCTTTGGTTGTCCTCGGATCGATTGTTGTCACGCTGGGCTGTGTTTTCCTGCTGGACAAGGAATTCAAGAAGTCAGCTACTGTAGCCAAGGCTTGAATACATGATGGAGGGGTAAGTTGAAAATCTGTAGGCGTATTCTCTGTGTTCTGGTACTTCTCCTGATAGTAAACCCGGTTTCGGCCCAAGATACATCCGAATACCCGGGACCGTTCCCTGGGGGCTATCCTTCTCTGAATACCAGTGCCGGTTCAGGAAAGATGTATATGGAGAGCTACTTTCCACCTCCTGTGACTGCTTCACCGACCTATCCTTCCTGGTCTCCCGATGGTGAGTCTTTGGCCTTTGCGTATCAGGGGCGAATCTGGGTTGTGCCCGTGGACGGTGGAGTCGCAAGGCAGTTGACTACTGGCCCAGGTTACCATTCCCAGCCGACTTGGTCACCTGACGGGCAAAATGTGGCCTACGCTGCTGATGTAGATCGCAACTTTGATATCTATGTTCTTGATCTGACAAGTGGTGCAGAGCGTCGTATAACGAGTGATCCATATCTCGACTTGCGCCCTCGGTGGTCATCCGACGGGTCGCAAATCCTATTCACCACCGCTCGTAGTGGTACATTCGATCTTTGGGCCTATAACCTAGAGCTTGAGGCTGCTAGCCCGGTGGTTACGAGTAACCAAGCCAACACCGCTGGGGACTGGATCGGAGATACTGGTGACCTAGTCTTTGTTTCGAGGCGCGGTGAAGCTGCGCTAGGCTCGGGGTCTCTCTGGCGATGGAATTCTTCAATGCCCGGGGCAGAATTGTTGCTTCGAATTGAGACGAACTACCAGGCAGCGCCCGTGGTGGCTCCGCATGGTGGAGCCGTCGCGTACATCACCGACGCTTCTGGGAACAATGATTTATACCTGGTGCCGAGCCAGAAATCCGCCCGTGGTATCCAGCCAGTGCGCCTGACTCACACAAGAGAGGATGAGTATTTCCCTGCCTGGTCCCCGGATGGTGAGCGACTAGCCTTTGCGCGCAACGGTGGAACACCAGGGCAAGAAAGAACCGCTGACCACGGAATGGGTTTCGCACTGTACACGGTCTCAAGGGGTGGCGGCGCAGCGCGTCAGGTCCGGATTGAGGATTACGCCTGGTCAGAGCCGACTGGCTCAGTACGAGTCCATGTCAGTAGTCCGAATGGCGAACCCCTCCCGTCTCGTATCTATCTGCAGGCATCAGACGGGAGAAGCTATTTCCCTGATAGCAGTTTTCCGCGTGTTGTGAGTGTCACGGAGGACTACTACTTCCACACGGACGGCAGCTTTTCAGTGAATATGCCTGTTGGAGAGGCCACACTTGAGGTGTGGCGCGGGTTCGAGTATGAGCCGGTAAAACGAACGTTCGATGTACGGCCTGGTGAGTGGACGTCGATTGAAGTCGAGATGAGCCGCTGGATTGATATGGCGAGCGAGGGTTGGTATTCCGGGGACAATCATATCCATCCGAACTATGGCGGACACTATTTCGTTCAACCCATGGATCTGAGAAACAAGGCGCAGGCCGAGGATCTGAACGTGGCTAACGGAATGATCGCAAACTATTGGGGGAACAGTAGGGTGGAGGACCTTGAGCATTTTCTTGGACATCCACATCCGCACGACGATTCAGAGACCATTGTCTACTACAATGAAGAGTACCGTCCGAGTTACTTTGCCCATCTTTCGCTGCTAAATCTCGTCGAGCTTATTACGCCGTTCTATATCGGATCGGTTGGTACTGCACATCAATCACTCTATCCGGATAATGCCACAGTGCTCCGCCAGGTTCATGAGCAGGGTGGAATCGGGGGCTACGTACATCCGTTCGGCCTGAATCACCGTGATCCGGAAGCGGCTGGACCTGGAGGAGCTCGTGAACTTCCGGTCGACGCCATTCTTGGAGTCGCAGATTTCGTGGATGTCTCCTGTATCTGGAGTGACGAACTCGGGACCGCAGAGATCTGGTATCGTCTCATGAATACGGGGTCACGGATTCCAGCTACAGCTGGAACAGACGCGATGAGCGACATCTGGCGACATCCCGCGGTCGGGACTACACGGTCCTATGTCTATACCGGTGAAGAAGAATTGGACTATGACCAATGGGCGGACGCCATGGCAGCAGGTAGAGCGTTCGTAACGAGTGGGCCTATCCTTTCTCTAGACGTCTCAGGCAAAGGGATGGGAGAAGAACTCGAGGTATCGAAAGGCGACGTCTTGGAGATTTCGGCGACGGCGCGCTCCATCTTTGATATGGACCGAATCGAGATTATCCAAAACGGTGAGGTCGTACATACAGTGCAAGCGAATGGAGCGAAGACTGTTGAGGTTGATTTGGATATAACAATTGAGTCTAGCGGCTGGATCGCAGCGCGTGTGCTAGGCCCGACACAGCATGGTGCTATGGACAGTTATCTCTTCGCACATACAAATCCTGTCTACGTGATTGCAGAGGAAGAGCCGATTCAGTCCCGATCTGACGCAGCCTTCTTTGTCCGGTGGATCGATGAGACCATAGAGGACATGCGAAGCATGGACCGTTGGGACGATCCCGCTCACAAAGAACAGGTCATCTCCACCTTTGAGCAGGGTAGACGGCTTTACCAGTCCCAGATCGAAGAACTGGACCGGAGCAGGGGAGGGCTTAACCGCTAGGGCAAGCCGATACTATAGAAGGTCAAATAGGAAGGGGTCTTGGTTTAATAGAGCTAGCCAAGACCCTTTCCGTAGCTTTAACCGGCTACCCGGATTACGCCGATCCCGTCCTCTATCACGATCTCGGTTCCGTAAGGTTGGGATAGTCTTTGGAGTGTTTCCAAGATCTTCTGTCCGACATCTGGTCGTGCAGTCCTCGGTATTCCTCGACTAGCGCCAGGAAGTTCATATCCGAGTTCGACTGGATAAAGTTTGATTTCTGCTACTCTACCATCTTCGTAGCGACTTTCTGCAATCACACTCTCATACCAAATCGGGTCACCAAAACTATTGCCCATCCACCAACTCAAGAACTCGCCGTCTGTGGTACTATCCGGGTCGATGTCGTAGTTCTGGTATATATCACTGCTTAGTGGTGACTGGAGCTCAACTTGAAAGAAAAAGTTGCCCAAGCTGTAGAAGATTGGTTTGCCCTGATAAATCTCAACCCCTCGAAGTTGATGGGGTCCGTGACCAACGAATTGATCTGCACCAGAGTCGATAGCGCTACGGGCTAGTTCTTCGAGAAATCCTGGAGCTTCGTCGCTCCAATTCCCCGGGTTGTGCGCGTGGATGGTTGCAATCACAAAGTCGGAATCAATCTTTGCTGCTCGGATACCATAGAGGATCTCGCTGAGATCGTATTGGTTCATTGTGTATTCCCGTCCGCGGCGATCACCCACCTTGTAACGAACTCCAAACAGCGAGAGTTCGTCCTCGGGGTCGTCGTCTGGAACTCGGACCGATGAGCTTACGGGTCCTTCGGGTTGTTCATCTCGAATACGGCGAAGCATTGCCAGTTCGGATTCGGTTACGAAGTAATGCGGAGTGGTTCTAAGTGCGCTTAGCCCTGGTCTCCCCAGCATTCTTCCACTGTTTGGGTCGAGCGCAGGCGACATCGACATGAAGCTTGATGCCATGGAGACCATTCCTATACGTCCTTTTGGGGTCTCGAGAAAACCACCGCGACGTGCCTCACCCATGGTCTTGCCTGATCCGGCATGCACAATACCTACATCATCTAAGATTCGACTTGTTTCGATTAAACCCTCGATTCCCCAATCAGTAGTGTGATTGTTTGAGCGCGACATGATGTCGAAGCCTAGGGTATGTAAGTCCGACACTGCATCTGGATGCATCCGAAGTCGCAGGCCCCCGAAAAGAGGTGCTGGATAGCCGTCGAACGTCTCAAAATCTATTGCTGTGTTCTCAAAGTTCCCAAACACCACATCTCCGCTATGGAGCCTTTCCACTACCTCTCGAAAAGGATCATCTGTGAGCTGTGATACTGAGGACGACATGATCACATCCCCTACAGAGATAAGTGTAAAACCATCTTCAACACCTATTTCGAGAGCTCGGGATACATCTGGAGCAGGAACAAGTTGTGCTGATAAAGGGGAGAAGCCGAATGTAAGGCTGCCGATTAACACAAAGAGTTTTTGGAGCCTGCATTTAGTTTTCGCAAATTTAATCATGGAGCGCCCCTCTATGAGAATGCATGCTTAATCCAGCTATCTATCTAGATCTGCTACATCGGCTAAAGATGCGCAGCGCCTCGTATACTGCGCTAGGAACCCAACTTTCAGCCTGATACCGTTTCGCCGACAACCTTCACTCGTACTCGACGAGCGTCACCAGGTAGATATGCGAGAGGGAGGTCTTCAACATCCACCACACGCAGGTTTTCGCGTTCAGCTCCTGCTTCGATGGCCCGATCACGGGCAATCTCACAAGCTCTTTCCAGAGCTTCTTCTCGTCCGAGACCACTGAAGACTTGATCGACTTCACCACTCACTTGAGCGATCGCCGCACCGACGGCATTCGCGACCGAGCCATGCTCAAGTCTGATCACCTCACTGATGCCGGGAATCGAATCAGGCACCAGGAACGCACCACCACCGACTGCGAGAAGAGGAAGAGGGGCCGCGTCAACTTTCATACGATCGACATTCATTTCAATCATTTCATGGATTCTATCTATAGCCCAGCTGATAACTGGTTCATCTATAGAATCTGTTGATTCTATAGATGTTCCGATTTGGCTTAGCCCAGCAGCGACACCCACGTCTGTTACTGTAAGTTGCCCTCCTCCGAACACAAGAGCTTCGCTAGTAAGGCCGTATCCGACGCTTACAGGTCCCACGGTGTGATGTTCTGTGTCGACAAGTGAGCCTCCACCTAACCCGATTGAGAGTAGATCCGGCATACGAAATAAGGTTCGTACACCACCGATCTCAACTACGGTGTTCGCTTCCCTGGGAAATCCTGCCTTGAGATGGCCAATGTCTGTGGTTGTACCCCCCACATCTACGACCATCGCGTCGCTAAGCCCTGAAAGATGGGCTGCACCTCTCATGCTATTCGTTGGCCCAGAAGAGAACGAATACACCGGAAAAGCCTCAGCCTGATTAGCCCGCATTACGGTTCCATCGTTCTGAGTCAGGTAAAGGGGCGCTTTAATACCACTCGTGTCCAAAGCTTCAGTAAACGCAAGGGTTGTGGACTCCGCGAGTAAGCGAAGGCTAGCATTCAGTAGGGCGGCGTTTTCACGTTCAAGTAGCCCTACACGCCCCAAGTTATGGGAAAGTGTCAGTTTTATATCAGGACTCACTTCACGGAGGATTTCGGCGGCTCGTTCTTCACATTCCGAGGTGAGTGGAGAAAAGACAGCAACGATGGCCACAGAGGCGATTCCCTCATTTTGGAATCTCTTGGCTGCCTGCCGAACATCCGATTCATTCAAGGGCATGAAAGGGCGGCCGTCATACTCGTGCCCACCTTCCACCATGACGACGCTACCACTTACGTGGTCAGCCAAGTCTTTCGGCCAATCCGCGAATGGTGGGATCGCTACACCGCTGGGTAGCCCAATCCGGAGTGCACCGATGTGTTCTAGGTCACGGCGCTGGACTACTGCATTCGTGAAGTGTGTTGTTCCGATGACAACGCCGTCGAGTCCTCCAGGATCTCCTCCCAGTTCATCAAGTAGGGCATTCAAGGCAGAGACGATACCTGACGTCACATCTTCACTCGTCGGGCTCTTTACTGCAGCGAGCACACGATCCGTATCTACAAGCACAGCGTCGGTGTTCGTGCCACCTACATCGACCCCAATGCGTCTCATGTTCCCCCGGCCTCCGCAAAGACAGATTCGAAGTCGAGGTCATATCCGAACGCACGAGGTCCCACGTGCTCGAGCCCCTTGGGTGTTGTTTGTATTTCGGGGGCTCTAAGGACAAGAATTTGAACACGCTGACCGTAACGGATCGCTTCTGTTCCGATTGCCTCACCGGTTGTTGAATCCAGAACCGTGATGATATCTGGGACCATGACTCTCGGTTCTTCGTTGATCCAACCGATGCTGAACTCGTTTTGGAAATCGAGCTTCATCCTATGGCCTTTGTCTGCCTCAAGGCCCTCCAACTCTACGCTTCCACGCAGGAACCCTTCGGTGGTTCTGCGATTGACTTCGACGATTTTTCCTTCAAATAGAATCCGTCCATCTTCACAGTCGACCACGGCTTGCACTGGGTTCTGTTTCGATTGACGCGCTTCATGTACTGCGCGCCCTATGCCTATCGCCTGGGAAACCGTCCGGAGTATGCCCCACTCTTTCACCTCGCGACCGGTGCGGGGTGCCTTGCACGTTGCTGCAGTCGAACCCACTTCAGTACAGATCTTTCGACTGACGCGCTCCATCCATTTCCAGGTCGGTACTTTGGATACCACGGTCTCAACCCCTCTTGGGTCAGCTAAAGTTAGGGGGTAGGGCCGAAGATCACCGATCGCAAAGCTACTCATCTGGGCTTCTGGATACGCTCGTCCCATTGTATCGGCATCCAAAACTGGAAGTCCTGTAAATGATGCAACCATAAAAGGTTGGATTGAATTACTTCCACCAATTTCTAGAGACATCACTGCATCAAAGCCGTGCCCTACGTACTCCTCCATCATTTGCACAGCACGGGCTGCCACTTCGGGGTCGGTTAGTCGTTCTTCTCCAACCAACGGTGCGCCCATGGTCGAAACCACAGCGATCCTGGCATCATCGGCAAGATCGTCAGGATCCATGAGTGTTGTAGATAGCCCACTAGAGTAGAGCCTTTTCATCGCCAGCAGTGAGTGATAGGGGTCCCCGCCACCGCCGGCGCCCAGGATCCAAGCTCCTGTTGCCAGTAACTCGAGGTCTCGTTCGGTGATTTCTCTCATTTAGAGCATCTAGTGGCTATCTGGTTGAATATCGGGCGAGGATACCGGCGGCCCTTAAGCGTCACAAGGTAATAGAGGCTTTCGTGGACACATCGCCCTTGGACGACATAAGCTGTCGGCCATGAATTCAACCCTCGCTCTCCTGACCATAGGTCAGACTCCTCGGAATGATATCGTACCGGAACTGACCTATTGGTTTCCGGATACGATCCAGGTGCAGGAGTTCGGAGCCCTGGATGGCCAGTCCGAAGAAGAAATTCAGCGACTGCGTCCCGAGGCCTCTAGCCATCGTCTCGTTACTCGACTCGGGAATGGCAGGCAGGTGGTCGTCAGAAAATCTTGGATAGCGCGTCAGTTACAGCATATGCTCGATGAGATCGACCCTGAGGACTATCTGGCCGTTGTTTTACTCTGTACAGGTGAATTTTCAGATCTTCACTTCGGCGGACTCTTTCTCGATGCGCAGCATCTGGTTGATCATGGGACTGATGCGATTTGTGCGGGAGCACAGCGTATTGGCGTCCTTGTTCCACTCATAGAACAGAGCCAAGAATTTCACTACAAGCCGAGGCCGGACCAGGAACTGCGATTCTCCGCCGCTTCCCCTTATGAGGGAGATGAACTTGCCGGTACGGCTCAAGCCCTAAGCGATTGCGACGTCATCGTGATGCATTGTATGGGCTACACGGAAGCGCAGCGGGCTGCATTGTCTGCTTCAACTGGAAAACCGGTGCTACTCGCTCGTAGACTGGTCGGAGCTGGGATCGCACAGATCGTATGAGTGACTTCCCACAGGATCAGGTAACCAGACAGGATAGGAAGCATCCTTCGATCTTCGAGCCAGGTACTCTGGTCTTGGGCCTAATGATGGCTGTCCTCGGTGGAGTGATCGGCATCCAGCTTCTTACCCGTGTTGGAATCACACCAAATAGTTCGGTAATCGGTGCGATCGTGGCGATGACCTTGGCCCGCATCCCCTTAGCGGTGTTCCGTCCATTCGGCAGTCTAGAGCGACA
Source organism: uncultured Gemmatimonadales bacterium (assembly GCA_913045345.1). GTDB lineage: Bacteria > Gemmatimonadota > Gemmatimonadetes > Longimicrobiales > Gaopeijiaceae > UBA1142. Next base: position 20,901 of record CAJWPN010000003.1, read on the forward strand.
AAACATTCTGCAAACGGTCATATCAGGCGCAACGTTTGGGGGGGCGAACGCTTTGCTGCTCCCTATCGGGATCCCTTGGGTCTTGGGTAGGCCAGATCTCGTGCTCCCCATGTTTGTTGGTGCATTTGCCGGGCTAGTAATTGATGCAACGATTCTTTACCGGATCTTTGATTCACCGGCCTATCCTGCCTCGGGACTCTGGCCTTCCGGTGTTGCCACAGCTGAAGTCTTGATCGCTGGCGACCAAGGAGGACGGAGGGCAGGGCTCCTGTTGGCAGGTGGATCTGTTGGAGGAGTCGGACAACTCTTCGGTATCCCGATGGACGTTTTTGGGGTCTGCTGGATCGGGAATGCCTACGCACTCTCCATGTTTGCAGTCGGTCTGTTACTCAGAGGTTACGCGCCAGCAGTAATAGGGGTTGATCTGAGTGAGATATATATGCCCCATGGGTTGATGATCGGAGCGGGTGCTGTTGCCCTCATTCAGGTTGTGATGATCGTAAGAGGCAATCTAAGCGACAGCAGTGCTGCTAAGAGTTCGCGTCCTTCGCGCACGAATCGGGTATTGATGGTTGGTTTTATGGCATTTGCTTTGGCAGCAGCTGGCCTGCTTCTGTCAGGTGGGGCGGCTTCCGAGATGAGTGTTGGCATGATCCTGGGGTTCATCGTATTCGCTGCCTTTGCTGCTCTGGCCTCGGAACTTGTTGTTGGACTTTCAGCGATGCATGCCGGCTGGTTTCCTGCCTTTGCGACGGCATTGATTTTTTTGGTGATCGGGATCTTGGTCGGATTCCCGGATATTCCCCTGGCGCTTCTTGTGGGATTTGTTTCATCGACCGGTCCGGCATTCGCCGACATGGGCTATGATCTCAAGGCTGGCTGGATCTTGCGAGGCAAGGGCCGGGATCCAGAATGGGAACGAGCTGGGAGAAAGGAACAGTATTGGGCAGAACTCGTAGGGTTCGGAGTCGCTGGGGCGCTCGTACTAATGGTTTATGAGAGTTATTTTCAGGCAGATCTCATTCCACCTCTCGATCGTGTGGTTGCGGCTACGATCTCGGCAGGAGCGGATCCGTTGCTTGCCAAGTCGCTGCTTATTTGGGCGATCCCTGGAGCACTGATTCAGTGGGTAGGAGGCCCATCACGACAGTTGGGTGTTTTACTCGCTACCGGACTATTGATCCTGAATCCGATTGCGGGCTGGACGGCAGTTGTTGCATTAATCATTCGAAGTCAGTTGACTCGAAGATTCGGGAAAGATGCAGAGAGTCCAATGTATATCGCCGCGGGTGGGTTCATTGCGGGATCTGCGCTGACGGGCTTCGCGAGTGGTGCCTGGCAGGCGAGACGCTAAAGATAAAGATACAACGAAATTACTAGAGGCTCTGAAAAACATCGAATAGAGATAGAACATGAAGAAACTTAGTTTGCCGCCCATTATTTGTATCTCTGTGCTCATGCTTCTGAGTGCATGTGACACAGAGTCCGGAAGGCTACCTCCTGATCTGATCTTCACGAATGCATATGTAGTCGATGGGACGGGTGAGCCTGGGCGGATGGCTGACGTTCGTGTTCGCGGTGATCGCATTCTGGAGGTTGGAAGCTTGACACCAACGGATGCGGAGACCGAGATCGACGCGACAAATTTGGTCCTGGCTCCGGGTTTTATCGACACACATAGCCACCACGATGGAGGACTCGAAGAGGGTGGTGCGCTTGCAGCTGTTAGCCAGGGTATTACGACAATCATTGCGGGTCAGGATGGTGGCTCACCGCTGCCACTCGCCGACTTTTTTACCAGGATGGAAATAGCGACCGTCGCCGTGAATGTGGCTGCGTACGTGGGGCACAACTCTATTCGCAGAAGGGTGATGGGCGATGATTTTCGCCGTGAAGCCACCCTGGAAGAAATTGAGGAAATGAAGGTACTGCTCGAGAGTGAGCTTGTATCAGGGGCGCTCGGGCTATCCACCGGTCTTGAGTACGACCCGGGCATCTACTCAAGTACAGACGAGGTCGTGGAGCTGGCCCGTAGCGCTGCTTCCGTCGGCGGACGCTACATCAGCCACATGCGAAGCGAGGACCGGGAGTTCTTTTCAGCCCTGGAAGAACTTCTCCACATCGGTCGGGAGACGGGTATCCCAGTGCAAGTCTCACATATGAAGCTTGCGATGAAGAGTTTGTGGGGAGAAACAGGCAGGGTGCTTTCTATGCTTGACGCGGCCAGAGAAGAAGGCATCAATGTCACAGCCGACGTCTATCCATATGAGTTTTGGCAGTCAACGATGACGGTTCTTTTCCCTGGTCGAGAGTTCACGCGAGAGGCTGCCACGTTTGCTTTAGAAGAACTCGCGCCCCCGGAGGGGATGTTTATCGCGGCGTTTGGAGCTGATCCTTCTTATGTCGGGATGTCACTAGCGGAGATTGCAGAGATTCGTGGCAAAGATGCAGTCACCGTCTACCTAGAATTGATTGCTGAAGCCGAAGCCAGCGATGGTCGAGAGAGCATTATAGCGAGGAGCATGACGGAGACTGATATAGCCGAACTTCTTTCCTGGCCCTATACGAATGTCTCAAGTGATGGAGGTTTGAACGGTCGCCATCCACGCGGCTACGGGAGTTTTACTCGCGTACTGGGCCGACACGTGCGTGAGCGTGGGGAGCTGTTGCTTGAGTCTGCGATCCGAAAGATGAGTTCATTAGCGGCAGAAAATACTGGGCTCTTGGAGCGCGGTAAAATCAGAGAAGGCTATTTCGCCGACCTCGTGCTTTTCGATGCCGAGACGGTTCTAGACCGGGCGACACCAGATGAGCCAAATTTGCCGTCTGTAGGTATCGTGGGGGTTTGGGTGAACGGGGCTCGTGTGTACAACACGGAAGGAGTTACTGGCAATCGACCGGGGCGTGTACTTCGAAGGAGAGACAATTGATGGAACACGGATTTAGGAAGTATGCTCGACTGTTAGCCATGGTCTTTGCGTTACCCATGATTGCCTGTGCACAAGGGGATTTTGATACAGCTGCTATCGATAACGTCTTCGCCGATTTTAACTCCGAAACTCCAGGGTGTGCTCTAGGGGTCGTACAATCTGGTCAACTTGTTTACGGACGTGGCTATGGTATGGCCAATCTCGAACACGATATCCCTATCAATACCACATCTGTGTTCAGAACCGGATCAGTTTCGAAGCAGTTTGCAGCGGCAGTCGCTGCCCTTGCTGCAATGGAGGGATATCTCGATTTGGAGGATCCACTCCAGAAATGGATTCCAGAATTACCTGATTACGGAGAGCCGCTCACGCTACGGCATACGTTAAACCATACCAGCGGATTGAGGGATTACATCACTCTGATGAGCCTGAAGGGACTTCGGGGTGATGATTTCTATACCGTAGCTGAGCTCATCGAGGTTCAAGCTCTACAAGAAGAACTTAATTTCCCATCAGGGTCTGAGTACCTGTACAGCAATTCAGGTTATGTGCTGGCAACCGAGGCCGTGGCACGAGCAGTGGGCAAGCCATTCAAGGATTACGCAGAGGAGGTTCTGTTCAGGCCACTGCAGATGAGTCATTCACACTTCCACGACGACCACAACCACATCGTCCCACTCAGAGCAGACGGGTATTCGCCTCGCGGAGATGGTTTTCGAACAAATATGACAACGCTCGATATGATTGGGGATGGCGGTGTATATACCTCGATCGATGATATGGTTCATTGGGTTACAGCGCTCGAACAGGATGGAATCAGGTCTGGCCTTACCCCAATACTTGAAACGAGAGGAGTCCTCAACTCAGGAGAGGAGATCTCTTATGCACTTGGCCAGAGTCACGGCGAGCACCGGGGCCTAGCGACAATCGGACATGGCGGGAGTTGGGTGGGATTTCGGGCCGACGTGCTTCGTTTTCCTTCTCAGAGTACCAGTATCGTCACACTGTGTAATCGGGCCGATGCCAGCCCTTCTGGTCGTGCCATTCAGGTCGCTGATATCGTGCTTGCCGAGCACCTAGCCCCGGTCTCCGAAGAGGTCAGCCTCGAGGCTGAGGATAGACGTGAAAGAATGGAGCCAAGCGAAATCAATGATCCCAGCCCTTACCTCGGAATGTATTATAGCCCGGAGCTAGACGTGAATTACGAGTTCGTGAATACAGGCGGGTCCCTAGTTGTTCACATGGGGTCCAACGCTGAAAGTGAACTGCAGCGGATTTCAGGAGACACACTCGCTGCCGGTAGTCGGACCTTCAGATTTTCTCGTGAAAGAGGTGGGGTTACCGGATTCGAGTTAGACGCAGGACGGGTCGTACATCTCCGTTTCAGGCGGCTTAACTGAATCGATTACCTCAAGAATTCTGAGTTACAGCCCAGCTGGGTCCAGGTATCGGAAAGTGGGCTCACCGGCAACTAGCGCAGCTAGATCTTCTAGCGATGTAAACCCAGGATCAGGATTCGCTCTCCAACCCAGATATGCTTGATGGACTTCTTTAGATTCCCATTTAGTGACAAACAATAAAGTCTTTCCATCTGGATCAGCGAAACCCGCAACCTCGTAGCAGCCTGGCCAGGCGCGGGTATCAGGCAAGAGTCCTTTGAGAGTGGACTTCAGTTGATCCATGCAGCCCTCTTTTGCTTCGCATTCAAAGATCACCAGAGTCATATCGTTCTCCCTCTTTCTTCGATTCTGCTAAATGGGATGCGCTGAGCTGAAACGTCTAAGTTACAGGCCGGCTGGCTCCAAGAATCGGGGTGTCGGCTCACCCTCGACCAGTGGCCCTAGATCTTCTAGCGATGCAAAGCCAGGACCAGGATTCGCTCTCCAGGCGAAGTACTGCTCATAAGCCTCCTGGGAGTCCCAGGCTTCGACGAGCAAGAGGGTTTTCCCATCTGGATCAGCGAATACGGAAAGATCGTAGCATCCTGGGTATGCTCTGGTATCAGGTAAGGCTTCTCTGAGCATAGCTTTTAGGTCGTCTATCCGACCTTCTTTAGCTTCGAGTTCAAAGATGACCAAAGTCATATTTCCTCTCCCTTAAGACTGTTCTTTAGCGATGAAGGGGCAGAATCTAGGATGAGTTGTGATCCATGATATGACAACTCTTAACTCCTAGGGATGTACTCGAGCAGTTCCAAGCTGCCGGTAGTCGTCATGGGCATCGTCATTGATGAACCATCTGGTCCAGACATTGTCATCGTCATCTCAGTCGTGGTGGACGATGAGAGCACTAGGCCGCGATCCACATCAAAGATCAAAAAGCCAGTCATCTCCGCATCCACGTCCATCTCCATCGGCAGTCCTGCTAGGTCTTCCGGAGTATCAGCGACTATCTCTCCGGTACTAGAGAGGAGGGCTACCGTCCGTCCGTCTCGTTCTTCTATCCCATCAAGAATGAAGGTGAGGGTATTAATCACTTCCCCTAACAGTGGGTTCGGCATGGTGAAAGACATTTGCCATGAACCTCCCGGACTGATTGGGTCAGTGGGAAGGATTTGCACGCCCTGTTGTGCAATTTCAGTGAGGGTCTGTGCATTGAACATTTCACCCAACATTGGAGCAACGTCAGGTGGGAATGAGCCTCGCATACTGTCGATTAATTCTTCAATTCCTTGGATCGACTTTACCGTGCCATCTGCTCCGACAACCATAGAATAATCCTGTCCCACCATCGCAGCGGCACCCAGGATCGCTGGATCGGTCGGGATATCACCTGAGTCAGAATCGTAAAGCTGGTCGCCACCAGGGCCGACCCCTTCCATACGGATGTGTTCGGTCGTAACCATGACCGTTGCATCTCCGTTCGACTCAACACTCTGTACGGCTTGACGCATTCGTATGGATTGATCCATCACCTGAGAGGCGAAGCCAATTGGCATCGATATTTCCATGCGATTGGTCAACTGCAGAACCTGTTCACTCCCTTCTACAAAACCCCATTTGAGCATGATCTCTTGAGCGGAGACTAGGGCAGGGACTGACATGGCTAGAATTGTCCAGATAGCAAGCAAGCCCGGCCGCTTGGTTACCGGATGGAATTGTAAGCTCATCATATCTATTTCGATTTTAGAGTGATGGAACTAGCTACTAAGGCGTCTCAGCACAGTCGCATAGTTATTGAGGATTTCTTCCTCACGTTCGTGATGTCCATTACGGATCACCCATTTTCCGCCGACTATGACATTCTGAACAGGTGTATGTTCACCCGAGAAGATCCATGAATCGAGGATCTCATCACCCGTACGTCCCACGAGGGCAGGGTGATTCTCATCGAGACCAAGGATGTCAGCACGCTGGCCTACTTCGAGTGCTCCTGTCGATCTGCCGGACGCCTTTGACCCACCGGTCCAAGCATGTTGAAGGAGTGCTCTTCCGGTAGATCGATCTTGAGCGCCAGCCGCAATGTTCCGCTCTTGGCGAGCGATTCGCTGTCCATATTCAAGTAACCGGAGTTCCGCTATTGGGCTTACGCTGACATGGGAGTCGGTACCCACACCCCAGTTGCCCTCTGCGTTGGAGAAATCCTCAAATCGAAATAGACCGTCACCTAGATTCGCCTCGGTAGTCGGACAGAGCCCTGCCACAGCCCCTGAAGCTGCGAGACGGGTTGCCTCTTCAGCCGTCATGTGGGTTGCATGGATCGTGCACCAATATTCATCGACTGGCGCATTAGTAAGAAGCCACTCTACTGGTCGTGCCCCTGACCATGCCAGGCAGTCGGCCACTTCTCTTGTTTGCTCAGCTACGTGGATGTGAATTGGGCCCTCAGTATCAATATCCCTGAAAGAGCTGACAGCGTAGGCAAGGTCTTCAGGTGCAACCGCGCGCAGTGAATGGACCGCTAACCCGATCCGAAATTGCGGGTTGTTCGCTGTAGAATCCTTCAGCGCAGCTATGTCACCGATGAGGTCATCAACATCAGCTACGAAGCGTTTTTGTTCCGGAGCGGGTGGCTTGTTGCCAAAATCCGAAGAACGATAGAGCACAGGTAAGAGTGTAGTCCCGATACCTGCTTGATCAGCGGCACTCAAAATTCGTTGACCCATCGCCACTGGATCTTGGTAGGCGCTGCCATCGATATCATTCCGGAGATAGTGAAATTCAGTCACTGAGGTGAACCCATGGCGCAGCAGTTCCACATACAACTGGGTTGCGATCGCTTCCACGTCTTCCGGAGACAAACGTTCCAGAAATGTGTACATGCGTTCGCGCCAAGACCAAAACGTGTCTGTGCTGGAAGTACCCCGCTCCGCTAGGCCAGCCATCGCTCGCTGAAATGCATGTGAGTGAAGATTAGGTACTCCTGGCACAGCGATGCCGGGCACGTCCTTACACCCATCAGAAGATGTTCCAGACATGATCTGCTGGATCCAGCCATCCTCTGAGACTGAAATCCTTACTGAAGATTCCCAGCCTGAGGGCAGGAGCGCAAATTTGAAAAAGAGGTCGGTCATGGCCATCGAGTGTAGATTGACATCGCAAGTTAGCGACAATCAGGGGTTTATGTGGTGTCCTGCGATCTATTAATAGAAAATGCTATGCTCGCTACGATGGATGAGAGCGAGCGTAATGCTTTGCCGTATGGCGAGATTGCCAATGGTGGAGTAGCGATTTCAGGTGATCGAATCGCGTGGGTTGGGGCTATGTCCGAACTCTCTTCAAGATTTAGAGAAGATGCGGCGAGCATTCTGGATGCCAAAGGTCGTTGGGTTACTCCTGGTCTGATCGACTGTCATACTCATTTAGTATTTGCTGGCGATCGAGCTCGAGAGTTCGAAATGAGACTTCAGGGTGCCAGTTATGAGGAGGTCGCGCGTGGAGGAGGTGGCATAGCCTCAACTGTTAAAGCCACACGCAGAGCGACAGACGAAGAACTGTTCTCAGGTGCCTCAAAGAGACTTAGCACGTTGCAGTCGTTCGGTGTAACAACGGTTGAAGTAAAATCGGGCTACGGTCTTGATGTTGAGACAGAGTTGCGCATGCTGCGCGTAGCGAGGCGTCTAGGCACAGAACACCCAGTGGCTGTCCGCACAACATTTCTTGGTGCCCATGCCCTTGCTCCTGAGTATGTGGCTGATCGCTCGGGGTACATTGATCTTATTTGTGAGACCATGATACCGAAGGTGATGGACGAGGGGTTGGCTGACGGGATCGATGCTTTTTGTGAGGGGATCGCATTCACTCCCGACGAATGTGAAAGAATATTCGCAGTCGGTACACAGTACGGCCTGCCGATTAGAGTCCATGCAGATCAACTGTCGGACTCCGGTGGAGCAGCTCTGGCGGCACGAGTCGGAGCCGTATCAGCAGACCACCTCGAGTACGCTTCAGAGGCTGGAATCGAGGCGATGGCAAAATCGGGGACGAATGCCGTGTTATTACCGGGTGCTTTTTACTTCTTGGGTGAAGAGCAGGCGCCTCCAGTCGATGTGTTACGCTCTCAAGGCGTTTCAATCGCGATTGCTACCGATTTGAATCCAGGGTCGTCTCCGATCAACTCACCGCTCATTGCAATGAATATGGCCTGTGTCTTGTTCGGACTTAACCCAGAAGAGGCACTATGCGGGATGACCCGCAACGCCGCTAAGGTTCTTGGGATGTCTGGTGATCGAGGGGTGTTGAGAGAAGGATCGTGCGCGGATTTGGTGCTCTGGGATATTGACCACCCATCAGAACTTTCCTACTGGATTGGGCCGAATCCTTGTGGAGCTGTAGTTCAGGCAGGCGTTCTGAAATCTTCTTAGCGTTATTCAGTTTCCGGGGCGTCGTGCTCGCCGGGCTGTAGAAGAGGACCGAGATGGCTGGCGGGTTGGCCCCGGATTCATCTTAGGAGACGGTCTTGGGGTTGCCAGAGCTCTTGGTGCTCGGGAGGAGGAAGGGGCGGCCTTGGTTCTGGGTGCATGATTGGGTGCAGGTTTAGTTCCTGGAGATCGAGGATAAGCTTTAGGCCGTGCTTGCGTTTTCGGAGAAGGCCTTAGACCGAGTGAAGGATTATTGGAGACTCCCTTTCCAGGTGCAGGGCTCCGGTCGAAGCTTGGATAAGGGGATCGGTTGCGGCTCTTAGGCTTCGGCCTCCGTCCGGTTTTCGTCCCTGAAACTGTACCTATACCAATGCGGTCTGATGGTCGAGGGGCTTTAGCGGTTTTTCCTGTTCCCGCTCTACTAGCTCTTCTTGGATCTGCGGAGGGGTGGGCTGAGGGGGGGTATATAAGGTCGGATGGCGGAGCCTTAGATCCCTTAGCCCTAGGCTTTGCTGTTGGTTCTTTAGGGTCTCTGGAATCCAAAACGGGGATCTCTCCCCATCTGCCCGGAGGATTTGAAGCCCGTGGAACGGCAGAGCGATCTGGAACCCTGGCTGCACCCTCTCCGTACCCCCGAGGTGAGCCTATCCGTGAGGATGGACGACGTGTGGCTGTTCGAGTTGGGGCTTCAGGGTCAGCAATTGCGGGTACAGCTGGGTAGGGGAAAGGGTAGTGTCCTCCGAAGCCCGGCTCATCCCAGTACCCATCCCAGAATGGTGCCCATGGGTCTTGCGTCCAATGGGGGCCCCAGGGAGGTACGAAAGGGTCCCTCCAATATGCGAATGCGTGGGGTGGAGGTCGTGAATGGAAGGATGTCCATACAAAAATACGATTCCAGGGACGATAGGTTGATCGGTACGCTAGACCAGGGAGAAGATCACAACCCCATATCCAGTCATTGAAAAGGCCTACGAGAGGATCCCATGAGTAATTCCAGCAGGGGTGATGTATAGGGCGGAAATACCGAGGCCGGTGTACGCCCCTGGGCCCGGAATAGATGTCGTAACTGAATTCAGCGTAGGGTGTGTGGAACGCTGAACCCGCCTGTAGGTAGCCAAGCGAAGCTTGAGAGAATAGTTGCAACGAGAACCCGCTAAAGACTGGATCGCTCACCATCGGAGTGTTAACGACGGTGAATAGCAACCCTCTCTGGGCTTCAGCTGGTACCACAGATAGCCCGATTAAGAAGACCAAAACGGTGCTGGTCCGAGCTTTAGCAGGCACCTTCATTCTCCTGGAACGGTTGATACTGTGACCATAAAGTGCACGACCTATACCAAGTGTACAATAGTCTATATAAACTGTTATAGCACAACGGGTTACAGATACTACAAGGTGTGCAGAGCTACGTGACGTTATGTCCGATATATTAGACATCTGGGGTACTGAGAGGACAGGTGTTTCTCTGGGTGCATAGGATATGTAGAAAGCTTAACCTGTCCTTAGCTCAGAGTGCGAAGTAAGGTGTCACCGTACACGCAACACTTGATCCCAGGCATTATTCGTAGAAGATTTGTTCTGTCCGACCGATGCAGTATGCGTCGGTACCAGTGTGGCCTCCTGGCCACCTGAAGAGGACCGGTCCACAACTCTTGATTATTTCGGGGTTTCTACCGAAGGCGTTTGTGAGGCGAATTGCTCTCATGAGGCGCCAGGTAAAGTATAAATGGATTCAGACGTGCCAGAATCACCAGAAATTCAACCGACGTTAGACGGCTTCGCTGAGCCAGAGGCTCCGGCTACGCCGGAGGGTCAGGCAGAAGTCTCTGATGCTCCAGCTAAGTCACCGGCCGAGAGTGAGGGTGCAGCGAAGCCAGAGGGTCAGACAGAGGCCACAGAGGCAAAAGAGAGACCGCAGAGGCGACAGGGTAATAGTGGACAAGGACGTCCACGTCGCCGTCGCCGTCGCCGGGGGCGAAGGCGTCGTAAGCCTCGCGGACAAAGTCAGCACCATTACAGTGAAGAAGAGCTTAAGGCCCAGCTTCCGGACGATCCCGAACAACTCGAAGCAGAGTCGCGTCCTCTAGGAATTCTCGAAGTACTCGGTAGTGGATCAGGTTTCGTGCGCCGAAGGGAGTCTGGATACACTCCGGGTAATGATGATATTTACGTAGGATCGCGAATTATCCAGCGGTTCGGTTTGCGCACTGGTGATGAATTGGTGGGGATCGTGGGTCGGAGTGCTCGGCCTGGGAAGAGTCCTCCGTTAGCGCACCTTGCTCGGGTCAATGACCATCCTGCTGAGGAAGCGACAAGACGGCCCGATTTTCAACAGTTAAGTGCGGTCCATCCTGACGACCAACTTGTTCTAGAGTGCGGGAGAGAGTTTCTGGGACAACCAGAGTACACAAATCGCGTCATTGATCTGATTTGTCCGATGGGTAAGGGTCAGCGTGCGATGATCGTTGCACCAGCTAAGGCTGGGAAAACGATGGTACTACAGGCAGTGGCTGAGGGCATTGTAAAGAACAACCCTGAATGTCATCTCCTTATTCTTTTGGTTGACGAGAGACCAGAGGAGGTCACGGAGATGGAACAGTGCGGATTTGGTGAGGTCATCGCTTCAACTTTTGATCGCCCTGCCGAACGACACTGCCAAGTTGCTGAGATAACACTCGAGAGAGCACGCCGACGTGTAGAGCAGGGGGAGGACGTCGTGATCATACTAGACTCGATTACTCGTATGGCACGCGCTTATAACTCGGTCAAATCAGGCAGTGGTCGCACACTCTCTGGTGGTCTTGACTCGAACTCGCTAGAGAAGCCAAAGCGTTTCTTGGGAAGTGCGCGAAAGATTGCTCCGACTCAAGGCGGTGGCTCTCTTACGATCATTGCTACCGCATTGGTTGATACTGGCTCTCGGATGGACCAAGTCATCTTTGAAGAGTTCAAGGGCACCGGAAATAGTGAACTGGTGCTATCTCGAGAATTAGCGGATCGGAGAATCTATCCGGCGATCGATATCCCAGCTTCAGCTACACGGAAAGAGGAACTACTTCTGGATGCTGACGCGCTTTGGTTGTCGCATGCTATGAGACGGCAGCTATCTGGGTCTGGATCAGCAGATGGAATGCAAGAGTTACTTGGAGCGATGAGAAAGACTTCAAGTAATCGAGATCTTATTGATTGGGCCCGGAATCAGTAGAATCGTTAGACACTTGCAAGAGCTGAAGTAATCGATCCAAGCTCTTCTCTAACTCTGCGCTTTGGACTCGATCCATAGAGAGTGCCCAGTAACCCATTAAAGGGTTTGCGCCGAGGTCACCAGATTCTCGCCATAGAATCCTAGTATCCCCCTGTTCGAGGCTCAGTTCGAGCACTCCATCGATATGCATTGCTCCACCCTGCATTTCCACTTGATATCGAACTATTTCCGCTTCTTGTACTTCTACGATAGTGAACGCCCCGGTTCCCAATTCTGGATCATCCCAAATAAAGCCCGCTCCCGCTCCGGTTGATGGTCCGATCATTTGCACCCCGCTATCTGGCCAGATCGTCCATTGACTCCAGTCTGTAGGTGAATCCAGGAGTAGAAACGCGTCTTCGGGAGATGCTGGTAAGCGTGCTGATGCTTCCGCAGTCCAGGTACCGGGGAGAAGTATTCCAATAAATAGAAATGAGATCAGGATAACCGCACCACTTCCTAGGATTGTTACTCCGGGACCAAAAGGACTTCTCATTCGCTATTGGCCGGGCTGAACTCAAGATTGGGAAACTCCAGGGAGGCCATATGGTGGCATCCATCACAAGCAATAGGGTGCGGGGTTCTTAAGGGTCCAGATTTCACGAATAGCATAGCTTCGCACTTAGGGCAGCTACCCTGAACGGAGTACAGCGTAAATCGTTCCAACCAACGTCTGCGTGCTAGGATGACTCCCCCTGTAAGAGCACCGATTGTCCATATACCGTGGGGGGGAATGAAAAACGCAAAGCTCGCTATAACTGAGGACAGAACAAAAATTCCTACAGCACCTCTCACTCGCCACACCCTCGTCCTAGGCAGGAGAGAAGCCACACATTCAGTGGGAGTGAATCCGAACAGCTTGATCAGACTCGCTACTTCTTTCGGCTTAGTTCTATTTGGATGAACCTTGGGCTGAGGCAAGAGAGGTCGGGAAGCAGGTTTCAGCTGTACTCATTCGACGCGAATTCACGGAGGCGTTCACCCGCGGCTTCGAGTGTTTTGATCGTCTTGCAGAACGCGAACCGTACAACTGAATGTCCCCGTTCCGGGACACTGAAGAAGCTGGAACCTGGTACGGGAGCGACGCCTCCCTCCTTAGTTAGTCTTTTAGAGAATGTCGTATCGTCCTCTGAGGAGAGAGCACTAAAGTCAGCGAGCACATAATACGCGCCTTCTGGTGTACTAAACTTGAACCTGGAATCTTTGAGTGCCGAGAGAAAGACGTCGCGTCGTTCCCGATAATCGACTGTCAGTCCCTCGTAGTAACTTGATCCGAGTTCACGGATACCAACGGCGCAAGCTTCTTGCAGAGGCGCCGGCGCACCTACCGTTAGAAAATCGTGAACCTTGCGGATGGCGTCAGTCAAATCAGGTGGAGCGATGATCGTACCTATGCGCCATCCAGTCACGCTGAAGGTCTTTGAGAGGCCGCTTATGATTATGGTCTGATCCCGCATTCCATCGAAGGTAGCGAGAACGTGATGTTCGCCTTCGTAATAAATGTGTTCGTAGATCTCATCCGTGATCGCCAAGATGTCGTACTTGAGACAAAGGTCAGCAATCATTTGCAGTTCTTCGAGGTCGAAGACCCTGCCTGTCGGATTATTAGGAGTGTTCACCACGATTGCCCGAGTGCGATTAGTAATGAGGGCCTCTAGGTGATCTCTTTCAAGGCGGTAAGCTGGAGCCTCTAACGTGAGAAAAACTGGTGTCGCATCTGAGAGAACTGCATCAGGTCCATAATTTTCATAGAAAGGTTCTAAAACGATCACCTCATCACCAGGTTCGACGATAGAAAGCATCACGGCAGCCATAGCTTCCGTCGCTCCGCATGTGACCGTGATCTCTTGCTCTGTATCAACTTCCATGCTGTAGCGTTCAGCGTATTTCTCCGCGAGTGCTTGTCGAAGATTTACCGTTCCCCAGGTGATCGCATACTGATTGATATCAGCACGGATGGCGGCACATGCGGCTTCCTTAAGGAGTTCTGGTGCCGAGAAATCGGGGAAGCCTTGAGCGAGATTAATAGCATCATGCTCCTGTGCTACTCTTGTCATCTCGCGGATGACGGACTCTGTAAAGAGATGAGTTCGTCGGGCTGTTCGCGTTTGAGAATTAGCCATCTTAGCTCTGGTAAAGTAGGAAGATAATGATCAAGGATCGGTAGTGTCGAAGATCAAATTAAAACGATTGCTCTAAGTCATACTTCGAGTAGCGTGTTGGGTCATACAGTAGGCCTGTCTTAGATCCGGAAGAGGTAGCTGAGTTTAAGAAAAAGTCCTTCTTCAACCGGATTCATCCTTGAAATGCGATAGCTTCTCTCGCCCTGCATAAGTCGACTGAACCCAATATAGAAAATAGTTCCCGGAGAGGGTTCGTACTGAAGCAAAAATTGACCCTGAAATTCCCCATTTGAGCGAGGGCCTTGAGGTTGGCCGAAGATTGCCAGTTGCTGACCAGTAGTGGGGTCCTTAAGTGCTTCGCGATTATCGAGGTCATATTGCAGGATCATCCTCGCCATTAAAGCCCTGCTGAAAAGGTATTGGGCTTTAATATTTGTTATATGCACAGTCGAATAGATTTTGTTTAGAACAACAGCTTGGCTCTTACTAGGGCTTCTAGAAATCCTTGAGAATGTATGGTCGATAGAGAGTTCGAGGCGATCTGTAGGGCTCCACTGAATTTCAGGTCGAGCTTGTAGCTCAAATCCACGAGAAGCCTCTGAAAAGATGGCTGTTTCTCGGGCGATGTACATCCCGTTAAGGCTAAACTTATTGGTGATTCTGAGCCTTGGAAAAACCATGAATGCTTTCAGGTTCTTCAGTGCTCCCGGTGCCAGGAAAGGGCTTTGGGACCCATCTTCGTCTAGGGTCGCGTAGTTGGCATACCGTTCAGGTTGGAAACGGAAATATCCGTTCCTGATCATGAAAGTGAGAGTCCTTCCACCCCGGAATGTGAAACTCGGCATGATCTGTAGTTCATGTTCGAATGGGCCGGATCCACTCCAAAACTCATTGTGGTCAAAGAAGTTTTCAGTAGAAGCAGTGATCGAAGTTCGCTCGAGGATGGCCCCAGCGGGACCAAATAGGTTCAAGGTCATCCTGGCATCAACTTGGGTGTCACCTGCTCGCGTAATGAATCCACTTCGTGCTCTGAAATCAGGGTGAATATCGGTAAACGTTGCATTCCAAGTGAATTCGCGACCTGACCGATCAATAGAGGCCATGATGAGTGGACTGAACTCGGTTGATTGAGAATCCATATCTGAACGGTCGACACTCCCAGCTACCTGAGTAGTTAAGGCGTAGCGACCACCCAACAGGAGGCGCATATCACCCGAAACCACGCGATTGAATGCTCCTGACCCGTCTGTCATGTCCCGGCCGGTATAGAGCACGCCGATTGTCGATCCGGTACCGATATCCCCCCGTGCGCGGAGCATATTGAACCGCGCTCTGCCGCTGCCCTCCATAATGGAGCTAGGACTGTCATCCAGTGCTCCGATATAACCGATATTAAAGTTGCCGAGTTTCCCGGTGAGCTTTAAGCCACCTATTGGGTCAACGATTTGCCTAGTGTATACAAGCCGTTGAGGTGTGTTGAAAATTTCCGTGCCGTTAAGGAAGAAGGGTCTCTTTTCAGGGAAAAAGAGTGCAAACCGTTCATTGACTGTGATCTGGCTAACGTCAGCTTCAATTTGCGAAAAATCGGGATTGTAGGTGCCATCAAGCACCATATTCTGTGTGACGCCTATTCGGGTATTGAAACCGAATTCACCGTCTGGGTCATTCTTGAGGAAAGCTCCAGTGGTATTTGTACCAGTCCGAACCCCTGTTGCGACTGGGTTTAGTTCGATCAAACGACGAGGCTGGATCTCTTGGAGGCCAACGAGTCGACCGCTCTGTCCGAGAGAGCTTGATATATCCTTCGTAAGAGGCGCCCAAGACTGGCGGAATCGGGTGCGCTTGACCTCTCTGGTTACCTGGATGCCCCAAGCCTGTTCTGGGATTTCACGGAAACGCAGGGATACGTATGGAATTCGAATTTCTCCAGTCCAACCCTCCCTATCGACGATCCCTTCAGAATCCCAAATAAAATCCGGATTGAAGTCCACCTGAAACACCCGCCCGCCAAAGCTTCCACCACCACCTCCACCGCCAGATCGTCCACCACCTCCACCGCCAGATCGCCCACCGAATCCGCTAGTACCACCCTCTACTATTAAGCCGTCGGATTGCAGCCCGAGTGGATTAATCGCGAATGCATATGCTTGGCGGCGGTCGTCAAAAGTATCCAGGATGATGCGGACCCAATCATCGTTATAAGTTACCCGGTCACGTTCTCCGAAGCGTGCCAAAATTTCACCAGGATCACTATCGTAAGCACGGATACCGAAGTATATCGCTTCATCGGTGTAGAATACCCGAATCTCAGTGGCTTCAGATGGCTCGACCCCTTCTACAGGAACGTATTGAGTAAAGCCCCCAAGAATTGCAGCTGTAGTCCATGCCTGTTCATCCAAAAGCCCGTCGACGTTAATTCCAGGATCAACTAGCTTCGGCGGGCTCACCTCCAGTTCACCCATACGCCCATTGTATCGAAGTGAGTCGGGTTCAGTACCCAGGGTGGCCATTAGGAAGAGCTCACTTAGCATATGAGACTTTTCCTGGAAGGAAGCTCACCTGAATCGAGTATTTGAATTGACATCTAAATATTCGCTCAGGGATTAAGGGCAGGTCATTCAGCGCGGAGGCTAGCACAAGCAGTTGGGTAGATGAAGGGTTCGTGTATGATTTTCTGTGCTATCGGTCACATGACCCGCTGGCAGGGTTCTAAAACCGAACCTAATCTGAAACCCGCTAGGTATGGAAACTGTCAATTTTAAGACATGTATGTAGGAGTATCTTATGAAGCCAGGTCTTCTGTGGAGTTTTCTTGGAATTGCTTTGACAGGACTCTCATTAGGTGCGCAGGAGCGTTCCACTTTATTTGAGAGCATGCGAGCACGAGAAATCGGCCCAGCCGGAATGAGTGGTCGCGTCTCCGACGTGGAAGTGTCTTTAGTCGATCGGAACATTGTCTACGTAGGAGCCGCAACGGGTGGCTTATTCCGATCTGAAAATGGGGGAATCAGCTGGTCCCCCATCTTCGATGATCAGGACGCTCTTGGTATTGGGGCTGTCGCTGTATTCCAAGCAAACCCCGATATCGTTTGGGTTGGTACGGGTGAAGGGAACCCAAGAAATAGTGCTGGAGTTGGGCGGGGTCTATTCAAATCCATCGACGGAGGAGATACGTGGCGATTAATGGGACTGCGCCAATCTGAACGGATCCACAGGATCATCACACACCCCACTGATCCAGACATTGTCTATGTAGGAGTACTGGGTCCCGCGTGGTCGGATGGGCAGGAACGAGGCCTTTACCGCACGCTTGATGGTGGAAGGACATGGGATCGGATTCTCTGGCAGAATCCTCGCAGTGGTATCGCAGATCTGGTCATGGATCCTTCTAATCCCGATAAACTTTTCGCTGCGATGTGGGAGTTTCGAAGAGAGCCCTGGTTCCTTACCTCCGGAGGTCAAGGATCAGGCCTATTCGTGACGTATAACGGAGGGGATTCATGGGAACAACTATCGTCGGCAGACGGTTTACCGGAGGGTCAGCTCGGCCGGATCGGACTAGCCATAGCACAGTCCAATCCGAACGTAGTTTATGCACTTGTCGAGGCGGAGAGATCCGCACTGGTGCGCTCTGAAGATGGTGGAAGAACCTGGGCAACGATTTCTGATGAGCCTGGGATTAACCCGCGCCCGTTCTACTATGCTGATATCCGTGTAGACCCTAAGAATGAGAATCGCATCTATCGTTTACACGGATCCATCGACGTTAGTCAGGACCAAGGACGGAATTGGGAGATTGTTGTCCCAAGTCAGATCATTCATGGGGATATTCATGAGCTTTGGATTGACCCCGACAATCCCCGAAACATGATTCTTGGGGAGGATGGAGGAATCGCGTTCACTGCAGATCGCGGAGATACCTGGCGTTTCGTAGAGAATCTTCCTTTGGCCCAGTTCTACCACATATCAGTTGATAACGCCTTCCCGTTCAATATCTACGGCGGACTGCAGGATAATGGTTCATGGTATGGGCCCAGCACCGTTTGGGAGAATAAGGGAATACTGAATGCGCATTGGTTCCGTGTTGGAGGGGGAGACGGATTCAGCGTGATGCCTGACTTATCAGATCCTGATCACTTTGGATATTCCATGTCCCAAGGTGGAAACCTCCAGCACTTTAATAAAGTGACTGGAGCTCGGCGTAGTATTCGGCCAGTCCATCCAGATGGGGATGAACTCAGATTCAATTGGAATGCGGGATTGACCTCTGATCCCTTTCAGATGGGAACTATCTACCTTGGAAGCCAATACCTCCATCAAAGCGCAGATCAGGGGAGAAGTTGGGAGATCATATCTCCGGACCTGACAACTGATGATCCCACAAAGCAGCGACACTCCGAGAGCGGGGGATTAACCATTGATGCATCGGGTGCGGAAACGCACACCACGATCATCTCAATCGGTCCTAGCGCATTAGAGGAAGGCCTCATTTGGGTCGGTACAGACGATGGAAATGTGCAAATTACTCGAGATGGAGGCAGCAGCTGGGAGAACGTACGAGATAGCATTACGGGATTACCACACGGCATCTGGATCCCAGATGTACAGGCCTCTAAACACCAACCTGGTAGGGCCTACCTTGTTGCTGAAGATCATCGGCGAGGTGATTGGACGTCCTATGTTTATGTCACTGAGGATTATGGGCAGACGTGGAGATCTCTTTCGTCGCAGAACATAGACGGCTTCGTGCATGCGATTGAAGAAGATCCAGAAAATCCCAACCTACTTTTTCTCGGCACTGAATTCGGACTCAGAGTAAGTCTGGACCGCGGCGATAGCTGGATGAAATACACAGCTGGCGTGCCGGCTGTACCAATTCGAGATCTAATTGTGCATCCACGGGATGGTGACCTTGTTCTGGGTACGCATGGACGCGCGTTGATCGTGCTGGATGACATCCGTCCGCTACGTGAACTCGCCACTGATCCGACAATCCGAAGCGCAACGGTGCATGTCTTTTCCCCACCGCCAGCCTACGATGTAAACATTGCTGAAGCGATAGGTTACCGATCTACCGGGCATGCTATGCAGCAGGCCGAGACGCGACCCAATGGCGCCTTGATCAGTTTTTGGTCAGCAGAGGGTGGCGAGGGGCAGGTAACAGTGACCAGCGAATCAACGGATACCGTCTATTCCCAAACTGTATCCGCTACCGCAGGAGTGACTCGCTTTTCTTGGGATCTTAGACCGGGAGGAGAGGCTGACCTGATGCAATTCCCTAATCAAATGAGTGTCTTTCCGGGCACATATTCCGTAACGGTATCGATCGATGATATGTCATCTTCTTCGAACTTGGAGGTAAGGGGAGACCCTAGGAATCCAAGAGATATGGCGGACCTGGTTGCTAAGCGAGAAGCGTTGGTCACGATGGCTGAGATTACCCGCAGGGTGGACGAAGCCAGGGAAGAGTTGGAGCGATTAATCTTTGGAGTCGAGAGTGTGTTGGAGACACTTGATGAAAACGACGACAGTTTGAGAGAAGAAGGGCAGGGACTTTGGAATGCATTAAGGACGCTGAATGAACGTCTTTTTACCGGTCCTGAATGTCAGGGATCGTGCGGTCGCGATGTCGTAGCTAGTGTAGTCGACCAACCGATTGGTAGGATCACAGGTGAAGACGGTGCTCCATCTGAGAATACACGAACGATGATGGATCAAGCGTCAACAGCAGCTGATACCATAAGATCAGAGATTGACAGAATCATTGACGGATTGGTGACTTCCTATCGTGCGGCATTGATCTCAGCAGGTTATACACCTATCGGGGGTGCACTATGAAGTTTCATTCGCTTGTCTTGAGTGCTGGTCTGTTCACTCTCTGTAGTGTCTTAGTGCTCCCTGCGTCAGCTGGTTCACAAGAACAAGTGAAGCTCTTTATCTCGGTCGATCTAGAGGGGATCGGTGGGGTTGGCTCCCCGTTGATGACGAGTAGTGGTGGTAAGGATTATGGGACTTCTAGACGATACCTGACCGAGGAAGTCAACTCGGTGGTGGCGGCAATTTTCGAGCACGTCCCAAGTGCTGATATCCTTGTAAATGATTCTCACGGCGATCATCAAAATGTGCTCCATGGAGAACTTGATCCTAGGGTTAGCTATATCCAGGGATCTATTAAACCTCTTGGAATGGTTCAGGGCCTCGACTCATCCTTCGATGGCGCAATCTTCATTGGATATCATGCTAAGGCGGGTGATCCAGATGGGTTTCTTGCTCATACCGGGAGCGGCTCAGTCAAAGGTTTGTGGCTAAATGATGTTGAGGTAGGTGAAGGTGGGATGAACGCGGCGTTTGCTGGGAGTCTTGGAGTGCCTGTGATCCTCGTCTCAGGGGATTCAGCAGCTGCAGCTGAGCTGGGCCAACTCCTTGGATCTGAAACAGTGACTACAAAGACGGCAGAAACACCTTCCTCAGCGCGCCTCCTACATCCCGATGTGGTTAGGGCTATGCTACACGAAACAACAGAAATCGCACTTGATCGACTTAGGAGCGATGGGTTCAGGCCACTAGAAATTGGATCACCTGTTGAGATCAGAATGCGCTTCGCATCAACTACCCATGTGGATGTGCTTCAATCGATTCCCGGAATGGCAAAGATTGATGGTTACACCGTCAGGTATACCGCTCGTAGTATGGATGAAGCATACCGATTAATAAGGCTGATGTACCGATTTGTGAGCACTTGAACACGACTCCAATAGGACACCCACGTGATGCGTAAGGCCTTACTCTGGGCTTCAACGAATCCCTTTCTCGCCGAGCGTCTGCCGAGAATGCGCTTCGTCAAACGAGCTACGAGTAGGTTTATGCCTGGCGAGAGTTGGGAAGAGGCGCTTACGGAGGCCGATAGACTGTCAACGAGGGGTATGGGCACCCTTGTCACTTTACTTGGTGAAAATCTCGACTCTATAGATCAGGCTGACGCTGTGCTGGATGAGTACCTTGGAGTGTTGCAGGATGTTAGCGATGCCGGGGTTGATCTTGAAATATCGGTAAAACTCACACAGCTCGGCCTCGATTTCGGGCCAGAGGTCGCTCAAGAAAGATTAAGCAGACTCGCAGAAGCCACTCGGTCTCTTGTGTGGATCGACATGGAGAGTTCTGACTACGTCGATGTGACATTGGAGATTTTTCGGAACGTGATGAGTACGAACAGAAATCTGGGCTTATGTCTACAATCATACCTTCGGCGAACCGAGGATGATCTCGACAACCTCCTTCCATTGGATCCATCCATTCGACTGGTAAAAGGAGCCTACAATGAGGCCAGAGAAGTCGCGTATCCTGACAAACGCGAGGTTGATGAGCACTACTTCACACTTTCCAGGACTCTTCTAAAGGCTCGGCTTAATGGTGGTATGGCAAGACCCGTAATCGCTACTCACGACACTCGGATGATTGAGTCTGTGAATCGTATGGCGGTCGAATTAGGTGCCGACAAAGATGACTACGAATTTGCAATGCTTTACGGTATTGAACGCCAGGAGCAAAATCGACTAGTAACCTCAGGGCATGTGGTTCGGGTGCTAATTAGTTATGGCTCATCTTGGTTTCCCTGGTATATGCGGCGTTTAGCCGAGCGACCTGCCAATGTGTGGTTTGTAGCTAAGCAACTATTCCGCTAGTGAACCACCAGGGGGAAGGGCCGGGAACCGGGGCCATGCTCCAAAATGTAGATAACGACCCTTGGCGCTGGGTTATGTTGGCCGTCGTCTCCCTCGCAATGTTGCTGTCG
Organism: uncultured Gemmatimonadales bacterium; assembly: GCA_913045345.1. GTDB lineage: Bacteria > Gemmatimonadota > Gemmatimonadetes > Longimicrobiales > Gaopeijiaceae > UBA1142. The sequence goes on from CAJWPN010000003.1 coordinate 42,790, forward strand.
CTGACATCCTGGATGACTGCAACGGCAATTGGCCCAGAACTACAACTCAAGTGGTCGCTTTCATCGAGTCAGCTGGGTTGGCTTACAACGATCGTTCAACTCGGGTTCGTCGTAGGAACAGGCTTGGGAGCGATCCTTAACTTGGCTGACGTACTTCCATCGAGGGCATATTTCGCTCTGTCGGCATTCTTGGCAGCAGTGTCTAATGTTCTACTTCTTTCTTCGGATGGTTTCTCCGAAGCTCTGCCAGCGCGTTTTTTCACAGGATTTTTTCTCGCTGGAGTATATCCTCCCGGTATGAAGATGGTTTCGACTTGGTTTCAGTCGGCTAGGGGTTTGGCTATCGGAACAGTTGTGGGAGCGCTCACGGTGGGTAAGGCTACACCATACTTGCTCAAGGCGGTTGGAGGCACCGACACGGCCGTTGTAATCATTGGCGGATCGATCGCCGGACTTTTGGCGAGTATCCTGGTTGCTAGCGCCTACCGAGACGGGCCGTATCCCTTTCCTAGCCGGTCCTTCGAATGGAGCCGGGTCGGAAAGCTGCTGAGACACAGAGAAACTCTGCTCGCTACCGGAGGCTATTTAGGACACATGTGGGAACTCTATGCAATGTGGACCTGGATCTCTGCGTTCCTATTCGCCGCCGCGGCCGGAGTGGTATCAGATACAGTTATAGATCTAGTCGTATTTGGTGCCATCGGCGCGGGGGCCTTGGGTTGTGTTTGGGGTGGCGCAGCAGCCGATCGTATTGGTAGGCATCGGGTCGTGAATCTGGCCATGGCCATAAGTGGAGGATGCTGCTTGGTAGCGGGCTTCGTGTTTCAGGCTCCCTTTAGCTTTCTTGTCATCCTTACTTGGGTCTGGGGCTTTTTCGTGGTTGCAGACTCTGCGCAATTTAGTGCACTAGTCACCGAGGTAGCTCCTCAGGACTCAGTAGGAACTGCCTTGATGTTGCAGACCTCACTTGGATTTCTACTCACTATGGTCACGATCCAAGCGGTGCCCGCAATTGTGGGTGTACTCGGTTGGCAATGGGCATTTGCGTTTCTGGCGTTGGGGCCAGCATGCGGAATCTGCAGTATTCTTTTATTGGAGCGCAGCTAACGTGTATATTGGGTTCAGAAGATACTTGGATTCTGAGGAGGAATAGATGTCAAGGAGAATTGTGTCACTAACTCTGATTGCGATAGCGATGATAGGTAGTACGGCAAATAGTGCTACAAGTCATTTTGGTTTGGCCAAGTCTATGCCCGAAGCTGACTCAAGCGAGCCTTCTCCGGGCACGATCCAGCTTTGGTTTACACAAGTCCCGCAGGACAATTCCGTGGGAATCCGATTGATCAATTCAGCCGGTGATCTACTGGAGACTGGCCCACCTATGCAGGATAGTGGGGACCCAAAGATGTACAGTATTGCAGTAAAAGGTGAACTTGGACCTGGTACTTATACGACGGCATGGCGAGGGATTGGTGACGATGGCCACGTAGTCAGAAGTGAGTTTTCATTCGCTGTTGACGCGCACTAAGTCACAGGAGTGACGCCCTTTTTGGGTACCCTAACCGGATGGCTCCTTTTTGGAGGTCTGGTCACCTGCTGGGGGGCGATTACAGGCCGCTGGCTTCTTGTCCCGCCCCATGATGTAGGAAGATCGATATCCAGGGTACATGCTGAGGTGTCACTGGGTGTGGCAGCGAAACTCGGGCGCATAGGTGGTCTCACGTTGCCGGTGGCACTAGGTCTAGTCTTCTTGCGGCAACTCCAAGAGTTCCGAGATCCTTTCGCTTCCTGGGCGGAGGATGCCCAGCTTTTGGCATTCGGGACTGATTGGGGAACGATATGGATTGTTGGATTTGCTGGCTCAGTTCTCCTTATGACGGCCTTCTTATCGCTGAAGTGGACTAAGCAGGCCGGTTGGGTTATAGCCTCCCTGTTAACTGTAGCCTTGAGTGTCTTTCCTGCACTGACAGGCCATGCAAACGGAACAGAGGGGCTCCGATGGATAAGTATCCCCGGAGATCTCCTGCATGTGAGTGCTGCGGGGGTTTGGATTGGTGGACTAACGTTGGTGCTCCTCTCAGAACACTCGTGGAACAAACAGGCTCAATCACCGGACTACACATTATTGCCAGAGCTCGTACCAGTGTTCTCGCGTATAGCATTACCTGCCGTGATAGTCTTATTGCTGACAGGGACATTGGCAGCGTGGATGCATCTTTCTTCTCTCAGTGCGTTAATAGCGACCTCATATGGTAGGACTTTGATGGTGAAGCTTAGCCTAGTGTTTGTTGTGTTATTGATTGGGTTCCTGAACTGGCGACGTATCACACCTCGTCTTTCGGATGTATATGGACCTCTAGCGATGAGGAAAAGTGCAGCACTTGAAGTACTTTTCGCCCACTTAGTGCTTTTGGTGACCGCTGTGCTTACCCGGACTTCACCAATGGATCATTAAGGAGTTCCGCTAACGATGCTGCACTTAGCCATAGGTATCGGCCTGGTACTTGGACTTGGCCTAGGCCTGCTCGCTGCTGTTACAGAATCAGAGTTCCTTATGATCGTCGCGGTTGGATCCGCACCACTCGGGACAGCATTCATGAGTGCGGTCAAGATGGTCATTATCCCGCTTGTTATGGCAGTGATTTTCAGTGGCGTTGCTAAGCTTGGAGATCCCAGAAAACTCGGGCGTCTTGGGGGGCTTAGCGTAGGGTTTATGTGGGTGACTATTGTTCCAGCGATTTTGCTTGGGATGGCAGTCTCTTGGCTGGGCCTTCAATTCACTCCGGATTTGGTAGCACCGCTAGCTACGGACCAAGAGGCACCCGAGTTGCCTGGGCTTGTTGATTTCATTCTAGGATTGATTCCTGATAACCCGTTTGCAGCAGCCAGCAATGGGCAACTCCTGCCCTTGATTGTATTCACGGCGCTATTTGGTGCAGCTGCTGGGACATTACGAGAGGATGTTCGCAGAACTCTTCTGGACTTTTCTGATGCAGTAAGTGACGCATTGATCAAGCTAGTCTGGTGGATTCTATGGACAGCACCAATCGGTGTGTTTGGCCTTATCGCTCCGGTTACCGCACAATTGGGTTGGGGTTTGATCCAGAATCTCGCTGTATTTGTCATAAGCGTACTTTTCGGTCTCATGATCTATATGGGCCTTATGTACCTAGCTCCACTCAGTGTTATCGCTGGTGTCGGACCGAAGAGGTTTTTTTCAGGAACGTTTGGTGGTGCGTCCATTGTATTCTCAACGACAAGTACCGTCACCGCTCTTCCGGTAACACTAGAAGAATCTAAAAAGAACCTTAATGTGTCGGAGCATGTTGCTGATTTGGTAATACCTCTCGGTGCCTCGATGTACCGACCCGGGAGTGCGCTTTTTCAGGGCGCTGCGATCGTTTTTCTCGCCGACCTCTACAATGTGCCCTTTCCGGTAACAGCTGTTGGTGGTGCTCTACTAGCTACATTTCTAGCTGCACTTACCGTGGCTCCCGTGCCATCTTCGGGAGTGATGACTTTAGCACCCGCACTAGATGCAGTGGGGATACCACTCTCTGGTCTGGCTATCCTGCTCGGGATTGATCGCATCCCTGACATGTTCCGGAGCACGACGAACCTTTTGGGTCAGGTCACCGCTGCTACGCTCGTTGATCAATGGGTAGAAGATTCTATCGATACACCTCCAGGATAAAAACATCCTAGAGCGATAGCAGGGGCTGTTAAGGGGAAGAGTGCGGATTAACGGTGAGTTCTCAGCTTCCAGACGCCTACCGTTAGGACTGGTATCACATACACGATGATGAAACCCCAAGTCAGCGTGCCGTAACCTCGAGCGATGAGGTCAATGAGCCCGAACTGGCTTACAAAAGTGGCGATTGCGAGCAGGCTGACTGCGACAGCGGGTCTAACCCACGAGGCCAACTCTTTGTTCTCGTCAGCTCTAAGTCCTGAAATTCTCTCATTAAATGCATGGATTAATCCAGCGCCGGTTTCCACGAGAGTTCCAAATAAGATTACCTGGAAGACAACCTGGAAGCTTCGGGAGCCCAGGATTTCCAAGAGGTCGTTTGCAGGGACGACAGCGGTGGTTATTTGGGGATATTGACCGACGGTCGCCAAGAAAAACAACAGTGCTGGAGTCATGACTAGTGGGCCAGCCAAGGCACCAGCTATGAAAGTCTCTCTTCTCGTTTGGTGTAGTCGTAAGGTGGCGAGTACGAACGGAGCTGAAAGGTTATAGCCTGCGTAGGATACTCCAGCTATCAACCAACTCGTTCCTATCGGCTCTGCTGAGAGATTCTCCGAAATCAGTGGGCCAAAGCTTCTAAGGCACCATAGAAAGAATACTAGGTAAAGTCCGTACAAAAGGATCGACCAAGCGGAGAAAAAACGTTCTATAGACTCGTTACCACCAAAAACCAGTCCGCCTACTGCAAGCATTACGATGCCTACACCAACCCAATAATCTAACCCGAATGTTTCTTGAGCTATCGAACCTGCTGCCGCGGCTGCTACCGCAAGGATGATCAGTAGAAGCCCTAAGTAGCATCCCTCAAAAATTCTCCATCCAGGGCCCAGAAGTTTTTGAAAGAAGTGCCTGTAGTCGAAGGCCCCCCATAAGCGAGCAAGTTCAAACGTGACCATTGAAACAATACTGAAGATTGCAGTACTCACTCCGATTGCGAGTAGTCCGCCCATGGGGCCCTGAGCGTCGACAAGAAAAAACTGAACGAGTTCTCTGCCAGTGCCGTAGCCTCCCCCAATCACAATAGATTGGAAAATCAGGCCTGGTAGCAGGTAGCGACGGAATACTGATCTATTCATAGACGCGATGATAGGACATCAGATGAGTGGGCCGCAATTGTCCTTAATCAAGTCATTTAGGGGTCAGGAACGAAATAGTACTTCCTAAGAGTCTCGCGACAGCAAATCGCCTAATTGGATGAGGTCAGCATTTCCACCTGTGAGAATGACCACAACGGGAGTATCCGATTCTAGTGGAATTTTATTAGCAAGGAGTGCAGCAAGCCCAGCTGCCCCAGAGGGCTCAACTAAGAGTTTCATTCGTTCTAACAGTGTCCTCATGGCATAAACAATTTCGTTATCACTAACGAGCACTACCCCTCGGGCGTGCGCCGCCAAAAGCTCATAGTTCAGAGTTCCGGCCATTGGGGGAGCCAAACCATCTGCGATGGTATTTGTCGAGTCGAGTTGGATAGGTTTGCCACTCTCTAGGCTCTTGTTCATGCTCGGTGCACCCTCTGGTTCTACACCCCATACTGCGATATCTGTTTTCAGGGCCGCCATAGCAGCGGCGATGCCTGAGGAGAGTCCACCGCCACCAACTGGAACAATTACAGACCTCACCTCGTTTAGTTGCTCGGCGATCTCTAGGGCGCAGCTTGCATGTCCTGTAATGACTTCCTCATCATCGAATGGGTGCAGGAACGTCAGTCCCCGATCTCTTGAGATCTCTAGGACCTTTTTGAATGCTGCCTTAGCATCCCCATGGAGTATGACTTCCGCTCCATAGTGTTTGCTAGCGGAGATCTTAGTCGGGGAGGCGTTCTCTGGCATCACGACAACGCTTGGGACTTCAAGATTAGCTGCTGCCCAAGCTACTGCCTGGGCGTGGTTGCCTGCCGAGATCGTTGCAACACCCCTGGACCGCTCTTCTGGCTTTAATTGCGATACTTTATGGAGTGCGCCACGCACTTTGAATGAGCCTGTCTTCTGTAAATTCTCACACTTAAAGTAAATTGGCACGCCGAGCCACTTCGATAGGGTTTCGGATCCCATGAGAGGTGTCTTATGCAGATTGTGCCTTATGCGGTCTCTCGCCTCTAGGAAACGGTCCAGTGAGAATTGCTGGGTGGTCATGATGGACGGATCATGTAGTTAGTTTTGCACTCTGGCTACCCCGTTGATGAAACGTCTTTGCTGCTCTAGCTTCGCGTTTTGATCTCATTGGGTAAAACACGGAGGAACCCTGTGCCCGCCGACCCGGATCAATTCATAACTGTGCGATGTCAGTTCTGTGACAAAATGAATCAACTTGAGCAGTTCAGTAACGGGCACCAGGCACCTTGTCTTAATTGCGCAAAGCCAATCTTGCTGGATAGGCCGCTCAATGTCTCACAGGATGATTTTGACGACACTGTGCTTTCATCTTCAATCCCAGTCTTGGTGGACTTCTATGCGGATTGGTGCGCGCCGTGCAAGATGGTCGCTCCGCTTGTGGACGAGCTTGCTCGGGAGCACAGCGGCCGCATGCTGGTCGTGAAGATTGATACAGACCATGCCGCTAAGATCGCTGAACAATATTCAATCCGTAGTATCCCAACTTTAGTCCTTTTCAAAGAAGGCGAAGAAATTGATCGAAGTATGGGATTTGAGCCCGAACGAGTTCGAATTCTCGCAGAGGAGGCGATGGCTTGAGTAAGCGAATACGGCACCAAAAAATCTTGCAAGTGCTAAAGCAACATCGTGTTACCAATCAAGAGTCCCTCAAGGACCTTCTCCATGCAGACGGGACCGATGTAACACAAGCAACATTGTCCAGGGACATGCGAGAATTGAGACTAGTCAAAGTGACCGGAGCAGATGGTGTTCCTCACTACTCTTCCCCAGATGAGTGGGAAAGCACCCCGACTCTAGCTTCTCTACTTCCGACTCTGTTTCAATCAGCCGAAGGGGTAGAGCATCTATTGGTTGTGAAGACGTTAAAAGGGGCCGCTCAGACGGTTGCAGCAGGTATTGATTGGGAAGAGTGGCCCGAGGTTTTGGGCACGCTAGCAGGAGACGATACGATATTGGTTGTCGTGAGAGACCCATCCGCCACATCTGCAGTTCAGCGTCGAATCGAAGAAATGGCGGGCCATTAAGGTTGACCTAATGCATAGCGAATGCATATTTATGCTATTATGTCATCCTTGTCTCCTACTCTGAGCAGGCAACTCACGAGCTGAGACTAGAGTTATATCTTAGAGCTCGAGGCCCGCGCCCATTCCACCAGAACATCATCTGATACATGGGATAAGGCCCCCTGCCTCTAAAGGGCTGAGAAGCTATGAAGGTTGTGGTAGGCTATTCCGGCGGCCTCGATACCTCGGTAATCGTCCCCTGGTTAAAAGAGAATTATAATGCGCAAGTAGTGTGCATGAGCGGCCATGTGGGACAACGTGAAGGTTTAGGCGGGCTAGATGAAAAAGCGCTTGCGAGAGGCGCGGTCGAATTCTATGGCGAGGATCTTAGGCATGAATTTGTAGAAGATTTCGTGTGGCCAACTTTAAAGATCGGAGCTGTGTACGGTCGAAAATATTTGTTGGGCACAGCTATGGCCCGACCAATCTTGGCTAAACGACAGGTAGAGATCGCAAGGACAGTTGGAGCGGATGCACTCGCACACGGTTGTACCGGAAAGGGGAATGACCAGGTACGATTCGAGCTTACGTATGCCGCACTCGCTCCCGATCTCAGGGTAGTTGCCCCCTGGCGTGAATGGGATCTAAAGTCGCGTGAAGATGCTGTCCGATACGCCCAAGAGCGGAACATTGAGCTTGAGGGAATTGATGAGGACAAACTTTACTCAAGGGATGAGAATCTCTGGCACATTTCCCATGAGGGTGGTCCGCTAGAAGATCCGGGATACGAGCCGGAAGAATCCATGTTTCTCTGGACAGTTACTCCAGAACTCGCTCCAGATAAGCCCGAGATGGTCGAAGTATCGTTCCAGGCTGGTGTACCTGTAGCGGTAAATGGAAATGCGATGGGTCCTGTCGAACTTCTTGAAGAGTGTAACGCAATAGCAGCCCGCCATGGTGTTGGACGGGCTGATTTAGTTGAGAATCGTTTGGTCGGCATGAAATCTCGCGGGGTTTATGAAACTCCTGGAGGAACGATACTCTACAGGGCCATTCAGGATCTTGAGTCGATTACCATCGATCGTGAAGCCGAGAGCTTGAAGGATCAGATGGCTGATAGATGGGCGGATATTGTTTATGAGGGGCGTTGGTGGACGCCTGAGAGAGAAGCCCTTCAGGCTATGTCTAACGTATTGTCGAGGAATGTTACCGGATCTGTGAAGCTGAAGCTTTTCAAGGGCTCATGTGTGGTGGTAGCCAGAACAAGTCCAGTCTCCCTTTACGATCAAGATCTGGCGAGTTTTGGAGGGTCTGGGAAGTATGACCAGGCAGACGCGGCTGGCTTTATACGTCTCTTCGGATTGCCAACCCAAGCCGCTGCAAGACAGAAGAGGGGATCCAGCGAGGTGGACCAGGAGATTTCTCAGTTGATCTCAGAGTTTGCAGATGTTGGAGGACTCTGAGAAAGTTAGACGGCTCCTGACGTCCTGCTGGACAATAGAGCTGAACGCCTTTCTGAGAGGATTAGATAATGATCGACGAGACCAAAGGGGCGGATCCTCAAATGAGCTCTGAGGCACCTGGGTCACTATGGGGTGCCAGGTTCGAGAGTGCGATGGCACCCGAGATGGTTGAGCTGAATCAAAGTTTGCCTGTGGATAGTTGTTTGTGGAGGGAAGATATCCGCGGCAGTGAGGCCTGGGCTCGGGCACTCGGACGTGCAGGGGTTTTGACTCAGAGCGAGTTAGCCTCAGTGATCAATGGGCTTCAGGGAGTTGCACTCCGCATAGAAACAGAGGGATTCGACCAGGCTCAGGAAGAAGATATCCACTCCGTAGTGGAGCGCATGCTTTTGGAAGAAGTGGGATCTCTAGGCGGTAAGCTTCATACTGGTCGATCGCGTAATGACCAATCAGCTACGGGAGTGAGGCTTTTTGGTATGAGTGCTTGCGATCAGGTTCGAGACCACTTGCTCGGGTTATGTCGAGCATTACATGAACTCGCACGTCGCGGATTGCATCTTCCTATGCCAGGATACACCCACCTTCAGCAGGCTCAGCCGATCCGTGCTGCACAGTGGGCCTTAAGCCATGTTTTTGCTTTCCTCCGGGATATTGAGCGTATCGAGGTAGCCCGAGGTGCTGCGGCGGTCCTGCCACTCGGCTCCGGTGCCATTGCAGGCTGTCCATTTCCTATTGATCGGAAAGCACTAAAAGATGAACTAGGGTTTGAGCGAATAAGCTCTAATTCAGTTGATGCCGTAGCGGATAGGGATTGGATCTGTGACCTGCTATATGCTGGTGCAATGATCGGAGTTCACATGTCCAGACTTTCTGAGGACTTAGTTCTGTTTTCTAGTTCAGGGTTCGGATTTGTGAGGCTATCCGATGAATTTAGTACCGGGTCGAGTCTGATGCCGCAGAAACGAAACCCCGATGTTGCGGAACTTGCTCGTGGTAAATCAGGACGGCTTCACGGAAATCTTGTAACCCTTCTGACTTTGCTTAAAGGGCTGCCTACTGGGTACAACAGGGATCTGCAGGAGGACAAAGAAGCTCTGTTCGATACATGCACCACTCTGGATATCACCGTACCTGCACTTGCTGGTGGGATAAGAACGGCCGAGTTCGTACCGGAGAACCTAGTGGGCGCTATCGATACCCAGCTTTTTGCTACAGATCTAGCAGATTATCTGGTGAGAAAGGGTGTTCCATTTCGTGAGACGCACGGAGTCGTTGGGCGGTTGGTCCGCCTAGCAGAAGGGGAGGGGATCCCGCTTAGTGACTTGTCGATTCATGCTATGCAGAATGAACATGAAGCTTTTGACGACGATGTAGTCGAGGTTTTTGATTGGGAAAGATCGACTGAGGTTCGCGACACAATTGGTGGAACATCCTTAAGAGCGGTCCAGGAGCAGCTTGAAGAGGTCAGCAGCCAGTTTTCAGCAATGGAAGCATCAACAGAATAGCATTCGGGCGAATTCTCAGGCTTATTCTGTTCGAACAGTCGAACGTTTCGCAGGCCAACTGGAATGCTTTGGTGTGCTCCTGTAGATTCGAGTGTCCAACGTCATTGAACGTAGGCTTGAGCTCCACCCAGTTCACACTACAGATACAGACAGGATGGAAGCTTCAACAGCGGAACAACTGAAGCGCCAGGCAGCTGCCAGTGCCCTTGAATATGTTCAGAGCGGAATGATACTAGGGCTGGGAACAGGTAGTACCGTTGTACACTTTCTTGACCTGCTTGGGGATCGGATACGGACCGGTGAACTGAAGAATGTGGTCGGAGTACCTACCTCAAATAGGACTACGAGTGAAGCCAGCCAGGCCGGAATAGATCTGATTGAGTTAGGTGATAGTAGCCGGATTGATCTCACAGTTGATGGTGCTGATGAAATATCTCCAGACCTGGACTTGATAAAGGGTATGGGAGGGGCGCTACTCAGGGAAAAAATGGTAGCCCAATCCTCGGACCGGGTTCTGATTATCGCAGATGACAGTAAGGCGGTTGGCCGACTAGGTACCCTATCTCCACTTCCCATCGAGGTTATTGATTGGGGAATTCGGGGGCATGTACAGTTCATTCTGAATTGGGAGGGAGAGGCATCTGTTCGCACGAGGAATGACGGAGAGCCTTTTAAAAGCGATAACGGGAACCTGATGCTCGACTGTCGTTTCTCAGATGGGATTAATGAGCCAGCTCAACTTGAGGCTGAGCTTCAGGCAAGAGCAGGAGTAGTTGAGAGCGGACTTTTTCTAAATGTTGCGGATCTTGCGATTCTGGGAACGCACACAGGCCCAAAAAAGGTTGATCGAAAGTCATGAAGATTGCTCCCTCGATACTTTCTTGTGACTTCTCCCGTCTCGGTGAAGAGATTGTAGCAGTGAAAGAGGGTGGGGCTGATTGGATTCATGTGGATGTGATGGATGGGCACTTCGTCCCCAATATCACGATTGGGCCTGTGATTACGAGAGGAGCTCGCCGCTCAACAGACTTACCTTTGGATGTGCACTTAATGATCGAGAATCCTGAGGACTATCTCCAGTCATTCGCTGAAGCAGGTGCGACATTTATGACCGTTCACGCCGAAGTCTGTGCGGACCTGGCTACTACGGTCAACCAGATACATTCGCTAGGAGTAAAGGCCGGTGTTGCTATTAATCCAGAAACTGGCCTAGAGGCAATCGCCAGCGTCTTAGGAGAGTTGGACCTTCTGGTGATTATGTCCGTTAATCCTGGTTTTGGGGGTCAGGCGTATATCCCGAGGAGCACGGAAAAGGTTGCTGAAGCTCGGGGCCTTCTAGACCAATACCGCAGTTCAGCGGAGCTAGAGGTCGATGGTGGAGTTGACGAGACTAATGCTGCTGCTCTTCAAGCTGCCGGAGCCAGCGTCCTTGTAGCAGGTTCGGCGATTTACGGTCATCCTGACGGCCCGGAGACAGGGGTTAAAACAATTCGTGAGGCATTGCTTTCCTGAGATTTTGAGTCGCCATAGTGATGGGCACCTCACTTCTACACTGGATCCTGTCGTGATTAAGGGGTAGGTGAAGGTCGCGAAAGGGTTAGCCACTTCATCTTAATCTGAATCCTTCATCTATGATTCTCAGGTACCAGAGTATCCTCGAAGACCAAAATCCGGAAACGGTATTCGGATGGCATTGTCGAACAGGTGCCCTTGAGCGTTTAACCCCCCCGTGGGCAATAGTGGATCTCCTTGACCGAAAGGGTGGCATAGAGAATGAAGGAGAGGTTGCTCTAAGGATCCATAAAGGACCGTGTAGCTACCGATGGTTATTGAAGCACAGTGATTATGTGAAAGATGTTCAGTTTTGCGATAAGCAAAGGTCTGGTCCCTTTAGCTCATGGAAGCACATCCATAAGTTCGAGGCGCTCGGGAAAGAAGGTACCAGACTTATAGATGAGATAGAGCTAAAGCTCCCGTTCAGGCACATAGGAATTGCACTGGGGAAGGGTTTTATAGAGAGAGAACTTAACCGTCTATTTGATTTCAGATATCGCCGACTGTTTACCGATTTAGAACGACACAAGCGATACAGGGAATATCCTCGTCTGACCGTAGCTATTACCGGTTCTTCAGGCCTCATTGGGAATAACCTTGCCCATTTTCTGACGACAGGTGGGCATAAGATTATCCGATTGGTGAGAGATCGAAGCGCACTGGGTGAAGGAAAGATTTATTGGAACCCCAGAGAGGGGGAGATTGATCTGGATGGGTTAGCTGCGGCAGATGCGGTTGTAAATTTAGGGGGTGTATCGATTGCAGATCGTCGCTGGAATGCTGCTAGAAAACACTTAATACATGAGAGTCGTATTCAGGGCACTTCTCTATTAGCGCGCTCTCTTGGAAAGCTCAGAAATGGTCCTAAGGTGCTCATATCCGGTTCAGCAACCGGCTACTATGGAAGCTCTTTCCAGTTAGATCTCGAAGAAAGCACTAGGCAAGGGAATGGCTTTCTCGCCGACGTTTGCGGCGCCTGGGAACAAGCAACTGAGCCTGCTGCACGAGCGGGCATAAGGGTCGCTCATATTCGTACGGGGGTTGTCTTGTCGGGGTCTGGTGGCGCATTGCAACGGATGCTTTTGCCATTCTTTATGGGCATAGGAGGGCGATTAGGAGATGGAGAACAGTTCCTAAGTTGGATAGATCTTGATGACGTTGTTGGGGCAATTCATCACATTCTGATGAGCGCTGATTTAGAGGGTCCGGTCAATGTGACAGCACCATACCCGGTAACGAACTCGACATTTACTTCAGCCCTAGGCTCTGTATTGAGAAGACCGACCATGATCCCAATTCCTAAGTATGCGATTAGCACACTTTTTGGGGAGATGGGACGGGAAGCATTACTTCAGGGGCAGCATGTGTTCCCTCAGAAACTCACAGCATCAGGATTCCGTTTTTTCTATGAGAAACCAGAGCATTCACTCAGGTTTCAACTTGGCCGTATGAGAAAGTAGGACGACAGATCTCCTAGGAACGGTGCCCTGGTAGCTGTTCGAATAAGTACTAATCGGATTCCGGTAGGATCTCTCCATCCGCGCTGAGGCTGGGGTAGGGTTTTCCATCCCGGCGTTTTGCAGCTGCAACCGAAGGCCAGGACCATTCGAAAAGGAGTTGTTCGAACTCACTAGGACTCAACCGGCTCTTTTCGTACATGCCCGCAGCCTGTCTTTGCCTGAATGCTTCGAATAAGAGGAGTGATGTTGCCACTGAGACATTCAGAGATTTCACCATCCCTGTCATGGGAATTCTTACGCACAGGTCCGCTGTCTCTAATCCAGCCTCAGAAACACCATGCAACTCCGCACCGACTAGAATAGCTGTTGGACTTGTGTAGTCGGCCTCGCGGAAGTCAACTGCGGCTTCTGAAGGGTGAGCCGCAATGAGCCTGTACCCCTCCTGCTTCAGAACTCTGGCTGCATCTTCAACATTTTTGTGACGATGAACTCGGACCCATTTCCTGGTCCCGGCTGATGTTCCATGGTGGAGCACCAATCCCTCTTCTGGGGGAACGACATGAGCCCTCAGCACACCGACTGCGTCACAGTTCCTTAGGATTGCAGAAAAGTTATGTGACTTGTTGACTCGGTCCATTAGGATCGTCAGATCTGGCTGTCGACACTCTAGGACTGTTCGAAGTCGATGGAATCGTTCTGGGTGCATAGAGATATATTCTCTGCTTCAGACGGTTCGTTCCATCCCTTATGATGCAAAATCTAAATTATATCAGATGGAGATGGTCGAAATACCATTAGAAATGGACACCTGCTCGATCTGTCTACATCGAGGGCAAGCGGGTCTAGCCGCATCGGCTTGAAGGTTAGAGTTTAGTCGTACGAATAGGAGTACCGATCCACTTCCTCTTAAAGGTGCCCAACCTATGCCCGAAATTTCGAATGTGACTCGTCGAGACCTACTCATTCGGGGCGGCACCGCAGCGGCCGGCTTGGCTCTTTTCCCATCCGATATAGCGGACCGAATACTGCGCGTCAGTTCTCAGGAGGCGGTGATACCATGGATAGATGGTCCGCAACCAGGCGGTCGAGCAAACACACTTGATTGGCAGGGACTCACATCGTGGGTTACCCCGATAGAGGACCTATTTCGTGTATCCCATTACAACATCCCAGAGATTGACGAGAATGATTGGAGTTTAGAAATCGGAGGGTTAGTCAATCGACCAAGAACTTTCACGCTGGAGCAGATTAAGGCTCTCCCCAAAGAAGAGGTAGCATTTGCACTAGAATGCGGTGGTAACCGGGGTTTCCCAACTTTTGTCGGAGCAGTCCACAATGCCCGCTGGAGTGGAACATCACTTCGCAGGGTGCTCTCTCAAGCAGGCATTCAAGATGAAGGAATAGAGGTGGTCTTCTTCGGTACAGATGAAGGTGTAGAAGAAATCAGAGGGAATGAAGTTACCCAGAGTTTTGCCAGGAGCATGTCTCTAGAAGATGCTATGGATCCGAAGCTGCTTCTATGCTATGAGGTCAATGGAGAACCGTTACCGACAGATCACGGATTTCCTCTTCGGCTTGTGGCACCTGGGTGGTATGGCGTCGCAAATGTGAAATGGCTAAAAAGGATTGAAGTACGTAATACGAGATTCATGGGCCGATTCATGGCGCAGGACTACGTGACTTTAAGAGGGGAAGAGAAGGGAGGAGAGACCGTTTGGACTCAGAATTCAGTGAGCCATGGACGTGTTAACTCTATTGCTGCAAAGGTGACCAGCGATGGTAGTAGGTATCGAATTCATGGCGCGGCTTGGGGTGCTGATATCAACCGAGTAGAGGTGCGGGTAGACGATGGATCATGGCAGCCCGCTACCTTGGGAGAAGGACGCGACGACCCCTACTCTTGGACATTCTGGCACCTAGACTGGGACGCTGAATCAGGGGAGCACACCATCACCTCAAGGGCCACTGACAGGGAAGGTACCGTTCAGCCAGCACCTGCTGATCCGGAGATAGCCCTTAAGAGGACGTATTGGGAGAGTAATGGGCAGTTCACAAGGAGTATTCTGATCGACTGAAGTTCGGTCAGAACCCGATCTGCTTTGATTGGGTCGCATCCAGGAATTCTACAGTTAGTAGTTGTGCTGCCGGGGTGGTGAAATTGGTAAACACAGGGGACTTAAAATCCCCCGGGCTCACGCCCTTCTGGGTTCAAGTCCCAGCCTCGGCACTTCTGACTGACTATTGATGAGTCAGTGACCATCTGAATCATCCACTTCGATAACAGAGTATACGTGACAAACCCACGCTTCCTACTACTACAGGTCCGTAATCCAGGGGACCCTATGGCTGCTCAGGAAATACGTTGTTTCGCTCGCAGCCTACCTTGCACTCCCTCTTGTATCGAGGTATTCGACCTACTTTCTGGAGTGCCTTCAAAATCGGCCCTCAAGAGAGCTGATGTGGTGCTCCTGGGTGGAAGTGGGGAATATTCAGTAGTAAGGGGTGGCCCATGGCTCTCAGGGGCCCTCGATACCATGGTCGACTTGTATGCAGAAGGTCGTCCAACTTTCGCGTCTTGCTGGGGGTTCCAGGCCATGGCCAAGGCTTTGGGTGGCACGGTCGTGACTGACCGAAGCCGAGCAGAAGTCGGTACAGCCTTGGTTAAGCTTACTCGGGAAGGAGAGGCTGACCCAGTGTTCGGTCCACTAGGAAAAAGATTTCGTGTTCCTATAGGGCATGAAGATGTTGTTACAGAGATACCAGAAGGTGCACGGTTGCTGGCTTCTAGTGACTTGGTCGAGAATCAGGCCTTTGTCTTTGTAGGTAAGCCGATATACGCCACTCAATTCCACCCAGAGTTGAATAGGGCAGATCTGGTTGCACGACTGACCAAGTATACAGAATATCTTCCCCTTACTGGTCATAATTCTATAAAAGAATTTGAAGACAATACTCCAGAAACTCCGGAATCCGAATCAATCCTGCCCCGTTTTCTACGAGAGGTCTTGGGAGATTGAATAGATTCCTTAAAAACAGAGGCCGGTTAGCGCTTCGTTATATCGTCCCTGTGGCCTCTATCTTCCTGCTGACGGCTTTTCAAGTCAGGATGTGGGGAGGAGGAGGGTGGCGACCAAATCCGATTCGTGAGGGGTTGCCGACAGCAGAGAATGGGGTGAGAGATCGTGGGTTCACGTTCTGTCGGCTCTTATATCAAAGTGTGCGGCAAGAGGCTCAGGGGCATGGATGGAACACGGACTACCCAGGGTCAGATCACAACTTTGTTACCAGGCTAGCAGAATTAACGACTGCGAAACCTGCCCGATGGGAGGATGGTCAGCCAGGATTCGCTGTAGTACGGGCTACTCAGGAAGAGCTATACGAGTGCCCGTTCCTGTTCATGTCAGATGTAGGTACGGTTGGATTTAGCGAATTAGAGGTTGTACGTCTGCGGGATTATTTGACCAAAGGTGGATTTATCTGGGTCGATGATTTTTGGGGTGACTGGGCATGGCAACATTGGGTAGGAGAGATTACACGAGTACTCCCAGAATATCCGATTGTAGATATCGATCCTGAGCATATGATGATGCACGCCCTATATGAGGTGGAGGACATACCTCAAATCCCCTCCATACAATGGTGGCGGAGAAATGGGCGTCGTGGCACTTCAGAGCGAGGGCGAGAGAGCGAAACTCCACACCTTAGGGCCATCTTCGATCCTGAAGGACGTCCGCTCGTAGTAATGACTCACAACACAGACATCGCAGACGGGTGGGAGCGTGAGGGGGAGGATTATGATTTCTTCTACGAATTCTCTCCAGAAGCCTACGCCCTAGGGATCAATGTTGTCCTATACTCGCTTAGCCACTGAACAGAAGTTGGATGGGAGGGCTTTAGCGGATATTGCTCCCCTGAGATTTGGCTATCATTCTCTGACGCCTTTCCAGCCACCCAGGCACACGATAGAGGAGTAGTAGACTCAAGCAGAGCCCGAGAAGCAGTGGGAGGCGCACGTCAGCTTTTGACTGCGCGAGCCAGTAGAAGTGTACAACGCCGAGGGTGGCGGCAAAGTAGATTCCCCGATGAAGCTTGGTCCAACGAATCCCCAGGCGACGCATCCAGCCTTTTGTCGAAGTGAGTGCCAATGGAATAAGTATCACGAAAGCAGAGAACCCAACTGTGATATAGGGTCTTTCCATGATGTCTTCGACCATCCACCTCCAATTGAAGACCTGATCAAAAACAAACCAGATATTGAAATGGACGAGAGCATAGAAGAACGCAAATAAGCCCAGAGGGCGTCGGAGTCTGATGGCTCCATTCCATCCGGTTATACGACGTATGGGGGTGATTGAAAGTGTCACCAGGAGCAGGACAAGCGTGGTCATACCCGTAATGTGAGTCAGCGTCTCGACCGGATTAGGTCCTAACCAACCGAGAAATAGTCCAGCTACGAGCCAGGAACCTGGACTGAGGGCAGCAATCCAAATCCCTATCTTGCACACCAAGATCTGGTGTTTTTGGATCACGATGTTCGAACCAATGCTAGAGTGAAGCTTACTTCCAGCGGTGAAGGTCCATGCCTGCGTAAAGGTGAGAGACTTCCTCTGCATAGCCATTGAACATCAGGGTTTCGTGACTCTTGAATAGTGACGGCAGTCTCCGTTCTCGGGCCTGGCTCCACCTCGGGTGCGATACTTCCGGATTCACATTTGAGTAGAAGCCGTACTCAAAGGAGTTGGCCATCTTCCATGTGTTCGTTGGCATCTCTTCTACAAACTCAATTTTCACGATCGACTTAATTCCTTTGAAACCGTATTTCCAGGGAATTATGAGCCGGAGTGGTGCTCCGTTCTGATTAGGCAGTTCAGTGCCATAGACTCCAGTCACCAGAGTCGTGAGTGGGTGCATGGCCTCGTCCATCCGAAGCCCTTCTACATAAGGCCAGGGAAGCACCCCCGTTTTTTGATAGGGCATTTGTTCTGGTCGGTAAACTGTCTCAAAGCGAACAAATTTCGCGTTACCGGTCGGCTCAACTCTTTTGATCAACTCAGCAAGAGGAAAGCCATACCATGGAATGACCATCGACCAAGCTTCAACGCAACGAAGGCGGTAGATCCGATCTTCCATCGTAACCGGAGCCAGGATATCATCGAGCTCATAATTGCCCGGTTTATTCACATGCCCCTCAATCGAAACCGTCCAAGGCTGAGGTTCAAATTCACCGGAATTTCGTGAAGGATCTCTTTTATCTGTCCCAAACTCGTAGAAATTATTGTAGGTCGTGATGTCACGATAAGAATTGAGTTCCTCTCCAAGCTCTGATTTCAGATTCCGGAAGCGTGGAGGAATTTCCTGCGATTGGGCAGTTATTTCATTTGGCAGGGCAGTGCCACCAAGTGCCAGTGTTGCTAAGCCAAGGCCAGCATCTCGAATAAACCGTCTACGCCCTAAATAAATCTCTGGGGGTGTTATCTCCGAGGATGAGATATCAGATGCTTTTTTGGACCGAATGATCATGAGTGATCTCCACGTAGCAGCTAGCCAACGAAACAGCGTACTTGGTTGATAGAATAAAGATGGGGCACGCTCACTCTCACGAAAAGCCAAAATGATTAAGAGAATTCACACTCCTGGGTTTACCAATAAGCCAGGCAGCTCGCTTTCTCGCGTAATGTGTGTCCTCTACCTTTGCTGACCCTTCACGATACGACCTATTACCTATAGCCCTAAGCGGGCAAGCCCTTTCTAGCGACTCCGTCGACTGCGTCGATGAATCGGTCTAGCTCAGGGAGTGTCGTATAGACGCTTGGGCTGACCCTGAGCCCTTCGAATTCAGAGTGGTTGATCGCAACACTTATGATCCTGTGATCATTCCAGAGATAATCTCGGAGATCATTCGTTTCAATCCCCTCGACCTGTACGCAAGCGATACCACAAGCGAATCCAGGTTTGAGACTCGTATGAAGTCGCACATTCTCATTCTGAAGAAGTTGTTCAGCCCAATAGTTCCTGAGATAGATCAATCGCTCTTCTTTCCGCTTTGGTCCTAATCCCTGATGGAACGTGAGTGCTTCTCCGATAGCCAGATAATTTGCGGCAGGATGGGTCCCAATCTCTTCAAACTTACGGATGTCGGTATCCATCCGTTCAGGTGCTGCCATTAAAGGCCATATCTCCGGAATCTTCTCCCGGCGTACGTACAGCAATCCGGTCCCATGTGGTGCAAAAAGCCATTTATGAAGGCTTGTTGAATAGTTGTCCACATCTAACTCAGCCAGTGAAAAGTCAAAGTGAGCTAGTGCGTGTGCGCCATCGATGATCAATGGGATTCCATGCTCCCTAGCCAATGCATTCAACTCGGTAACCGGCAAGATTTGACCAGTTAAATTGATCATATGACAGGCTAGAATCGCCTTTGTGCGGGGTGTGATCGCTTCCGCAAAGAGTCGCACTATTTCCTTCGGGTCCTCAGCCGGCACTGGAATTTGGATCTGGTTTAGTACGATTCCTTCCCGTCGGACACGCTGCCTGAAGGTCGTGATCATACGGCCGTAATCTTGCGTTGTGGTCAGAACTTCATCACCACGTTGCAAGTCGATCCCAAATTGGACTGCTTGCAAACTCTCAGAGGAGTTTCTGGTGAAAGCGATTTCTTCTGCGTTGACCCCCCATTGGCGTGCCATCCGGTCGCGTACGCCTTCGCGCTGGGGTTCTAGCACCTGCCACATCGTATATGTAGGTGCGAGATTAGAGAAATCCAAGTGCCTCTTCATTGCATCTTGAACCAAGGCTGGAGCAGGACTCACACCACCGTTATTAAGGTTGACCAAGCTGCGGTCCACCGTAAAAGCTTGAGCAACCTCAAACCAGAAGTCCTCATCAGCTGCTAGCGCCGAAGCGGTCCCAGGCTGTTTGCGGAGATTTTCCGCTATGTCGTGGGCGGTTGCACGCAGTTCTGTTGGGCGAATTGACAAACCCATGGCTGCTGCTGCTGTTGGGACTGAGATTGTGCCCAAGAAACTCCGACGGCTTTGCATAGTTCCTCCGAGAACTTGATCGGTTTCGTTCACGATATTGTGAGGGACTGACTCTGTCCAACACTTTCTGTTGCGATAACGGATCAGGTTTTCATCTGGAGGTAGATCTCAGGTAGTGGCACAACACCTTTGGACTAAGCCGGAACAATCAGGACGATCTACCATACAGATGGTTCGTGATAAGAAGTATTTCTCTGAACCGGTATTCATGCGAATTCGTCATCGACTTATTCTGGCCGTCGTTTTTTGGTTGCCATTAGCTGGATCAGCCCAAAATGTCGGGGACACGATTCAAGTAGATTCTTCTGTTGTCTCGGCTGGGTATGATCTCGCAGGTATAACTGTGCGTGTTGCCCGCCCGGTGCTCACAACAGGAGGGGCAAGTGCGGTGGTCCTCGAGCTCGATTCCTTGGGGGCCCTTCCAGCTCCTTCGATGGAAGAAGTGCTTCGGGCGATGCCTCTGCTTGTGATTCGGAAGAATAGTCGGGGCGAATCCCAACCAGCACTCAGAGGGTCTGAAGAACGGCAAATAGGAATATTTCTAGATGGGATTCCCATTACCATTGGCTGGGACCACCGGAGTGACATGTCGATTGTGCCTATGACTGGGGCTCAAAGTGTCAGAGTGGTGAGGGGTTCATCGTCGGTCTTGCACGGACCCAATACGATTGGCGGAGTGATAGAGGTAGATATTGCGCGTGGCCCCTCGCGACCCATCCCAGAAGCACCCGTATCGCTCGGACTTTCACTGGAAGAAGCTGGCGGGACGAGCCTGTCAGCTACTGTGGCGAGGAGTATTAAGGCACCGAATGCTAACGTTGTGATCCGTGCAGGGGCCGGACACAGAGCGAATAGAGGAGTACCTCTGCCCTCCTCAGCTGCCGAAGATGCTCAACTTCGTGATGAATACTTGGTGAATGTAGAAGGGCTGAGATTGAATAGTGATTCGCGGCGTGCGGATGGCTATCTAGCTGCTCGCTATCTGAACGAGAACGGTGGATGGACAGCTTTGACTACCTCGGTTTATGCCCTAGAACGGGGGGTGCCGCCAGAAGCCCATCAGGATAGTCCTAGATTCTGGAGATATCCCGAACAAAATCGCACTTTGATTGCCCTTTCAGGAGGAAGTGGAGAGCGAGAAACGGGGACCGGAGTCAGAAGCTTCGAGTTTAACTTCGGGTTCGACGCGGGTTCGAGGCAAATTGATAGATATGAATCGGAGGCTTTTCGCACTGTAGATGGGGGAGAGGAGGCTGATGACCGGACGATTACCTTTCGGGCAAAAGGAGGTCAGTCACTAGGTACTCGTGGGGATGTGCGCTCGGCCTTCACTTTTTCCCAAGTCCGGAGGGATGAGGCCTTGAGTGGTGGCGGCGCTGCTAGATATCGCCAGCGTCTCTGGGGTTTGGGAATAGAATCAGAGTGGCGAATTGGTAATCGCGATGTGACACGACTCTCCCTCGGGGCAGCCTTGGACGGAAGTGATACTCCTCAGAGCGGAGACAAACCAGCGCTGGACGGACTCAATGATCTTGGCTTTCGTGCGGGTATTAGCTCGTTGATTCAAGATGGGCTTGTCTTCCATGCCAATCTCAGTCGTAGATCCCGCTTCCCATCGCTCAGAGAACTTTATTCAGGAGCATTAGGACGATTCCTGCCAAATCCGGATCTTCGACCAGAAACCCTATTCGGCTCGGAGGCGGGACTGACTTTTGGAGGTGATGATTCGTCCATTCAAGTGGTGGGATTTTATCAGCGTCTAAAGAACGGAATAGTGAGGTCATCCGTCGTGGGAATCGATGGTATTCCTAGATTTAAGCGTATTAACCATGACCGAGTGAAGAGTCTCGGGTTGGAGTTTCTCACAGTTCGCACGATGGGGGTCGCGACATTGTCCGGGGATCTAACGATTCAGGATGTAACTGGTATTGATCAGAATGGGGGTCGCGTAAAGCTGGAGTATGAACCTGTCATTACTGGCAGATTTGGCTTGGAAACTCCCTTGGGGGCAATATTTCGTGCATCAGGTGATATCCGTGTTGTGGGTAGCCAGATGTGTGAAAATCCAGAGATAGGTGGCCTCCAGAACTTGTCGAGCAGCAGTATGGTTGACCTTCGATTACGTGGTTTCTTTAGGCTTCATTCCGGCTCAGGCTTATCACGCGTTGAGGCAGGAGTGGGTTTGAGGAATGCTACTGACGCTTCTGTTTACGACCAATGTGGACTCCCACAGCCAGGCCGTACATTCCAGATTCAGATACGTTTGTGGTAGGCACTATTCCTTGAACGCTTGAAATCTGATTCAATGATCCGGATTACCTTTTTGGGAACTGCAGCGTCCCGGCCTACTGTTGGACGTAATGTGAGTTCAATAGCGGTTCAGCGTGAGGGGGACTTATTCCTCTTTGACTGTGGTGAGGGGACGCAACGTCAAATGATGCGCTTTGCCACGGGCTTTTCAGTCAAATGGATATTCATTACGCATCTCCACGCGGATCATTTCCTGGGGGTAACTGGCCTCCTACGTACTATGGCACTCCAAGGTAGAACTGAGCCGATCTCTCTCTTCGGTCCAACGGGTTCGGAGCGAATTCTACAGGCTGCAGTTCGACTAGGGGTGGAGCGTGAGAAATTCCCCGTAGAAATTAACGAAGTACAGCCAGGGGAAGGGCTGAAAGGTGAAGGCTACCAATTACTAGCATTTCCGGTGAATCATGGAAATAGCGCTGTGGGTTGGTCCTTGGTTGAGGACCAACGCCTTGGGCGTTTTGATATAGAGAAGGCAAGAAAGCTCGGTATCCCAGAGGGTCCGCTTTTTGGAAAATTACACCGCGGAGAGGATGTTGAGATCAATGGGCGTGTAATCCACGCTGAAGATCTGGTAGGAGAATCTAGGCCCGGCCGCAGAGTCGTATATACCGGGGATACCCGCCCATGTGAGAGTACAATAGAGTCTGCGAAAGGAGCAGATATCTTAATCCACGAAGCTACATTCGGTGATGAGGAGCAAGACAGAGCTCGAGAGACATTCCACAGCACTGCGGCCGAAGCAGCACGTGTCGCCAAGGAATGTGATGTGCGCTCATTAATATTGACTCACTTATCAGCAAGATATTCAGAGGATCCTGGGATATTACAGAGTGAGGCCAGCACAATTTTCCCTGGAGCTAAGGTCGCCCACGACGGCCTCACTATCGAAGTGGATTATGACGATGGCCCTCTAAGTGATACAAAGTCATGAGCGAATTCTTAAAACCTCCGGTAAGCCAACTTGTTATTCTGGTCGTGTGCTAGGGGTAGGGGAGCGGCTTAAGGATGAGAATAGGCCGAAAGAGGATTCTGATTTCGTGAAGGTCAACGTCCCGGGTGATAAATCGATCACTCAACGAGTACTCATCCTAGCTTCGCTTGCTTCGGGTGAAAGTCGTTTGAGCGGACTCCTACATGGAGGTGACGTTGAATCGACTGCCGAAGCTCTCCGCTCATTGGGTGCAGAACTCCCGAGCGTTCCCACAGACGGGAGTGAAATACGCATTACTGGGGTAGGGCTGAACGGTCTACGATCACCCTCCAAGGATCTGGATTTGGGTAATAGTGGGACAGGAGCCCGTCTTCTTCTTGGAGTCCTCGCCGGTAGTCAGGTTAAAGCCACCTTGGTTGGTGATGTTTCCCTTCAGTCTCGCCCAATGCGCAGAGTCTGCGAACCTCTTCACCTGATGGGAGCGCGTCTGGAACACTTGGGAGAAGAGGGGTGCATACCTATCCGAGTTGATGATTCTGCTCCACTACGCTCAATCGATTGGTTGAGCCCAGTACCTAGTGCACAGGTAAAGAGTGCGATTCTTTTCGCCGGTCTTGTAGGTGGAACCGGGGCAGTGGTTACAGAAGCGCTACAGTCACGTGATCACACTGAACGTCTATTTGCTGAGGTAGGGGTTCCAGTTTCGACTCGAAACATACCAAGTGGTCATCAAGTAGAGCTCAATAGCCCACCAGATATTGTCGCTCCTCTCGATTTTTCAGTCCCAGGGGATGTTTCATCAGCAGCATTCATTATCGCTTTCGCTGCCCTCGGGGGAACTGGTCTCTCAGTCACCATAGATAATGTCAGCCTTAATCCTACTCGCACTGGATTCCTTGATGTGTTTTCGCGAATGGGAACTGATTTGACGATTGAGAAAGCTACCTCCGAGGACACCTGTGAGCCAAAAGGCTCAATAGCGACTAGTCCTTCGGAGCTATGCGGTACTGAAGTGGACATAAGAGAGGTCCCGGCTGTTATAGATGAACTCCCGCTCATAGCGGTGATGGGTGCCTGTTCGGAGGGAAGGACGATCATTCGTGGTGCTGATGAGCTTAGACTTAAGGAATCAGATCGGATTCACTCTCTAGTGCAAAACCTTAAGGCACTGGGAGTGGAGGTTTTAGAACATGAGGACGGACTTGAAATCGAGGGAGCAGGGCGTCCATTGAAGGGACAAGTCCGAGCATTCGGTGATCATCGGATCGCTATGGCGTTCGGTGTGCTCTCGAAGCTAGAGGGAGCGCATATAGAGATTGATGACCCGACACTTTCTGATATTAGCTTTCCCGGATTCTGGGAAGTTCTTGATAAGCTCACCCAAGCCGCTTGAGTATGATGGATGATTTTAGACGAGAGGGACTAATTATTACACTTGATGGGCCCGCCGGGTCAGGAAAATCGAGTACTGCTAAAGCTGTAGCCAAAAGATTAGCCTTCCGCCATCTAGATTCAGGAGCACTATACAGGGCATTAACGCTCGGGCTTCTTCGATCAGGTGTACTAGAGTCGGACTGGGAAGGCCTTAGTGAGCAAAACTTTGCGAACCTAGATGTCGACCTCCAAACAACAGAGACTGGATTCCACGTTCTTATAGGAGGCGAGGCAGTAGATAGTGAACTTCGCACTGCTAGGGTTACGGATAGTGTTTCCTTTGTGTCCAGCTTAGCAGCTTGCCGAAAAAGTATCTTGGAATTACAAAGAAAAGCTGGTAAGGATGGACGGTTGGTTGCCGACGGCCGAGACATGGGGACCGTTATCTTCCCTGATGCTGCTCTCAAGATCTACTTGGTCGCTGATTTGGAAGAACGGGCAATCCGACGTTTGAGAGAAGTGGGGGAGGATTCCCCTGATGATCTTAGGCTTGCCCAGCAAGCGAGAGCTCTAGATACACGAGACCAGTCGGATAGCCAACGCCCAATTTCACCACTCAAAATGGCAGAAGATGCTATTGAACTCGATACGACGAGATTGGCGTTTGATGAACAGGTGCAAGCTATCGTAGATCTTGCACATCGGTTGACCCTGTTCTAGACAGAATCTAGGTTTTCCAATCCTAGATAACCTTTAACCTGGGCTTGTCCTCCAAGCGCCGGTTCCGTTGTCCTTACATCCGTTCGGATAACGATTGGAGTTGTGATGAGTGATATCCTAGAGCCTGAAAACGACTCGGATCCGCAGGATCTGGAAACAGGGGCCGAAGGTTCGGCTGACGAAGACCTAGAACCCGGTGAAGAGACCGTGGTCGACGCCATGACGGGAGAAGTGACAACGTTATCCGCCCAAGAAGCACAGGTTATGAGCTCTGTGCACGAGCCTGTTGATGGGATTTCACCAGAACTCTTCAACGATCCATATGGAGAAGAGAAACTCTCTACTTCAAAAGAAGATTTTGAGACTCTCCTTTCTCACTTTAGTGCAGATTTTCAAGAATTCAAGGAAGGAGGAATCGTCAAGGCCGTTGTTCTCAAGGTGACTGATGCAGTCGTGATCTTAGAGTTCGGCTTTAAGAGTGAAGGGGCAGTTCCTATTGATGAATTCAAAGATCTTCCAGCTGAAGGGGAAGATGTTGAGGTCTTACTCGAAAGTCTTGAAGATGACGATGGTGCTGTCGTCTTGTCGAAAAAGAAGGCCGATTTCTTAAGGGTCTGGGAGAAAATCCGCGAAGCGCATGACGAAGATCGCCCAGTAAACGGAACTTTAGTGCGAAAGATCAAGGGTGGAGTCACTGTGGATCTCATGGGAGTGGATGCATTCCTTCCGGGATCACAGATCGCTCTGCGGAGGGTTCCAAACATCGAAGACCTCATAGGAGAGGTCTATAAATTCAAGATCATCAAACTCAATAAGCGTCGGCGAAACATCGTAGTTTCAAGAAGAGTGATACTTGAGGGTGAGCGCGAGAAAAAGCGAGAGACACTGGTCAAGGAACTTCTCATCGGTCAGGTGCGAGAAGGACAGGTCAAGAATATCACCGATTTTGGTGCCTTCATCGATCTTGGAGGGCTCGATGGACTTCTGCATATCACTGACATGTCATGGGGTCGTGTCGGACATCCTTCTGAGGTTGTTGACATAGGGAAAGCCATAGACGTGAAAGTCCTAGATATCGATTGGGACCGAGAGCGAATCTCACTCGGACTTAAGCAATTACTTCCCTACCCATGGACGGACATTGGCAAGAAATATCCAGTTGGTGCTCGTGTACATGGTAAGGTGGTGTCTATTACGAATTATGGCGCCTTCATTGAGCTTGAGCGTGGTGTAGAAGGGCTGGTACATATCTCAGAGATGTCATGGACTCGAAATATAAGACACCCTTCTAAGGTAGTTGAAATTAATGAAGAGATCGAAGGAGTGGTTCTTCGGGTTGACCCAGAGGATGAAAAGATCTCCCTAGGAATGAAGCAGATCGAAGAAGATCCATGGCTGGCATTACCGGCGAAATATCCAACTGGAACGACTCTCGGTGGGACAGTTAGAAATCTCACTTCGTTTGGCGCATTTGTAGAGATCGAAAACGGGATCGATGGACTTGTCCATGTATCAGATATGAGTTGGACAAAAAGAGTTCAGCATCCTGCGGAGATCGTAAATAAGGGCCAGGACATTGATGTAATGGTTCTAGATGTCGATCCCGAAAACAAACGGATTTCTTTGGGATTAAAACAACTCACTGATGATCCTTGGCCGGCCCTTGTTGAGCGGTTTGCGCCGAAAGTTGAAGCATCCGGCGTAGTGGTGCGTATAGAAGAGGAGGGGTTGACCATTGATCTTGGGGATGAGGTCGAAGGGTTCATCTCGCTAAGCAATGCTGGGATAGACGAGGACGAAGCACTGGATGAGTACTACTTACCAGGTGATACGGTAAGTGTCAGGGTAACTCACTCAGACTCCGCTGATAGGAAGATTGACCTTGAAATCACTGACACTCCGGATAAGAAGGCTCCAGAAGAAGTCGAGGAAGCTCGAGTTGCAGCTGCAGGGTTTAGTGCGAATTTGTTGAGCTACCGCGATGATGATGATGAATGGCGAATGCATTCAATGTTGCCAGACTTTTTCTTTGAGGATTCAGCCCTACCTCGAATTCAAGTTCCTTTGTCTGGAGCAATTGAGCCACCTATTATTGGGCGACAATATAATGATGATATTGACCCCGAATGGGGTATATATAGTCCTTTTCGCGATGCGCCAGTTGCAGGACCAAATGAAACACATGTTCGAATGCTTGGAATGGAAGCACAACCATTTATTCTTGAAACAATGATTGCTCATGTGCACCAAGCAAAAATCCCAGGGGACCAAGGCGCTTGCTGTCTTGACAGTGGTCTGTGTGTAGATATTTCTGAAGAAACATGTTTTGCTCTGTTGGGTGGAGATTTTTTCGAGGGGGAAGTGTGTGACCCCAATGGCGATGGCGATCTTGATGATGGCCCATGCCAAAATCAAGGGGCTTGTTGTATTCCTGATGGAGGATGTGTTTTTACAACCCAATCACGATGCGAGGCTCAAAATGGTCAATTTTTAGGGATAGCAATTCCCTGCACGAATGTAACTTGTTTGGGAGCTTGCTGCTTTGATGATGGCTCTTGTCAAGAAATTTCTGGTGGCAGTTGCACCTTGGTAGGAGGCATTTTTGCCGGGTACAGCACGGATTGCTCTATTGGATGCGACTTAGCGGGTTCTTGTTGTTTGCCTAGTGGTAGTTGTGTTGAGTTGTTCACAGAAGATGCCTGCAATGAGTTAAATGGAACAAACTGGCGAGCAGGCGGCTCGTGCGTTGGAGACCCATGTATTAGTGCGTGTTGTGTGGAGTTCTCTACATGTGTTGAGACAACAGAATATGGCTGCATAGATGTTTTGGGTGAATGGCAAGGATATGACATCGAGTGTGTCATAGGCGTATGCGATGTGGCTGGTGCATGCTGTCTTGGCAGTGAAACATGCCAAGATGTAAGCTCGCTCACTGAATGCAACGATTTGGATGGTGTTTTTCTTGCTGGGAGTACTTGTTCGACTGCTCCTTGTTCAGGCTCGTGCTGTCTTCCTTTGGGCGAATGTGATGACACTTCGCTTCCGACATGCTTGTCACTTGATGGGGATTATATTCCGGGAGCATTTTGCGTCGATGCGCCTTGCGAAGGAGCATGCTGTTTTAATACAGGAGACTGCTTGTTGCTGTATCGCGGAGCGTGTGAAGATCTTGGGGGCACATATAACGCTGCATCGGATTGTGACACAAGCACGTGCGGAGTTTTAGCTGCTTGCTGTTTGCCAGAGACAATTCCGGATCCTCCAAAGACAGTCACGATTCTTCAAGTTGAAAATACCTTTGTTCCAGATATTGTTGCGGTAAATGTGGGCGACACTATTGAATGGGTTTGGAATAGTGGCACTCATGAAACAGTTGATTCAAATATTGACAC